>MWLD01000074.1:0-32359 GCA_002018045.1 Candidatus Synechococcus spongiarum LMB bulk15M
TGGATGAACCTTGGACTATCTCCCTGGAGGGGCAACGGCAGGAAGACCGCACCGCTACTGCTCCTGTGGATTACTCCCTTGAGCTGCGCTTCATCTCTGTGTTCTGAGCAGCACGCTGCGCTGGTGGCTGAAGCGGGCAAAACCGGGGCGCGGACCCGGGAGCCCAATGCCACGCTTCCCCAAGCTGCGTGACGGTAACCGGGGAATCCTGCCTTGGAGCGCTACGTTGCTCTTTGGACAGTCTGTCGCGAAGGGACGTTCGGCCAGGATGGGCTGCCCGGTTCTCTGTTGATTCGGTGTTCAAGGCTTGTCCTGTGCGCAGCGCTACGGCTTGCTTTGCAAACGGTTTGTATAGGAAGGGAACCTCTGAAAATGAAAAAGTCGCTTCAATCTCTGCTGGTCCTTTGAAAAGCCTTGTAAAGACGGAAAGGCATCTCATGCTTGTACTTTTGCCGGGACGGAGCCGCAATAAAAAACGTTCGTGACGACAAGATTCTTGTCGTCAAGCTGAAGGACTGGCGCCGCATTGCAATACGCTATGACCGCTGCGCCTACATCTTCCACTCTGCCATCCCCCTGGCCTTAGCCCTTGTCTCCTGGTTATGAGTCCTGAACCTGTAACACAGGTCAATGGTTCTGCACCTGTTTGCAGTTCCGCCTTATTGCCTTGCTCCTGGATGGGTGACGGGAGGCAAGTGGTCAATGGAGTGGACGGTGATCAGCCCCATCGGAAAAGCTGTCGTTGGCAATTTCGAACAGGGCGCAGATGGTTTCCCCGACAACCCGGTCAGGGGTGGATGCACCCGAGGTAACCCCCACGGTGATCTCTCCTTCCGGCAGGAAAGGGGAGAGGCGCTCCAGGCTCTGACCGAGCGGCTTGTGTTCAATGGCGTTGCCAGGACCAATGCGTTCGGGAGCGTCGATGTGGAGAGAGAGAATGCCGCGCTCCATGGCGATTTCCTGTAGATGGGTGGTGTTGGAGGAGTTGTAGCCACCGATAACAACCATCAGGTCCAGCTTTTCCTCCACCAGGGAAAACATGGCGTCTTGCCGCTCCTGGGTTGCATCACAGATGGTGTTGAAGGCCAGGAAGTGTTCTTTCAGGGACGGGGGGCCGTAGCGACGTAACAGGGTCTGCTCAAACAGCCGTCCAATCGCTTCTGTTTCTGTTTTCAGCATGGTGGTTTGATTGGCCACCCCTAACCGAACCAGATCACTGTCGGGGTCAAAGCCAGGAGAGCAGGCATTCTTGAAGCGCTCCAGAAAGGCCTCGCGGTCTCCGCCCGAGAGAATGTAGTCACATACCACACGGGCTTCCTCCAGGTTCAGCACCACCAGGTAGGTGCCGGCAAAGGAACTGGTGGCCAAGGTTTCTTCGTGCTTCACCTTGCCGTGGATGATGGAGGTGAAGTCTCTCTTCTTGTGGCGCTCCACAGCGCTCCACACCTTGGATACCCATGGACAGGTGGTGTCCACAATAGTGCATTGACGCTGGTTGAGGAGTTGCATCTCGTCTACCGTGGCGCCAAAGGCGGGCAGGATGACCACGTCCCCCTGCTCCACTGCCGAAAAATCCTTGCGTCCCTCCAGAATCGGGACGAACAACACGCCCATCTGGCGCAGATGACGGTTGACAGAGGGATTATGGATAATCTCGTTGGTGATCCAGATGCGCTCTTTGGGGAAGTGGCGCCGGGTCTCGTAGGCCATGGCCACGGCCCGCTCCACACCCCAGCAGAATCCGAAGGCCTCAGCCAGGTGAATCGTGAGACGACCCTGGGTGAGCTTGTCGCTGTTGGCGCGGATCTGCTGGATCAGGTCGCACTGGTAGGCGTTTTCCAGGGTGCTTGCCACCTCGTTGGCTCGACCGAAACCACGCCGGTTGTAGTTGCCGGAGTGGTGGAGCGTGCGGCGGAACGCCTGAGTATTAATGGTTTCAGTCACAGCAACACAACGGGATCAGTGAGCAGTGTATAGGCAGATCAAGAGAAAAAGGCTCCGGACCAGGGTAGTCCGAAGCCTGGGGATGGGAGATTTCACAGCGGAAGCTGAAGAAGTGACCTGGTGCTGATCCAGCGCCGGGTTCAAAACGTTCAGCTATTGCTGGACGCAAACTCCGGGTAGGCCTCCATGCCGTGCTCGCCAATGTCCAGACCCGTGAGCTCTTCTTCTTCGGTTACCCGAATACCACCGAAGATGCTGCCAATGATCTTCCAGGCGATGAAGCAGGTCACCACGGTCCAGATGCCATAGGCCAGACAACCCACGATCTGATAACCCAGTTGGGCAAAGCCACCGCCGTTGAGCAGGCCAATCCCGGCGGCTCCGGCATCCATGCTTTCAACACCCCAGAGACCGATCACCAGGGTGCCCCAGATCCCGCATGTACCGTGAACCGAGAAGGCGCCAACGGGGTCGTCGATGCCAATGCCGTCCAGGACACCGACGGAGAGCACCACGATGAGACCGCCGATAAAGCCGGCAATCCATGAGCCCGCCAGGGTCATGTTCCCGCAGCCGGCGGTGATGCTCACCAGACCCGCCAGGATGCCGTTGATAATCATGGTGAGGTCCGGCTTGCCGGAGGTGATCTTGGAGAGCAGGGCCGCGCCGATGCCGCCACCAGCAGCAGCCAGGGTGGTTGTCACCGCCACAAAGGGTACGTACTGATCCATGGCCAGCTCGGAGCCCGGATTAAAGCCGTACCAGCCGATCCAGAGCACCAGGCAGCCCAAGGTGGCGATCCCCATGTTGTGACCAGGCATGGCCTGGGCCTGACCGTTGACGAACTTGCCAATCCTGGGACCCAGGAGAGCTGCGCCCACAACACCGGCCCAGGCGCCCACGGAGTGAACGATGGAGGAGCCGGCGAAATCAATAAAGCCCATCTCGGAGAGCCAGCCGCCGTTCCACTGCCAGCTACCGGAGATCGGGTAAATGATCCCGGTCAGTATCAGGGAAAAGATCACGAACTCGCCAAACTTGATCCGCTCCGCAACCAGACCGGAAACGATGGTTGCGGCCGTGCCGGCAAAGGCGGCCTGGAAGAGGAAGTCCACCGTAGGCACCAGTCCGGCCTCGGCAATGGTCTCCGGCGAGACGTAGGGATCAAAGAAGAACTGGTTCCAATAGAGCCATCCACCGGCTACGGGATCCCCATACATGATGGAATACCCCATGAGCCAGTAAGCGCTCACGGCCAGGGCAAACACGAAAAGGTTTTTCGACAGGATGTTGACGGCGTTCTTCTGCCGGCACATCCCCGCCTCCACCATGGCGAAGCCCGCATTCATGAAGATGACAAGAATGGTGGCGATCAGCAGCCAGAGGTTGTTGGCCAGGAAGGCAGCGCTGATTTCCGGCTCAGCGCCTGCCATGGCTTCCTGTGCTCTGGCAGCAAGATTGAACAAGCCCAAGCCCATCAGACCCAAGGGCACACAGGCCAACCAGGCCAGCCGGTTGAAAGAACCCTTCGTGATGAACTCAGTTAGCTGAGCGACACCGTTGTACAGGCTCTTCTGTGCCAACTGCTGGGCCGCAGTCACGCGCGGGCGATGCATTGCAAGCGTCATACAAAGAAAAAAGCACGTGCAAATGAGAAGAAGAGGCGTCGGCGAATGTCGCCAACTCTTTGCACAGAGTGCAAGTCTATGGGGGGAAGTTTTGTAGCCGCTGTTACAAGATTTGACCACAAGAGACCACGAGGTCGGTTATCGGTCCCACACCATCACCCCGGCAAAAGGTATTGTCCTCGTCCTCCTCCGGTCCGGACAACGACCGTCGGACCACAGGCCAGGACATCAGGGCAGCCGTACGGCCCTACTCCCCCGGAGTGGGTTCCTCGGGCTGACGCTCCAGAACCGTTGCCAATCCACACCAGTCCACCCCATCGAGCCGGTGGGCAAAGCGCGGCGCATACACCTCGACTCCAGCAGTGCGCGCCATGCGGAACAGCTCTCCATAGCGAGGATCGGCACGGTCACCGGGTGCAAAGCTGTGGCAGTCGCTGCGGCTGATACACAACAGAAGCACAGCCCGGGCCGTGGGCAGCACGTCCATGAGTTCTTGCAGGTGCTTCTGCCCTCGCGTGGTCTCCGTATCGGGGAACAAGGCCACTGGCCCCCTGCTCCACGTGGTGTTCTTGATCTCCACGTAGACAGGTCGCTCTCCACCGTCAAGCAGCAGGTCAATCCGGCTCTTTTTCCGGCTGCCGTAGGTCACCTCGCGGCGGATGGTTGTGCAGGCGCCCAGTTGGGCGTCCATCCTCCCTTGGCGGATGGCCTGTTCCAGTAGACGGTTGGGCAGGGCGGTGTTGATGCCCACCCACTCGGGTTGTCCCCCGTCACCGCGAACCTGAATCTGCTCCCAGGTCCAGGCCAGTTTGCGGTGGGGGGCGGGATCGTGACGGATGCGCACCGGGGCCCCCACCTGGCAGACACCGGTCATGGGACCCGTATTGGCGCAGTGGGCCGTCACCTCCGTCCCGTCGGCCAGTATTGTTGGAGCCGCCACCGGCATGAGCAAACTGGGTGGACTGGTTCGCCAGTTGGCATTGGCGGCAGCCTTTGGCATTGGCCCGGCCTACGACGCCTATAACTACGCCTATGTGGTTCCCGGATTCCTGTTGATCCTGCTGGGAGGGATCAACGGACCTTTCCATAGCGCCATGGTCTCGGTGTTGGCCAAGAGAGACCGTCAACAGGCCCGACGACTCCTGGAGACCGTCAACACCATGGTGGGAATGGTGCTGGTGCTGGTGACGCTGGCGCTGGTGTTGGGCGCCGAACGCATCATTGACGTCACAGCCCCTGGCCTGGCCCTGGCAGGGAAGGAGACCATTCGCCAGTTGGCCGTGCTTCAGGTGCGGCTTATGGCGCCCTTGGCTCTGGTGGCCGGGCTGGTGGGTCTGGGCTTTGGCGCCCTCAATGCAGCGGATGCGTTCTGGCTTCCTTCCCTCAGCCCCCTCTTGTCGAGTTTAGCGGTTCTGGCTGGACTGGGCTGGCTTTGGTGGCAGTTGGGAGCAGACATTGGCGCCCCTGAGCAAGCCCTGCTGGGGGGCATCGTTCTGGGCGTCTCCACCACTGCCGGCGGGCTCTTGCAATGGCTGGCGCAGTTGCCGGCCATGGGCCGCCTGGGGTTGGGCTGGCCACGGCTGCGCTGGCACTGGCGAGATGCGGGGGTATGGGAAGTGCTGCGGGTCATGGGTCCTGCCACCTTGTCCTCGGGAATGCTCTACATCGCTGTCTTTACGGACCTCTTCTTCGCGTCCCTTCTGCCCCGGCAGGGGGTGGCCGCGGGGCTGACCTACGCCAACCTGTTGGTACAAACCCCACTGGGCATTGTCTCCAGCATGGTGTTGGTGCCGCTGCTGCCAGCCCTGTCCCGCATGGTGAAGACCGCCGATGTCGAGGGTTTCCGCAGGCAACTGCGCTGGGGCCTCATGGTGAGCGTTGCCGCCATGTTGCCCATGGGCGCCCTGCTCATGGTGCTGGCGGAACCGCTGATCCGGACCGTCTACGGCCATGGCGCCTTTGACAGTCGCGCAGCGGAACTGGTGGGCGCTCTGCTGGTGGCCTATGGACTGGGAATGCCCGCGTACCTGGCCAGAGATGTATTGGTGCGGGCCTTCTACGCTTTGGAAGATGCCGTCACGCCCTTTCGCATTGCGGCGGTGAGCATTGGTCTCAACGTCGTTCTGGATTGGACTCTCACAGGGGGACCGACCCCGGCCGGGCTGCTGCTGCCCTTCAACTTCGGGGCGGCGGGGTTGGTGCTGGCCACTATGGGTGTGAACGTGAGCGCAGCCCTGGCGCTGATGATCAGCCTGCAGCGTCATGGGCGATCACTGCCAAGCGGAGGAGTTGCTGCAGTTGATGGGCCGCCGTCTCAGGGGCCGTGGTGGTCGTGCTTCCGGGCCGGAGGCGGACTGACCGTTGGGGTTACTGCTTGTCAGATCTCAGGGGGGATCACCTGCCGTCGCTCCCGCAGTTTGAGGGGAACCTCCAGGCGATTCACCGTGAGTTCCATGCCCTCCACGGACAAGATATTCGCTTCAATGCCAAAGGATTTAAAGGCTGTCTCCAGTTCTTGAATCACGGCTTTCTCCACTTCCGTCTCATGGTCAAGAACACGACCAACGAGACGATCTCCCAGTCGCCCAATGCGCTTACGCATCACCTCGCGGGTGTTGAGGATCTCAATGACCAGCATGACGACCACGTCGTTGCTGCCCAACCCTATCGGCAAGCTCGGCCCTCGACTTCCTCACTGGGCAACCGGGCTGTCCGGCAGCGCCGCTTCAGCGGATCCGCCGTTGCGCCACAATTGCCAGGTGAGCCAGCAGCGCCAGGAGCCACACCAGGCTGAACAGGCCTGGATAGGACCAGGGATGTCGCAACATCTGGGTGAACCAGAGACCGGAATTGACGGCAGCGTAGACAGCTCCGTGCAGGGCTAGATTGACCCGCCGCTCCAGATCCCGATAGCGGGGATCTGCAGGGTCAGGCTCACCGATCCAGCGTAAGGGCATGGCCAGGGCAACAGCAGGGCATTCCATTGTCTCCCGAATCATCCTCCGGCATTGCGCCGCCGCCATGGGCTTGACGACCGGAACCGATCGGGTGCATAATCGATATCCGCCAGGCTGCCGTTCGGCTCCTGGGCATCGCTAACGGCTGGGCTTGTAGCTCAGTGGATTAGAGCACCTGACTACGGATCAGGGTGTCGGGAGTTCGAATCTCTCCAGGCCCGCTTAGCGCTCTCCAGCCGCCCCGTCGTGGGCGGCTTCGGTGTCTTTGCGTGCGAGGAGATTTCCGTGTTTCTACCATCGGAAGAGCACCCCATGCAAAGCCTTTGAGCCCGACCACCAGCGCTGTCCGCAACCGCTCACTACTGGAGAGTGATCCAGACCTGGCCAACCTGGTCATTCAGGAGGAGCGCCGCCAGCAGGAGCACATCGAGTTGATCGCCAGCGAGAACTTTGCCTCCAGGGCCGTGATGGAGGCCCAGGGAACAGTTCTCACCAACAAGTACGCGGAGGGCTTGCCCGGGAAGCGCTACTACGGCGGTTGTGAGCACGTTGATGCCGTGGAGTCTCTGGCCATCAGCCGGGCCAGGCGCCTCTTCAAAGCGGAGTGGGCCAACGTGCAGCCCCACAGCGGCGCCCAGGCCAACTTTGCTGTCCTTCTGGCGCTTCTGAATCCAGGGGACACCATCCTGGCCATGGACCTGTCCCATGGCGGCCATCTAACCCACGGCTCACCGGTGAACGTCTCCGGTAAATGGTTCCGGGCTGTGCATTACGGCGTGGATCCGGACACGGAGCGTCTGGACTTTGCCGCCATCCGTCGCCTGGCCCTGGCGTGCAAACCCCGGCTCGTCATCTGTGGCTTCTCGGCCTATCCCCGCATCATCGACTTTGCCGCCTTCCGCGCCGTTGCCGACGAGGTGGGGGCCTATCTCCTGGCTGATATGGCCCATATTGCCGGGCTGGTGGCGGCGGAGGTACATCCCAGCCCTCTGCCCCACTGCCATGTGGTGACCACCACCACCCATAAAACCCTGCGGGGTCCCCGGGGAGGCCTGATTGTGTGCAACGATCCCGATCAGGGCAAGTTGCTGGATAAAGCTGTGTTTCCCGGTTGTCAAGGGGGACCGCTGGAGCACGTGATCGCCGCCAAGGCCGCAGCTCTGGGAGAAGCTCTCGACCCAGGCTTCCGCAACTACGCTCGGCAGGTTGTGACCAATGCACAAGCCATGGCCCAGCGCCTGCAGGAGCGTGGTCTACGGTTGGTGTCGGGAGGAACGGACAACCATCTGGTACTCGTGGACGTGCGCTCCCTGGGCATGACCGGGAAACGGGCTGATGCCTTGATCAGTGAGATGAAGATGGCCGTCAACAAGAACACCATCCCCTTTGATCCCGAGTCTCCCTTTGTCACCAGCGGGATCCGCCTGGGCACCGCTGCCATGACTACACGGGGATTTGACGCGGACGCATTCCGACAGGTGGCGGAGGTCATTGCAGATCGCCTCCGGAACCCGGACAGTGAAGAGGTGCTTCACCGTTGCCGCCAGCGGGTGGACGAACTGTGTCGTCGTTTTCCGTTGTAGGTCTCGTGCCCATGGCCACTCAACCGCGTCTGCCCCATCCTTTCTATTCCACTCACCAGAGTCGTTGAGATGGCAGGGATTCTCGCCGCCGTTGCCAGCCCCTGGAGCTTCAGCCTGTTTGTGTTCGGCCTTTCCGTGCTGATCACAACCTTGCTGGTTCCGGTTGTGCGGGGTTTGGGGTTGAGATTCGGCTTCACGGACCGGCCCGATACCCGTAAGCAGCACAAGACACCCGTCGTGCGGATCGGGGGAATTGCCATGGTGCTGGGATTTACGCTGGCCTTGGCTGTGACCTGGGCCTGCGGAGCTTTTGGCGTCCTGCCCAGGAATCAGGAGACGCTCATCTGGGCAGCCATCGGGGGATCACTGGCGTTTTTCTGCATTGGCCTGGCAGACGATCTGTTCTCGTTGCCTCCCCTGCCCCGGCTCTCCATGCAGTTTCTGGTTGCAACGGTGGTGTGGGAAGCGGGCATCCGCATCACGGCCGTTAACCTCTATCCGGGTGGTCAGGTGCTGCAATTCTCCACAGGCTTCAGTGTATTGGTGACGATGCTGTGGCTGGTGGGCATCACCAACGCCATCAACTGGATTGATGGACTTGACGGGTTGGCTGCAGGGGTAGGTGGCATCGCGGCGGCGGGGCTGACGGTTGTCACCTTCTACGTAAACGACCAAATTGCCCTGGCCCCCACACTGCTGGCTGTGGCGCTGGCGGGAACCTGTCTGGGATTTTTGCGCCACAACTTGAACCCGGCACAGATCTTCATGGGCGATGGGGGGTCCTATTTTCTCGGCTTTGCCTTGGCCTCGATCAGCGTTATCGGTCCAGCCAAGGAATTCACCGGGGTCAGTCTTCTGCTGCCCCTGATGATTCTCTTCTTGCCCCTGGCGGATATGTCTGCCGTGGTGATGTGCCGGTTGCGATCCGGTTACTCTCCCTTCCATCCGGACCGACGTCATCTGCATCACCGGTTGCTGCGGGCAGGGTTCAGTCACCGGCACACCGTCTTTCTGATCTATGCCGTCACCCAGTGGCTGGCTTGTCTTGCCCTGGTGGTGGCCAACGTAGGCAATCGTTTCCTCTGGCTGAGCCTGGCTACAGCCTTACTCATCTGGCTGCTCCTGCGCAGTCGTTGGAAGCGGGTGGCGCCCCGGGGCCATGGTGAAGACTCCGGAGGTCGGATGGCGGTACATGGGGCTGATGTTCCGCCATCGCAGGCAGAACAAGGGTGTGGTACGGCCCAGGCAGGCTATCCCCAGCCCCCCTTGAAGCACGATGCGCCACAGGCCTCCCCGGCGGCAACCGTTCGCCCTTCAACCAGGCCGGTCAAGATATTTGTGTCCCGACGTAACGCATCCCATGGACACTGATCGGGGTCACCCGGGGGAAGGTGCAGAGGTGCTTTGCATCGGTAGTGAGTTGCTGCTGGGCAACATCCTCAACAGCAATGCCCGCTGGCTGGCGGAAGCCTTGGCAGCACTGGGCGTTCCCCATTTTCGCCAGACGGTGGTGGGGGACAACAGCCAACGGTTACAGGAGACGTTGCGAGAGGCAAGCCGTCGCTGTCGGGTTCTCGTTACCACCGGTGGGCTGGGTCCCACCACCGATGACCTCACCACCCAGGCCATGGCCAACTGCTTTGGCCAACCCCTGGAACTGCGGGAGGATGTGCTGACCGCCATCGCCGCTCACTATAAGACCAGGAGGCAGTCGATGCCGGCCAGCGGCCGCAAACAGGCACTGCTTCCCAAGGGCGCCGTGGTTATCCCCAATCCCACCGGCACTGCTCCGGGCATGATCTGGGAGCCAAGACCGGGCTTCGTCATTCTCACCTTCCCCGGTGTGCCTGCTGAACTCCACGCCATGTGGCGGCAAACTGCTGTGCCATGGTTTCGGCAGCAGCCCTATGGCCGTGGCGTGACGGTGAGCCGTATCCTGCGGTTCTGGGGGGTGAGTGAATCCCGGCTGGCGGCGGCTGCAGCCGCCGAGTTGGCGCAAACCAATCCTACCGTTGCTCCCTATGCCGGCACTGGCGAGGTGAAGCTCAGGATTACGGCCTGTGCGGAGACCAGCCAAGCAGCCGAGGCCCTGATTGCTCCCACCCAGGCACGGCTGATGAAGCTGGGGGGCAGTAGCTGCTATGGCTGTGACGACGACAGCCTGGCCAGTGTGGTGCTGAATCTGTTGATGGAGCGCCGGCAAACCGTGGCCACTGCAGAGTCTTGCACCGGTGGTGGCGTGGCTGCAGCCCTCACCGCTGTGCCCGGTAGTTCGGCCGTTGTGCTGGGAGGCATCGTGGCCTATGCCAACGCCGTCAAGCACAAGCTGCTTGGTGTGTTCACCACCGACCTGGAGCGCCATGGGGCCGTAAGTGAACCGGTTGCCAAGGCCATGGCTATCGGGGCGCGCCACCGCCTTGGGGCGGACTGGGGGGTGGCGGTCACCGGCATTGCGGGACCCGGGGGGGGGAGTGCCAGCAAACCCGTAGGGCTTGTGGTGTTTGCCGTGGCCAGTGCGCAGGGCGCCGTCACAGTGACCAGGCGACTGAACTCCAGCCGTGGCCGCCACTGGATCCAGGCTGTCAGTGTGGGCGCCAGCCTGGATTTGCTGCGTCGCCAACTGTTGGGCCTCGAACTGGAGAACACTTGGGGTTAAACCGGGAAACCTGCCCCACGAACTGATGACGGCGTGATCCAGGACGCTACGGGGTCGTAGTGTTGACCGGCTCCGAGGCGCTTGCGCCAGCAGCGCCGAATCAGGCTTCCTGGCTGCTGTAGTACCCCATTTCCCAGGCTTTCCCCAATTGGGTTACCTGTTTCCCAAGGCTCCCAACCAACTTGAAGATTATTCTCGGCAGCAACTGAATAAATTTTCCGATAGGCTTCAAAGCTTTCTTTTTCGAGAAGACCAAAGATTGCTTTATTACCTTTGTTGCTTTACTCAAACGACTTCTCGGCAAGGCATCGTCTTTCTCCAAGTCTTTTATCTTTATTGTTGGTTCCTCTGATCTCTGAACAGAAGACCTATAGTTATTAACGCTGAGGACTGCCTGATCTGCAGAGGCCAAGCCCTGTTCAGCCGCAGTGGAGAGTTTTCCCTATCTGAGCGTTGCCATCCTGTTTCCCGTCACAGCGGCGTTCCTCATCCCCCTCCTCCCTGATCCCGGCGACGGCTCCCGCATCCGCTGGGTATGCCCTCACCGTCTTCTTGGCGGACTTCCTCGTCACGGTGGCGGGTTTTATCAACGGCTACGACCCCACCGTGGACGGTCTGCGTGCGTCACCTTCAAACCACGGCTCTTTCATGTGCTCATGCTGGCCATGTGCGGCGGGCGGCCAGGGGGCGGGATTTGCCGTGCAGGACGTGTTGCTCTTCTTCCTGGCCTGGGAGCTGGAGTTGATTCCCGTCTATCTGCTGCTGGCCATGGGCTTCCGGGGGGACGGTGGTCCCCCCGGCTTTGCCTACGGAGACATTGCCGCCAAGCCGTTGGGACCGGCTTTCCAGGTGCTCTGCTACTCCGGTCTTCTCGTTGCCTTTGGCGTCAAGCTTCCCGTTGTGCCCCCTCCACACACCCGGTTGTCGGCAGAGTGTTCAGAGCATCATTCTCAATATCGAGAAAGAACTCCACAGGGGAGCGTGATCCCCATATCCCTGTTTTCGTTGCCCCTGCGCACGGGTCTGTGGAAACCCGATTCTTTCCCGGTCTGCCAGGCCCTCACCGGCGGCCAGGCTCAGGAGGCGTCACCGTTCCGGCTTTTTCGGAGTTCCTTGAAGAACTGCAAAAGCCTTGCGCCTGAAGGCAGGATTTGTTCTTTCCGTCTGTCAAGCTGCTGAGGGCCTTACGAGGGCCACTCCCCGATAAACCTGGAACGATTCCGATGAAGCGTCTTGGTACTTGGCTGCTGGCGGCAGTGATGGCCATTGGGCTGCTCTGCACTATGGCGCCGAAGACCGCCTTGGCTGTTGAGCTGCGCAATGCCGCTGATGCCAAATTGGCGGAGCAGAAAAAAGGCCTGGTGGATTTGAACAACGCTTCCGTGCGGCGCTTCCAGCAGTTCCCTGGCATGTACCCCACTCTGGCGGGTAAAATTGTTGTTGGTGGTCCCTACAAGAGCGTTGATTCCGTGCTCGAGCTGGACTTGACGCAGCGGCAGCAGGAACTGTTCGAGAAGTACAAGGACAACTTCACGGTGACAGATCCTGAAATGGCGCTGAACGTCGGATTCGACCGCATTAACGACGGTCAATACCGCTAGGGCAGACAACAGGGTCTAGGGTTTGCCGGTAGCGACCCGGGTCCTGCGGGCCAATCAATGACGTCTGATTGCGGCCTCTTCGACCAGGCATGGGACGCGGTGGTTGTGGGCAGTGGCGCTGCCGGCCTCATGGCCTGCCTGGCGTTGCCACCCGAACTCAACGTCCTCCTGCTTACCAAGGATTCCCGGGCACGCTCGGCAAGTCGCTGGGCACAGGGGGGCATTGCCGCAGCCCTGGGTCCGGACGATTCCACAGAGGCCCACTTTCACGACACCATGGCGGCGGGCGCGGGTCTCTGTGAGCCCACTGCCGTGCGTCTGCTGGTGGAACAGGCGCCACGCTGTGTGGAGCGTCTCCTGTCTCTGGGAGTGGGATTCGACCGCCAAGGAGGGCAGCAGTTGAGCCGCACTATCGAAGCGGCCCACAGCCAACGACGGGTGCTCCACGCCGCGGATCAAACCGGTCGGGCCATCGTGGACGTTCTCCAGGCCAGAGTGCGGGAACGTCCACGACTGCACCAACACAACGACGCCGTGGTGTTACAACTCTGGCGAGAAGGTGAACGCTGTTGTGGCGTGCAGCTCATGGCGGCCGGCCTGATCGGTTGGCTACGGACTGGCGCCGTAGTGTTGGCCAGTGGCGGCGGCTGCCGCCTGTTTGCCCAGACCACCAATCCCCCTCTCGCCAGCGGGGATGGGGTGGTCATGGCCTACCGGGCCGGTGCCGTGTTGCGGGATCTGGAGTTTGTGCAGTTTCACCCCACAGCCCTGATGATTCCAGGGGCGCCCCACTTCCTCATCAGTGAAGCGGCCCGTGGAGAAGGGGCCGTGCTCCGTAGCCTGGACGGCAGTGATCCGGTGGCTGCCGTGGGGGGTGGCAATCTGGCCAGCCGTGACGAGGTCAGTCGCGCCCTGGCCGAGCACATGGTGCGCCATGGGGATGCCCATGTGTGGCTGGATCTGCGTCCTGTCGGTCAGGAGCGCTTGTTGCAGCAGTTCCCCTCCATTCTGGAACGCTGTCGCGCTTGGGGCATTGACCCGCTCACCATGCCCGTCCCCGTGGCTCCCGCTGCCCACTACTGGATGGGCGGGGTAGAGACCGATCTCCAGGCCCGCACCACGGTATCAGGTCTTTACGCCCTCGGGGAAGTGGCCAGCAGCGGCGTCCACGGCGCCAATCGCCTGGCCAGCAACTCCCTGATGGAATGCCTGGTTTGGGCCCACCAGTTGGGGCAGGGAGCCTGGGATCCGGATCCCGGCCCCTGCGTTGTTCCTGCTCACCGTCCAGCCGCTCCTGTTGCCGTGACCAGCCAGTCCATGGTGACAGCGCGGCAGATGGGGCGCCGGATTCGTCGTCTCTGCTGGACCATGGCCGGGCTCAATCGTCAGGACGACGCCATGGCCATGGCCCAGCAGCAGTTGCAGGTGTTGGCCCATGAATTGAACCACAGGCCGGAGTTGGCCTGGCGCCAGGCCAGTGCTCCCGGTGATCGGCACCCGATCCTGCCCCAGACCATGGGACTCCTGCGCCGTTGGGTGGAGGTGGAACACTTTTGTAACTTGGGGCTGTTACTGTTGGAAGCAGCCCGCTTCCGCCGTGAAAGCCGAGGCGGTCATCACCGCCTGGATTACCCGGCTCAACAGACCTTCTGGCGCCGCCACAGCCGTCAGCAACAGGGCCAAGCCATCAGCAGTCGCCCCGTGGGCGTCTAACGTGCGGTCCCTTACGGGTCCCGCAAGAGTCACTGGATGAGAGGCAGGGCTAGGAGGGCAGCTTGGGGAACAGACGCTCTCCCGCGTAACCGGAAACGTCCGCCAACACATCCGGATCCTTGATCCCCGGTGCAATCAGCGCTCCATCGATTTCCCATGTGGGATAAGACCGTATGCCCTTTGCCTCACAGAGTCGGGGCTGTGCGTTGTAACCATCCTGGGCACACTCCACAATGGCCAGCTTCTTGGCGGCCTCCTTGCCGAACAACTCCTTCTGCACGCGGCAGGCGGGGCACCAGTAGGCCGTGTAGATAACGGCGCCGGAGGCGCTGAGGTGCTCAGCCAAGGCAATCTGGGTGTCGTTACTGGTGGTGGTGATGACCGGTGGATGGCGGCCGTCCCGGTTGCCCACCTGGTGATCGGGATGACTGGCTTGAATCCAGGCAAAGGAGCCCACCGCCACCACCAGGGTGACGATCAAAGCCCGAAACACCTGGGCCCCCAGGTCGTCCCACTTGGGGCCCAACAGGGCAATCAAAAACAGCAGCACCGAGAGGATGGCCGAGAGCAGGCAGAAGAAGCAAAACGCCTGAATGACCACCACCATCAACACCACCAGGCTGATGCTGAACACAGCCATGGCCAGGCACAGGGGCATGAGCAGCGGCCATGTGGCGCGGTTGAACTGCCAGCGGTTCTGCTTGGGCACCAACAGGGGCGCCACAGCCATCACCAGCACCGTGGCATAGGCCAGAAAGCCGAACAGCGCCAAGGGTTGTCCCAGAACGGTGGCCCAAGGGCTATTGAGCACGATGTCGCAGCCGTCCCCCGTGACGGGGCAGGCCAGCTCCGGCACAATCTGCCACCGTTTGAGGGTGATGAGCCCTGTATCAACAGCCCCGATCGAGGCCAGGACAGCCATCACCAGACGGGGCCATCGGTCAACAGTCTCGTTGCGGTTGCGTCGGGTCGGACGTGAACTGCCCATGCAAGCGTTGTCGTGTTTCACCCATTTTAACACCAGGATGGACCAGCGAATGGCACAATGACCGGAAGGTCGCTTTTCCTCAACTCCACACCCTTGATGACCACGCAACCACCCACCCGCTGCCAACAGGCAGCCCTGCTGTTCGCTGGCGTCGGCTGCAGCATCCTGGCCTTCGGCAATTGGTCTCCCGAGGCGACTGCCCATCCTCATGCCCCCGGCAGCGCCGCCTTTCCCCATACCCACGAGGACGCCACGCCCCCCCAGTCTGCTGATCCAGCCCTATGGCTTGCCGGTTTAGGCTGTGCCATGTTGACGGTTCCCGTGGCCCGTCGTTTGTGGTCTCAAGGGTGAAACCGGCTCCGTAGCTGTGCAACCCGCTGGGGATCCACCGGATTCCATAGTCGGCCGTCCTGCTTCAATGCGGAGGCCACGATCACCCCGTCACACAGGGGACCCAGACGGTCTGCAGTGGCTGGCCCGAATCCACTGCCAATGAGCACAGGGGCTCCTTGGGCTCCATGGCGGGCCTGCTGCAAAACCTCCGGTTCCACCGGAGTTCCTGTGCTGTCCCCTGAGACGATCACCCCATCCGCCCCACCCCGCGCCAGGGTGTCCTGAACTGCTACATGCATCGGCAAGGGGGCAAGGGGCAAGGCATGCTTCACCAGCACATCCGCCAGCACAGCCACCCCATCCGTTGCGCCATCGGCTGCCAGGAGGCGGCGCTGGCGTAGAAGCGGCGCTGCACACCCCTGGATCAGGCCTTGATCGGTCACCATGGCCCCGCTCAGAACGTTCACCCGGATAAACTGCGCCCCACTGGCCACCGCCACGGCCAGGGCGGCAGCGCCGTCATTGCGCAACACGTTGATGCCCACCGGCAGGGAAACCGTCTGAACCACCGCGGTGGCAATGCGCCCCATGGCGGCAACGGTCTCCGGTGGGACCTGGTGGGGGAAGAAGGGATGATCCCCGAAATTTTCCACCAGCACCGCGGTGGCTCCACCACCGACATAAGCCTGGGCATCTGCCAGGGCCCGGGCTTCCACCGCAGCCATGTCCCCTCCCCAGCCTGGGGAACCCGGCAACGGGGGCAGGTGAATCACACCGATCAACGGCCGGCGCTCCCCGAAGAGTTGGCGCCAGCGGTTCATCCGTGGGTGATCGAGATCCATCTCTACAGCACCGGCCGGGGTGAGGGACCATGATGGCAACACCACTCTGCCATCCCCTTGCCCACTTCCAACTCCCCCGTGCTTGCCCCTGATGCCACGGCCCGATCCCGTGGCAAGCGTCCCACTGTGGCCTTTTCATCCAGGAGAAACGTCGAGGAGTCGGTGCGCACCCTGGTGCGGCTGGCGGAGGAAGGGAAACAGTTGATCATTAGTGAATGGGGCTGTCCATCTGCAGCAGGGGTCCGGCACGGGTGGCTGTCATGGTCAGGCTCACATCACCGCCGAACTCTTGGAGCCACCACACGACCTGGAAGCCACCAGGGGGGATCATGCGGTCTCCCCAGCCAGGATCATGGGTCACCCACCACAGAACACATGTTGGCGGTGCCAAGCCAGATGGGCCTGGTGTTTGGGTGTGAGGGGGATGGGCTCTTGCCAGCGCAGTTCCACCTGGGCTGCCTGGCTGAGGCGGGGTGAAAACTGTGGCTGGCCCGCGGCATCGAAGCTTACCAAGCCTCGATCAAAGGCGGCATCCCAAAGGGCGGAGAGGAGCAGGCCGTTGTACACGTCCAGCCTGGTGGCATCGTTCTGGCAGTGAGACCACGGGACGATGTGGGAAGCCCGCAGCAGATCTTGATCGCCGATGCCGGTGAGCGGGCAGCAGCCCTGCCAGTATTCCATGAGGCTGACGCGAAAAATGTCCTGGCCGATGCGCTGAACCACCAATCGCTCGGCCTCGGTTGTGCGGGGCAGACCGCGAATCCGGGCCACGAACTGCTGCAGCGGTGCATCGGGGAGGCTGGCGGAGAGAGCGTAGACCCGTGGCAGCACGCCGTAGAGAGCGCCAAGGCCGGGGAAGCTGTAACGGGCCAGACCGGGACCGGCCATGGCCGTGGGGACGAGGCCAATCGCCTCAATAACCCCGCCATGATCCAGAGCCAGGAACCAAGGCCCCTGGTCTCCGGCAGCGGCCAAGGACAGGGTTCCCGGAACGGTGGTGGAGGTGAAAGCGGCCCAGCCCTCGCTTGCTGACGGCATGGTCCGGCGAAAACCATGCTGCCATGCGGCCTTCTCGCACTCCTGGCGGACGATGAAGGACTGGGGCGCCTGGACCGTGGGCGTGCTCATCGGTGCAACAGCCTCATCAGCGCCCTTGGCCTGTGGGTTGTTTATGGGAATGCCTGGACACAGGCTCCAGCAATGTGGTACACCCTAGATCAGATCAGACAACGCCATGGGTGGCGAACTGCCACTGCCAAGCCTCTCGATCTCCGGTTTCCGGGGATTTCCGAGCCTCTCAATCCCCCAACTGGGCCGCGTGACCTTGTTGACGGGGCGCAATGGGGTGGGCAAAACAACGGTGCTGGATGCCATACGCATTTATGCTGCGACCACATATGACACCCCCTTTCCCTTGGCCACTCTGCTGGCGGAAAGGCTGAGACAACAGGACGAGTGGAGAGACGGTCTGGACGAGGATGGGGATAAGGTGCTCATTGCGGACTACAATACTCTGTTCCATGGCCGCTTCTTAACCCCTGGCCAGCCCATCTCCATTGGTCCAGAGAATGACGAGAATAATGTCAAGCTTGAGGTGTATCAGGAAGGAACCTTGCCTAAGGAACAGGAAGAAAAACTAATTCTCTCACTCTCCCGCATAGAAGATACAGACATTCCACCTCTCTTGGTTACCTTTAAGAACCGTCCCAAGTATCTTTTGCCTTGGATGAGTAGCGAATCGAACATGAGGTTCCTAAATAGATATTTTTCTAGAATGGTGGATGACAATAGTGAGGAATCACCAGAGAAGCTTAACTGTGTATACATCGGCCCTAACTTGCCAAGCAACGAAGCCCTGGTTGAATTTATTGATAAAGTCGCTTTAACTGAAGAAGATTATAGACCGAAAGAGGCTCTAGAGTTGATTCTGGACTATAAAATCTATGGGATTGCCGTTGTTGGCAGAGATAAAAAGTCTCGGCCTCGGGTTATGGTGAAGTTATCGAAGCAAGAACCCCGTGTTCCTCTGAAAAGGCTGGGTGATGGGGTGATGCGCCTTTTTGGGATTGCTGCAGCTTTGGTAAAGAGCCGCAATGGCCTCCTTCTCATCGATGAAGTGGAAAATGGAATTCACTATTCTGTTCATGAAAAACTCTGGACGATGATTCTCAAAGCTGCCGGTGAACATAACATCCAGGTAGTGGCAACGACTCATAGCTGGGACACAATTGCTGGTTTTGCACGGGCTATGCAGAATCCAAAGATAAAGAGTTTTAATTCTACTCTTGTAAGAATTGAAGGGCAAGGAGAAAATGCTCAAGCTGTCGAATACAGTAAAGAAGAAATAAAGACAGCATCTCAACACAACATTGAAGTGAGGTAGAGTGATGAGTAATTTGCAAAACCGCATTTTATTGGTGGAAGGTGATGACGACAAGCATTTCGTCAAGAATTTCGTCGAGAATTTCTGCCGCAGAAGGTTATCTGAGAAATTAGCTTGCAAATTTGCGGACGAAGATGAAGAAAATAATAGTAATAATGATAACAGCAGGTCGGTACTTTATATTGATAGTCGCAGCAGGAAAAAAGGGGGCATTAAAAATATGATTGATGACATACCACTCAAGATCAAGGAAGCCGGAAGAGAGGCTGTAGGAATTCTAGCAGATGCTAACGGATACAGTCTTGACAGTTGTAAACATCCATGGCAAAAGATAAAAACTAAATTAGAGGAAGTTTTGACTTTAGAGGAACACCTCCCAGAAAGACCTTGCCAAGAAGGACTTATTCGTCGTAATATAACACCCAAACAGAAACCGAAATCAACTCTTTGTATTGGCGTCTGGTTGATGCCAGACAATCAATCCAAGGGTGAACTTGAAAACTTTTTTGCAAGGCTAATTCATGAGAACAACCCAACGTGGGCACGCGCTAATGAATACATCAACCAATGTATCGAATCAATGGAACAGGCAGACAATCAACGGGGTGGTTTTGATACGGGAAAGCCGTACAAGGTCTCGAAATCAAAAGTCTACGCATGGCTGGCGACAAGAAAGAAACCTGGCAAAATGGCCGCGGCCATTTCTGAAGGTCACGGCCTTGACTTTGATTCTGAACTGGCCCAACGCTTTGCTCGATGGCTTGAAAAACTGTTCTGTGATTTCTAAATCGAGGTATCCCTAGAAGCACTGACCTACTTGGACGTTTTGAGATTCTCCTGAAACAGTAGTGCCATAAGAAAAATTCTTGTTGCTTCATCATCTTTGATATTTTGCCATTTTTGGTGAGCTACTTTAGTTCCATTGAAAATAATCGTAGCATCTTCTTTGGTATAGCTACGGGCAAAATTGTAGTCAGCCTCATTGCGCTCATCTCGAAGAGAGCAAAAGGTGTTTGCTATGTGGGCTAGATCATCAGAAATCCTATGGTCTGCCAGCACATCCCTGATTTTCTGGCCAGGGTTTTTCTGGGCAAACCCCTGGCAAACATTTGCCATACTGCGATGGCCAAAGGCACGGATTACATAACCTCGTAGAAGTCTCTTCTTCGGTCCGCTACCCACCACAGCCACTGCTGCTTCATCAACAAGCAGAGAAAACAGGGAATAATACGCTGTCGAGATTGACCGCCTCAGATTGGCTTGCCTGGGTTTACGTGAGTCCAGCTCGAGAAGGTGTTGTGCCTGCTGTAACAGGTCAGTAGCAAGGCTCATGCTGGCGCCTCCTGGTCCTCTTCAAGAGCAGCTTCCTGGCGTTCCAGCTCATCCAATTCCTCCTGTCCCGCTTTTGTGCGGAATCGTACATAGACCCAGCGCTTCTCCCCCGAGTTGGCAATCCGCTCACAGACCTGCTTACGGATTTCCTCCAGTTTGTCAAATTCCCCCTGGCTGGTTTCAAGCTCAAACTTCTGGTTGGTTGCAAGAAGCACCCAGACCCAGATAGCCGGGTAGCCAAGGGAGTCTTCCCCAGTCTCCACCTTCCAGTTGGCAACTGGGGCGGCCCAGGGCTGGCCCTGTTCCTGCAACAAGGCGAGGATCTCCGACTCCTCAAGCAAAGCTGTTGATCTGATCATCATCGTTGCGCCTCCCAGGCTGAACATGGTAGAAAGTGTAGCAGCAGGTTCAGCTTGCATCCATATGCTCCCCGCTCGCCTTTTCTGGCCTTCCCATCCCACTTGCCGTCTCCTTTTCGTTGATTGGTTTCTCGACATACTTTTTGACTTCTTTTTCTGTCTCATCAATCAAACGTTCGACATGATTTAGATAGCCCTCAACATGAGTCTTATTTAACTGTAAATTATCACTTCTCTGACCATGTGCAATTTTATGACGAATCTCAATATAATTATCAAGCTTGCTTGCTGCTTGTTCATCACTCATACGTTGCCATTTCCAACAACTAGAAAGTTTTGGTGGGCACCGTACGGCTGTGGACTGCCGGGGCGGCGCCGGTTTTCGGCAGCAGGAAGGCGGCCACGTAGAGATCCGCTGCGGCCCGGGCACGCTGGAAATCCGGAGTTTGGCGCAGATCCCGGAAGCGGGCAGCCTTGGTCTGAATTTGCCCCACCGTGTCCTCCCCCAGGTTGCGCAAGCGGGAAAACGCCAGCGCCAAGGGCTTCAGAGCTGGAACGATGGCGGCGCCGCTGCCTAGATCCAGTTCAATCTGGCCCCTCTTTGCGGCGCGGTTGGCTCTTTTGTAGTGGTTGGCGGCGGCTTCGTCGTCGCCGATCAGGGTCTTGTAGGCGGCGTCGGGAACGCCGTCTGTCAACACGCCCAGGTCAACCAGGCCCAGCAGGGCGTCGCCGCAGCGAATTTGCCCATCCAGAAAACCCAGGGGGAGGCCGGGGGTCACCGTCTCGATCCAGAGGGCCACACGGGTGAGCTCCACAGCCATGGGGTTCTTGTCCACCCCGTGGAGACAGCAACGGGCCACGTCCCGCAGGGCAGGGCGGAAGTCCGCCAACCCTGGGGCGCCGTCGGCGCGGATGCGGGCCAGGCGGGTGGCCAGGCGACGGGCGGCGGCCAGCAGAAAGTGGCCCGAGCCGCAGGCCGGGTCCAGGATGGAGAGCTTGAGGAGCGCCGCGGCGGGGTCGGCGGCTTCCGCTTCGGTGCTGTCCAGAACGGGGTCAAGGGCGCTGTCCAGCAACGTCTGAACCAAGCTGTCCGGGGTGTAGTAGGAGCCCGTGGTTTTGCGCTGGTTGCCTCTCCGTTCGCTGGCCTCGGCGGCAAACACCAGGCGGCGGCCGTCGGCCGCCGGTTGGGGTTGGAGTTCCAGAAGGGATTCATACACCGAGCCCAGTTCTTCGGTTTCCATGGCCCGCCAGTTGACCGGCACCCGGCCGGCCCGCTCCGGTAGCCACCCCAGATGCCAGAGGACCGCCATGAAGGCGTTGTTGGGTAGGCGGGCCGCTTCCAGGTTCGGCAACTGGTGGGGGGCGAAGAGGCCGCCAAGGGCGGGCAGGGCCAAGCGCGCCTCCCCATCGGCCAGGCCACGAAACACCACTTTCATGCCCTCATAGCGGTCGTGGTGCTTGTCCCACGTGGCGCGGCGTTGGCACTTGCGGCGCAGTGTGGTGAGGCTGTAGCCCTCCCCGTAAAGCTGGCGGGCGGCGGCTGTGCTGGAGACGGGGTGGAGCAAATTGCGGTCCTCCGCCACCATCAGGAAGATGAGCCGATACACCAAGCGCAGGAGTTCATTGAACCAGTCCGCCAGGGGGATGTGGCCGGATTTCAACTGGCTGGCCAGATCGTGGTTGGCGCTCAGGAATCCGGAACCCAACACCTTGAGGGCCTCCCGCACCTGGCATTGTCCCGCAGCAGCCGCATCCGGCAGCCGTTGGTCACCAGGCCCCAGAGGGCATGGTCATGGTGGTTGAGCCAATCCTGGAGGGCAAAGGCGGGGGAGCAGGACCGGATCCGTGGAGAGGGTGGGGCTGCGGCGCTCCAACTCCTCCCCTGGCGGCGCCACCACCACGGGAACCCGATCCCCGGCAAGAAAGGACACAACCCCATCGGCTGGGGCAAGATCATGGAAGCCGAAGGTCTCAGCCAGAAACTCCCGGACAAAGCGCTGCGTGGTGGCCAGGGAAGACTGTTGGCGCCGGGCAAACTCATCCCAGTGGGACTGGCCCACCCGGAAAGCCGTGGAGATCTCCTCGCGAATCGTCAGCCCTTTGCGGACGCCGTAGCTGGTGCGGGTGGCGGTGTCGTCTTCGGGGGCGCCAATCCGGGCCAACATGGCGGGGGCGATGAGGTTGCCCTCCAGGCTGAGGGAGGGCCAGACCCCCATCTCGGTGGCAGGTTGACGGGCCACGGCGCTCAAGCCTCGGGCGTGGGCAGGCGTTCCAAAATCCGATCCAGCTTCTCGTTCAAGGCCCTGTTGTCCGCTTTGACTTCTGCTTTGAAGTCTTGCAGGTCTTGCCGTTGCCTGGCCTCACTGGCGGCGATGGCTTTGCTCAGCCTGGCCTCCGTGGCGGTGACGTCCATCTTGACCGCTTCAATCTTCTCGGTCAGCCTGGTCTCCGTGGCGATAATCTCGTCACTGAGCCTGGTCTCCACGTCTCTGATATCACCCTTCAGAGACTGGAAACCCGCCACGCCAACACTGACCAGGGCAATCACCAGCGCACTGATGATGGCCCCCGCTACCACAGGCTCCAACCATTGACGCCACCAAGGGATCCGTGCTGGCGAATCCTGGTCTTCAGACTTGGTGATGGGCGGGCTGGAGGTCACCGCGCCATGGTTCATGGATCACCAGACCAGTCTAAGATCATGGTTTGGCCACGACTTACACCACACTGGGCATGAGAACAAAGAGGCCAATCACGTCGGGCGGATCAACAGCCTCCACGCTGACGCGGGAGGCTGAAGAGGCGGCGGCCCGCAGTCGGGCATGATCCTGGCCCAGTTCAGCGGCGCGGGCGCAGACAAAGTTCGCCAACGGGCCTCTCAGTAGAGCAGGCAGGCGCGCCTTGGCGGTCTTGATGAATCGATTCCGCGCCGCGGGCGCAATGTTGGTTGCTGCCGGCGTGTTCAGTAATTTCCGGGCCTCTTCCCCTGTGGCCATGATTGTGCTGTCTTGGGTGGCCGCCAATGCTGCTTCCTCCGCCAGAAGGAGCCGCTCGCGCCGGGCATGGGTGGTGAGCTGATGGCGGATCCGCAACAGTAGAAGGCATGTCAGCCGCTCAACCGCCGGAGTAGCCCAGGCGCCAACCCGGCCAATGCCCAGTCCAGGTAGAAACTCCGGGTCCAGGGAAGCTTCCACCAGAGCTTCCGCCGTGGTGGTGACCAGCCCGTGGGTCCGGGTCAGTCGCTGGACGCCAGGTGGCGCCGGCTCGTCGTCGGCCAGCCGCACCGATCCCGCCAGATTCCGCTGCTGGAGCCGTTCCCGCAACCCGGCCTCCAACCCCCCCACATGGGCCAACACCACAGGTCCTCTGGGTTCCAACGGCACGCCAAAGCAGGCCATGGCACGCTGAAGAAAAATCCGGGCATCGTCAGGGGACCCCAGAAGCGGACGCACCTTGTCCCATTCGGGGGCCACGTCCTGGGGCTTCATGGCGTTCTGGGCAAAACGGGTGCGGGATTTCTTTTCGTTCTCCGCCACATCCCGCCAGCGGGTCTCCATGGCTGTGGCGCCCTCGCCAAGGCCCAGATCAAGGGCCAACTGAGGGGTGGCGCCCCGCTGCAACATCATGGAGGCCAGCAGGGCATCGGTGACGGGACCCCTTTCCTGGGGAAGGGGCACGGTGACGCCCGTGGCTTGGCGGATGTCCTTGGCCTTGCGCAGGATCACCTCCAGCACGGCGCCGTCAACAGCGCTGTCCGGGGAGAACATCATGATGGAGCGCACCAGCGGCGACGGCTGCCCGAAACGATCCACCCGGCCTTCCCTCTGCTGGTGGCGGGTGGGATTCCAGCACAGATCGTAGTGAACCACTGTGTCAAAGAGTTGCTGAAGGTTGATGCCTTCTGAAAGACAGTCGGTGGCCACCAGAAGCCGCTGGCCGGCCGTCTTGTCCCCCTCCCCGTCAGCCATCTCCGCTACCTGATCCCGCCGCTCGTCAGGGGTCAGAACACCGGTGACGGCCACAATGGTGAGTTGGGGAAAGGCGTGCCGGAGCTGATCTTTCACATACTCTGCCGTGGCAATGTACCGGCAGAACACAACGGGATTGGCCCCTTGACGAAGAAGGGGCGCAAGGGCCCTGATGAGGGCCGCCAGCTTGGGATCAGGTTGATCCAGCAAATCCTCAGCCTGGCTCACCAGGGCACGGAGCGCCGGATCAGCAGCAAAGGTGGTGCCGGGCTCCAGGTCAACGGCGTCTTCGTCCTCTCCGTCTTCGTCGTAGATTTGGGGCTCCAGGCGCTCACCCTGGTTCAAGGCCCGGTTGCGCAGTGCGCTAAGAGCGGCGCGAGGGGATGAACCAACGCAGCGCATCAGTGCAAGGGTGCCCCAAAACGCCAGCCGCCGCTCCCGCTGGCCGGTTCCGGCTTGCCCCACCACGGCAAGGCAGTAATCCAACACCGCCTCTTGAAAGGCCATGTGGGCTGGCGATAGGGGATAGGGATCCTCGGTGGTCTCGTGTTTTGGGAAGGCGCGGGCCTCATGCCAGTCCCCTGTGACAAGATCCACCCGCCGCCGTTGCACAAAATGCCGAGCCAGCCGCTGCCGATAGCGAAGGTCGTCAAAATCCATCTCTGCGAAGGATGAATCAACGAGGGACAACAGGCGCCCAAACGCCGCCTCGTCTCCGGAATGGGGGGTTGCCGTCAGCAGAATCATGCGGCGATCAGAATCCTCGGCTAGGCCAGAAAGGAGGGCAAACCGCTGTTGCTTGCCTCTGTGGGTGCCCACGCAGGCATGGGCCTCGTCCACAATCACAAAGTCCGGGCAGGCTCTGGCAAAGGTGTCACGGCGTTTCTCGGCCTTGATGTAGTCCAGGCTCACCACTGTGGCGGGGAAGGCGTCAAAGAGGGTCTGGGCCATGGGCAGCCCTCGTTCCAGACGCGCCGCCGTTCCAGCGGTGACGGCAACCGCCGTGATCCCGAAACGCACTTTCAGCTCGTCGACCCATTGCTCTACCAAGTGGGGAGGGCAGAGCACAGAGAAGGCATCCACCTCGCCCCGGTCCTTCAGCTCCCGCAGGATCAGCCCGGCCTCGATGGTCTTGCCAATGCCCACATCATCGGCAATCAGGAGGCGGGGTACCGGCAGCCGCAGGGCCATGAGCAGGGGCACCAACTGATAGGTGCGTGGCTCAAAGGTAAGCTGGGCCGCAGAGCGGAATGGGCCGGCGCCGCGGCGGAGGGCAAGCCGCAACGCATCCGCCAGGAGCGCAGCCTTGGCCTGGACTGCGATCCCGGCATCCGCGGGCAAATCAAAGCGGGCCGGCTCAACAGGGCTCAGTTCAAGGGACGGATCCAGCAGCACCACATCGTCTTCACTGCCTGAGAGGGGGCGCAGCGCCAGGATGTCATTCCCACGAGACGGTAGGGTCACCCACTCGCGGCCCCGGGCCCGCACCAGATCGCCAGGGGCAAAATTCATGCTCATCCGTTCCAATCTTGAACTCAAGTCTGGAACATGGCCGTCAACTCACTGGGTGGTCCTTCGGCGGTGGCGTCTGGCAGGGCAAACAGCATCCAGCCCTTGGCATCACCCATCTCCCGCGCGGCGTCCGTCACTGGATCAAGGGCAGCCGCAATAAAATGGCTGCGCCATGCAAAGGGGAACACTTGGCCCGCCATGGTGATGGGTGCAGAATCCGGCGTGGGGATGCCGGCTGCACGGAACAGGGCCGGCCATGGGCCGGTCTTCTGGTTACCGCTTGACAGGGTGGCATTCAGCACAACTTTACCACGGGCCAGATCAACCAGCAACTGCTTGACCTGGTCACTGGTGCGGTGAATCAACTCATGGTCCGGTTGATTGAAGTAAGACAGAAGGCAGCGATAGCAGCCCCGCACACAGGCGTCCTCCCGTTGATCAACGAGAAGGGATGCATCACCAGCGGCAATGGCGTCGTTCACCTTGTCGAAGTGCATCAAGCCCAGAGCCTCGCGGGCCACACGGCCCAGAGCCCGGGGCTCCTCCACCAGCCGGCTCAATACACCCGCGCCGCCTTCAGTGGCCTCATAGGCGAGGATGGAGCGGCAGCGGTTGCGCTCGGGCAGTGGTTCGCTCAGCACTTCTCCTTCCTCTAACTGGAAGGCAACTGCAATGCCGCGAACCAGAGCATGTTGGACCGTTGCCATCGTCTCGGGCAAATAGATCTCCGGCTCGTGGAAGCGTAGCAGCAGCGCATTCTTCCGCTCCCG
This sequence comes from Candidatus Synechococcus spongiarum LMB bulk15M, assembly GCA_002018045.1. GTDB lineage: Bacteria > Cyanobacteriota > Cyanobacteriia > PCC-6307 > Cyanobiaceae > Synechococcus_B > Synechococcus_B spongiarum_E. The sequence goes on from MWLD01000074.1 coordinate 26,570, forward strand.
CACGATGGGAACAATGCGCACCGGCCGGCTCACTTCGGGCGATTCCTCCTCGGTCTCCTCCACGTCCGACTTCACCCAGTAGCCGCTTTGGGGGTCAATATTGAAACCAAAAACAGTCTGGTTTTTGCGGCGTTTCAGACCCTTATTAATGCGGCTGATTTCAGCACTGTTGGCATATTGCAGGGTCAGGATTGTGGTTCTCCCACAGTGAAACTCAGCCTCTGTGATCTGCAGGCGATTATCTCGTCTGGGCCAGGAAAACACTGTCTGGATATCAAATCCCTGGCGAATACGCTCTTCATCATTGGCGGTGATCCGTGTGGCCGGTGCGGCTTCCACATTGTCGATTCGCAGCGTCCGCTGCACAGACGCCTCGTTGACCATGGATTGATCGCAGGCGTGGCAGCGCTCTACTTCGCTTTCATGGCAGGCGCCACAATTGGAGCAGATGAAGATATCATTGGTGGCCAGCTCGGTGCCGTCACTGGTGCGCACTTCCGGTGGAAGTTTTGCCTTGATCACCCGATAGGCACGGCCTTCGTGATAAATCAAACTGCGGGGACCAAATTCTGAAATGGCCAGGAAACGGGCCCGTTGCAGAAAGGAACCAGTATTTCTCTCGCCGGGAATAAAGGCATAAAGGGGTAGGCGGGGAAAGTTATAGCCGGGGAGAAAACCTTCGGTGGCAAGGTATCGGTAGGAATAGAAATCCGAACCGTTGGAGGCTTTGCCTTCCTCAAGCAGGGCAATCTGTTTGCTGGCCTGGGCCTGGGCGGCTTGGGTCATCCTACGCTCCTTGCGAGCAAGGCCAGGGGTCTCGGAGCGGGCGTTGGCCTCTTGCAGTTGGGCGCGGGCAGCTTTGTAGAGCTGCCGCCATCTGTCGAAGGCACAATCAAACGTCTCTGGCGCTCCTTTGGCAATCATCAGCACAAAATCGTCAGGATTGGTCAGCCAGGGGGGCCTCACATCAACGGAGTCCAGAATTTGATCCAGAACCTGCCTCATCGGAGCCTGGGCAGCATCCACCAATCTCTCCTGGTGAATGACATCCAGAATCTCCCGCTTCAGCGGAAACTTATCCTTCTCCTTCTCAAGATCCAAGACCTGGGGGATATCCGGCGAGAGGGCAAGTTTCGCCTGCGCCAGCCAGACGGCATGGAGATGGGACCGCACCAACTCTTCATTGGTGATGTCCAGCGCTGGAGGACGCACCACCCCCGCAACCATGGCGTTACGGCGCTTGAAAAAGTATTGGTCATGGGGTGACTGGGCCGCGCAATAGGCTATAATCACTGCCGCCTGACCTGAACGGCCAGCCCGCCCTGCCCGCTGGGCATAGTTGGCCGGGGTGGGGGGGACATTGCGCAAATAGACGGTATTCAACGCCGAAATATCTACGCCCAATTCCATGGTAGGAGAACAGAATAGAGCGGGAAGAAACTGGTCCGGTTCTCCAGCGGCTTTGATGTCTGCACGGTTCTCGCCAATTTTCTTGCAATCATCCTCTTCATAGCGAAAACGCCATTCCCGCCACTCCCGCTGTTTCTGGGCAACCTGTGCTGTGTGTTCACGGCTTTCCAGGCCCCAATAGATGCTGTGGCCATGGTTCAGATCATTGGCTATGGCATGGTAGAGGTCATGGAAATACCTGTTCCCTCGCGGTTGCCCTTGACGCACTGCTTCGCCCGGAACCAATTTGACCGCAGCAGGGGAGAGATGCCAGCCATGCAGGTCGTCCTCAATCTCGCAGCGTGACACCAGCCCTTCCCGGGCCATCAACTCCATTAGCCCTGCCATAACCTGTGAGTAGTCGTCCCGGCTGAGCGTCATGCCAGGAATTTTCCTGATGGCTCGGCCAATACGAGAGTTGTGGCCTGCACGGATCACCGCCTGTTCCTGGCGACGGCTTGGCTTCAGGATCAATGCATTGCGGTGTTGCAACGTTTCCTGCTGATCCATGGCCCAGGGAGCGCGGAGGAGACTTCTTGATTGCTGGGCAACAGGATCAAGAATCGTCGGGTCCAGCGCCTCCGTGTTGACTGCAAGGCCCTCAAGCAAGGCAGTAAGGATGATCTGGAGGACTTTTTTGCGTTGCTCTCGGTCAACCGCCACCTGTTGGGGCAGGATGGCCCCCAGGCTTTCCACATCATCGGCCACGTCCTCAAGACCGACAAACCGGAAGTCCACCAATTCGAGCACCACCAGACTCGGGTTTGTGTACCGCCAGCCGCGGCGCAGATCTGTCCAGACGCGGTGAGCCAAGACCTTGGCCAGGGCCCGCTGAGCCTGCTCCCGCACAACAGCGCCGGCTTCCGGTTCCAGCATCCAGTGGATACGGGCAGCCCTGTTGACTGCTGTGAAGCCCAGCGCTTTCACCAAGCCCAGGCCAAATTCGTCCTCGCTGATACCGTCATTGCCAGCACCCAGAACAGCCCGCAACGTGGCGCCCCGCAGGAGGCTGACAAAGAGAAAGTCATTAAAGTGCCCCGACTGGAGCGCTGCATCCTGCCGGTTGTCCGTGAAGCCCAGAATCTTCCGCTTCTCCGGCAAGATGCCACTGGTTTCGCTATTCATCCACTCCAGTGCAGTGGATACCAACAGGGTGGTGGCCGAACTTCGACCTTCGCCGGATAGCCCCGTCAGCTTGCTGCGCTCCCACGTGGCGGCATGGGGCTGGTCAAGACAACAGGGGCAGAAACGAAAACGACCCGGAATGAACCAAAAGCTGGAACCAGACCCACTACAGCGGCCGTCGGGCCCCACAGTCAGTTGCTGGGGAACGTGATTCCTCCGATTGGCGCGAAGCCGTTCGCTACCGTTACGCTCTTCGCGCCAGTCTTCCGGGAATGCTTCCAGCTCACCCGTGAACAGGTAGTCAGTGTCCCCCTGTTGTCTCGTTGGCGTGAGGTATCCGGCAATGTTGTCCTGATCCTGATCATCAGTTGGGGTGTCATCAATATTTCGGGGCAGAAATATCTCCTTGCCTTTGATTGTGGTTCGGGTGACAACATGGGCTTCATGGCCACATTTCCTGCAGAAACGGGTTGGGTATAGACGACGTCCCGGTTTCTCCGGGTCTTCAAGTTGACCATCGAACAGCACCCGGCGTGACTCTGTGAGGGTTGTGTAGACCTCTCCCGCACCGGAGATGAACCGGTGCAGTTTGAATGCCAGAAAAGCGCCGTCCCCTGTCCCGCCCCGCCAGCGGGTGGGTGCGGAGCTTCTCGTCGGTGAGGCCATGGGACAACTCGGCCCGCAGCACATTCGCCAGTTTCGGGCGAATGTGCTGAAGCTGGAGCCCATCGTCCGTGGTGCGCTGTAGGGATTCGTCAATCACGGCATCCGGCCCCATGGGCATTCCAAAGAGCCGTGCGGCAACGGCAGCCACCGCCTGGGCTCTGCTGCCGCTTTCTTCCGCATTGGCCATGGTGGCCGAGGTGCCAATACAGATAGGCGCCTTGTCTGGCGTGCATCGGTTCCGAAGCCGACGGACAAGGATGGCCACATCCGCTCCCTGGCGCCCCCGATAGGTGTGGAACTCATCAAGGACAATGAATTGCACCCCCCGGGTCTGGTCGATGACTTTGGTATCCAGTTCGTCCTGCCGGGTCAGCAGCAGTTCGGCCATCATGAAGTTGGTCAGCAGAATATCGGGCGGCTCCTTGGCAATGCCCTGGCGCTCCTCCTGGCTTTCCTGGCCCGTGTAGCGCCGCACGACGGGCTTCAGAGCCTCCGGGAGGCCAGACTGGGCAATGAATTTCTCAATCTCGTTGATCTGGCTGTTGGCAAGGGCATTCATGGGGTAGACAATGACGGCCCGCGTCCCCCGTGGCTGATGGGCCTTACGGGCACGGACGATGGCGTCCACAATGGGGACGAAGAAGCAGAGGGACTTGCCCGACCCGGTTCCTGTGGTCACCACATAGCTCTTTCCCGCCCTGGCTTTGGCGATGGACTCAGCTTGGTGCTGATACAGAGGACCGGGCAAGCGGAAAATTTTGCCTGTTGCCTCGTCAAGCGTCCCATCCCCCACAAGACGGTCCACAGTGGGGCCAGATCGGAAGCGCGGGTTCAGGGACAACAACGCATCTGGCCAAAAGCGCTTGTTGACGTACTGACGGTTAATCTCTTCACGCAGGTCATCGGCCCGAATGGTGCTGAACGACCGGGAGAATTGTTCATAGGAATTGATGATGTGCCGGTCAAACGCAAATGCCCTCATGGCAGTCGCTACCTGGTTCAGCAACCATAGATCGGCTGCAGTAGGAACCATGGGGCTTGACGCTTCCTCCCGCACCCCCCCATTGCTTGAGTCCCTCTCTAGCCCCAGCGTGGTTCCGCCTACAGCACCGGCCGGGGTGAGGGACCATGATGGCAACACCACTCTGCCATCCCCTTGCCCACTTCCAACTCCCCCGTGCTTGCCCCTGATGCCACGGCCCGATCCCGTGGCAAGCGTCCCACTGTGGCCTTTGCCCATCTGGGTTGCGAGAAAAACCGGGTGGACAGTGAGCACATGCTGGGGTTACTGGAGGCAGCCGGCTATGGGGTGAGCAGTGAGGAGACAGTTGCTGATCTGGTGGTGGTGAACACGTGCAGCTTCATCCAGGAGGCACGTGAGGAGTCGGTGCGCACCCTGGTGCGGCTGGCGGAGGAGGGAAAGCAGTTGATCATTGCCGGCTGTCTGGCTCAACACTTCCAGGCGGAGTTGCTGGAGGCCCTGCCCGAGGCACGGGCCGTGGTAGGCAGCGGCGATTATCAACACATCGTCTCCGTGTTGGAGCGGGTTATGGCAGGGGAGCGGGTCCGGCAGGTGAGCGCTGTGCCCACCTTCCTGGCCGATGAGCACGTGCCCCGGAAGCGCACCACGGCCAATGCCGTGGCCTATGTGAAGGTGGCAGAGGGCTGCGACTACCGTTGCGCCTTTTGCATCATTCCCCACCTGCGGGGCAACCAGCGCTCCCGCTCCATGGAATCCATCCAGGCCGAGGCGCAGCAGTTGGCGGAGCAGGGGGTGCAGGAGTTGATCCTCATCAGCCAGATCACCACCAACTACGGACGTGACCGCTACGGCAAACCCATGCTGGCGGAGTTGTTGCGGATGCTGGGTACCGTGGCGATTCCCTGGATCCGGGTCCACTACGCCTATCCCACCGGTCTGACGCCCGAGGTGCTGGCGGCGTTTCGGGAGGTGCCCAACGTGCTGCCTTATCTGGATCTTCCCTTACAGCACAGTCATCCGGAAATCCTCAGGGCCATGAATCGTCCTTGGCAGGCGGATGTCAACGGTGCGCTGCTGGATCGCCTGCGCCATCAATTGCCGGATGCCACCATCCGCACCACCCTCATTGTGGGATTTCCCGGGGAAACAGAGGCCCACTTTTCCCACCTGGAGGACTTTGTCCAAAGACAGCAGTTCGATCACGTTGGGGTGTTTGCCTTCTCTCCGGAGGAGGGCACCACCGCTGCAACCTTGCCCAACCCCGTGTCCCATGCCGTGGCCGAGGCGCGCCGTGACCGGCTCATGCAACTCCAGCAACCCATTGCCCAGCAGCGGAACCAGGCCTGGGTGGGGCGCGTTGTTCCGGTGTTGGTGGAGAAGGAAGACCCGACCACCGGTGAAGTCCTTGGCCGTTGCAGCCGCTTTGCACCGGAGGTAGACGGGGTTGTCCACCTGCAGGGGCCAGCCCGGGTAGGCGCCATGGTCCAGGCCCGCATTACCGCTGCCCATCTCTACGACCTGGAAGCCGCCACGGTGGATCATGCCGCCCCCTGATGCCAAGCCGTCCC
>MWLD01000074.1:32453-34233 GCA_002018045.1 Candidatus Synechococcus spongiarum LMB bulk15M
CTACTGGGTTTTGGTGGTCCCCAGGCCCACATGGCCCTGATGCGGGATCAGGTGGTCCGGCAATACCGGTGGGTGAGCACCCAGGCCTTTGCCGAAGGAGTAGCCCTGTGCGAAGCCCTGCCCGGACCCACCTCCAGCCAGATGGCCATGGTGCTGGGTTGGCTCTGTCGTGGCGCCTTGGGTGGTCTTGTGAGCGGGTTCTGTTTTTTGCTACCCGGGCTGGTGATTGTGCTGTTGCTCAGTGAGTTGTGGCGTCAGGGGCAGAGCATCGCCAGCCTGGTCACGGTGCTTGTTGTGGTTAAACCCGTTGTGGCTGCCGTGATCTGGGCGTTTGTGGGCAAGTTGCTGCGGCAACAGCGGCAGCCATGGCAGCAGGCGATGGCTGTCTCCGTGGCTCTCGGTGGTCTCTTCCACCAATTCAGTCCCCTGGTATTGCCTGCCGGGTTGCTCTTGCTGGCGGCGGGGCTTGCCAATTGCTGGAGGGCTCCCGTGATGGGTGGCACCCTCCTGCTTCTGCCTGGTCTTGTGCCGTGGCAGGCGGCGCTGGGGTGGGTCCAGGCGCCATGGTTCCGGCTGGTGGAGGTGGCCGGGGTGTTCCTCCAGGCCGGGTTACTGGTGTTTGGTGGTGGTTTGGTGATCATTCCGCTGCTGCAGGATCAGGTGGTGGGGCTGGGCTGGCTCAGTGAAGCGCAATTCCTGGACGGCGTGGCCATTGGCCAAGTGTCCCCGGGGCCGGTGGTGCTCACCAGCACGTTTGTGGGTTATCAGGCGGGGTGGTCTGCCGGTGGCGGTCTCGTAACAGCAACGACGGGGGCCATGGTGGCCACAGCAGCCATCTTCCTGCCCAGCGTCGTGTTCATCCTGGTGGGCACACCGCTGCTACAGCGCATCCGCCGGAACGAAAGGGTTGGGCGTTTCCTGGCTGGTGTGCTGGCTGGTGTTCCCGGTGCTGTGGCCGGTGCCGCCATCCCCCTTACCTGGACCAGTCTTCAAGCAGAAGAACCGCTCACCCGCCTGGCCTTGCTGGGGCTGTTTTGCACCGCCCTCCTGCTGAACCGCTGGCTCAAGCCGTCCCAACTGGTGCTTCTGGGCCTGGGCCTGGGTCTGGTTGTGGCGCTTCTGCTCTGAAATCAGATCAGCTTGATGCCCCGCAGCAGTTTGAACATGACCACGGCAACGGCCAGGCCTGCGCCCACGAAGATCAGATAAAACGCAACGCCCACGTTGTGCTCGTGCAAGACTCGGGACCCACTCTAGGGGAATGCGGCCCCACGTCATCAATCCTGGACATAATCACAGCCACTCTCAAGGCAAGCCTCAGCCCGTTGCAACTCACGACCCAGGTACAGGGCATGATCCAGTTGGCTCACAGGGCATGGATCCGCCTCTTCAACCAGGCGAATGCCCACCTGCTTGGCGGAACACCCCCGATAGGTGGCCACAGGTCGACGCGGCGCCCCACCACGACAAGCCAACACCTCGCCCGTCTCCGGATCCGCGGCAAGGCCCTGGTCGTTAATGGTGTTGCTGTAGTGTTCGACAACAATCTCTCCAGCCTCCCGATCCAGAGAAATCAGAAAATAGCCGGAAGGATCAAGAGCAATCGCACGGCGGGAGAGACGATCGTCATGGCGCCGTCGTTCCTGGGGAGTCATGGCCATGTCTCTATCCTGAATTAACCCTAGCTCCGGATCAAGGCATTCGGAAGAAGCGGACAACCATTATGCACCACCACCTTGGGGAGCAAGGAGGTTGGAGAGTTGTCAATCTGTAAAGAAAT
>MWLD01000074.1:34530-42239 GCA_002018045.1 Candidatus Synechococcus spongiarum LMB bulk15M
ATGAAGATGGCCAGTTCCAGGTCCGGGCTGTTTACGGTTTCATGCATGATTGTCATGGGATGTCTTGGGGCACAAAAAACGCAGCCCCCAAAGGGGCTGCGTGAGAAAAACGTCAGAACCGGTACCGAAGGCCGAGTCCACCACCAAAGCCCTCTATTGTACCTAGATCAGCGTCACCCAAAAACTGATAACCGATCTGCATGTTTAAATCCATAGACGCAGTTATTGCATAAGACAATCCACCACTTCCACGATAGGAAAATCCGCCAGTTGAGGTCACGTTAGTGTTGCCATCAGTAATACCAAAAACACCATAGCCCAAACCGCAACCAGAATAGGGCGACCAGCGGGCTTCAGGCGCACCTGCATCAGTATAGATGCTCACCAGAAAACTAGAGATGAAAGCAGGCATTCCTGAGCCATCGAGTAGCTCTACTTGTCCTGATAATCCATAGCCACCTGCTTCCACACGGGTCTTACCGTAATCATATTCGACCACAAGCTGACCCAGTGTGGCCAGCGGTGTAAGGTCAAGATACCATCCGTTCTTTTCACTCCTGATATCAGAGAGACTTCTATTGGTTTCGGGCTGTGCTTCTTCCGGCTGTGCCCTCACAGGGGAACTGGTGAGCGACAGGAGTAAGCCAGCACCCAATAAACCTGCTAGATTAGAGGAGAGAAGATTTCATGTTGAAGAAGAAGTCCTTGGTAAAGAACGCCTCAGCCCTCTAGAAGCACACAACACATTTCGGAAGGGAAATTTATGTAAGTCTTAATAACTTTTGGTCAAAGCCTCAGTCTTCCGGCGAGGTTTCTGTTGGAGGGGTAGCTGGCCAACTTTCCTTGGGGAGAGGCTCGGTGCCGTAGGTCCAGTCGTCGTAGTCAGGATCGTTGCGAATGCGCTGATGCCCTTGCTTCTGGACCTCGAAGTCGTGATGTTGGGCGTCCTTCTCAGGCTGACTCTGCTGGAGTTGGTTCATGGCGCTTGTGGTGATGCAGGCCCTCATTCTACAGAAGCCCTTCAGACATTGAAAAGGAATTCCATCACGTCTCCCTCGGCAACCACGTAGTCGCGGCCTTCGCTGCGTAACCAGCCTCGGGACCTGGCCTCTGCCATGGAACCCGCCTCCAGCAGTTGCCGCCAGCCAATGGTTTGGGCGCGAATAAAGCCTCGTTCAAAATCGGTGTGGATCACACCGGCGGCCTGGGGGGCCTTCATGCCGGCACGGACGGTCCAGGCTCGGGTTTCCTTGGGACCTGTGGTGAAATACGTGCGCAATCCCAGCAGGTGATACGTGGCTTGGATCAGGCTCTCCAAGCCCCCTTCCCGAACCCCCAGGCTGTTGAGGTAGTCATGCCGCTCCTCTGCATCCAGCTCCACCAGTTCCGCCTCCACCTGGGCCGAGACACGCATCGTTGCTGCGGCCTCCTTTTTAGCCAGCTCCTCGATGCTCAGTGCCATGGCATTGCCGTCAGCCAGGTGGTGTTCCGCCACGTTGGCGGCGTAGATGACGGGCTTACGGGTCAGCAAACCCAGGGGTTGAATCAGCCGCTCCTCTTCCGGAGAGAGGGGAACCGTGCGGGCTGCAACGCCGGAATTCAGGGCCTGGGTCAGGCGCTCCAGCACATCATCCTCCTGTTTGGCGTCCGGGCTGGTGTGTCGTTGCCGCTGTAGCCGTTGGCGTCGCTTGTCAAGCTGGGCAGCATCCGCCAGGACCAGTTCCAGATTGATCACCTCCACGTCTCGACAGGGATCCACGGAGCCGGACACGTGGATCACGTCGTCATCCAGGAAACAGCGCACCACGTGAACAACGGCATCCACCTGACGAATGTTGGCCAGGAACTGATTGCCCAAACCCTCCCCCTGGCTGGCTCCTGCCACCAAGCCGGCAATATCCACCACCTCCAAGCGTGTGGGCACCAGGTTTTGGGAGCGGGACAGATCCGCCAGCGGCTGAAGCCGTGGATCCGGCACAGCCACCACGCCCACGTTGGGTTCAATGGTGCAGAAGGGGAAGTTGGCTGCCTGAGCCTGGATCTGGCGCACCAGGGCATTGAACAGGGTGGACTTTCCAACGTTGGGCAAACCAACAATTCCAGCGCGGAGCATGAACAGGGAAGATGCCTCCCCATCTTCCCAGGTCGTGGCGCCGGCGCCTCCAGCAGCGGCAGCGCCGATCAGGTCACATCGTCACCCACGTCTCTCCTGTGGCTACGGGACAGCGCCGCTGCCGTCACGGACGGTTCCATGGCCAGGCCACTAGGATAGGGAGCGTCACTACGTCTTCCCATTGGCCATGCTCGTTGCCGACTTGCTGAACAGTGTGGTAATGAAAACCATCGGCATTTTTTCCCTGCTCTTGTTGCTGCGGGTTCTGCTGAGCTGGTTCCCCGGCTTGCCCTGGGAAAATCCCGTACTGGCTGCGTTGGCCGCCATCACGGATCCCTACCTCAACCTGTTTCGTCGCTTTATTCCCCCCATCGCCGGACTGGACCTTTCTCCAATTCTGGCGTTCCTGTCGTTAAATCTGGTGAGCAGCCTGCTCAGGGCGCTTCCCCTGCTGCTGTTCGAAAACGCAAGTTATACAAGGTACGTCGTTGGATAATGTCCACCTGCCGGCTGAATTCCTGGCCCTGGAAACAGCTCTGCGATGATCAGACCACCGAGGCAGGCCACTTCATAGCCTGCCTCGGTGGTTTACAAGGTCGTTTCTGCAAAAATGCTAGGTTCATGGGGCCATGGCTGTCGTTCGGAAATCCCGCCGGTCAAGCCCAGCAACATTGTCTGCGCCATCCATGCTCCCGCAGTTGCTTCCCTGCATTCACTCTCCCCTCTCACCGAAGCCTTTCCCTGCCTCCTCTCCTGTTCCATGCAGCCACTGTCGTGTGGGAGAGGGGGGCAGCGGCCGGATCGCTATTGCTGAGCGCAGTGGAGACGATGCACCAGCCCACTGGATGATCAAGACAGGATGACTGCACCGTACGGACGTTTCAATGGTCGTCAACGCAGGGAGTACGTCAATCGGCGCACAAAAATCGTTGCCACTATCGGCCCGGCAACGGACAGTGCCCTGACCCTTCAAAAGCTGATCCGGGCTGGAGCCACCACGTTTCGGCTGAATTTTTCCCACGGCAGTCATTCCGAACATGCCCTGCGGGTGGCCACCATCCGTCAGGTGGCCCATCAGATGAGCCAGAATATCGGCATTCTTGCGGACTTGCAAGGTCCCAAGATTCGCCTGGGGCGTTTTCAAGACGGCCCCATTCGTTTGGCCAAGGGGGATCGTTTTCAGCTCACGTCCAGATCCGTGATCTGTAACCAGAGCATTGCTCAGGTCACCTACAACGCACTGGCGGAGGAATTGACGGCGGGAGCGCGCATCCTTCTGGATGACGGCAAGGTGGAAATGCGGGTCACCGCGGTGGATCTGGAGACACAAACCCTCCACTGTCAAGTGGTGGTGGGTGGAATGCTCTCCAACAACAAGGGGGTCAATTTCCCCGATGTGCAACTCTCCGTCAGTGCCCTGACGGAAAAAGACCGCACGGATCTGCGCTTTGCTCTGCAGCAGGGGGTGGACTGGATCGCTTTGAGCTTTGTGCGTAATCCCGAAGATATGGTGGCGGTTAAGGAGTTGATCCACGGCCATGGCTACAACACCCCTGTGGTGGCCAAGATCGAGAAGTTCGAGGCCATCAGTCGCATTGACGAGATCCTGCCCCTCTGCGACGGCGTGATGGTGGCCCGGGGTGATCTTGGGGTGGAAATCCCCCCGGAGGACGTGCCGTTGCTGCAAAAAGAGTTGATCCGCAAGGCCAACGGCTTGGGAATTCCCATCATCACCGCCACCCAGATGCTGGATAGCATGGCCACCAATCCTCGCCCCACCCGGGCAGAGGTGAGTGATGTGGCCAATGCCATCCTGGATGGCACCGACGCGGTGATGCTCTCGAACGAGACTGCCGTAGGGCAATATCCGGTGGAGGCTGTGGAGACCATGACCACCATTGCCAGACGCATTGAGCAGAACTACCCCCAGCCCCGCCTCTCGGGAAACTGCCAGCACACCATTCCCAACAGCATCAGCCAGGCTGTAAGCACCATTGCTTCCCAACTGGAGGCCGCCGCCATTGTCCCCTTGACTCAAAGTGGGGCCACAGCCCGGAACGTGAGCAAATTCCGTCCAATCACGCCAATCCTGGCTGTCACCAGTCAGATGAGAGTGGCACGGCAGTTGCAGTTGGTGTGGGGAGTGTATCCTCTCCTTGTCGATACCCAATCTTCAGGAAGCCGCACCTTCACGTTGGCGTTGGGGGTTGCGCGGGAACAAGGCCTTCTACAGGAAGGAGATCTGGTGGTGCAGACCGCAGGCACCCTGGCGGGGGTCAGTGGATCCACGGACTTGATTCGTGTGGGCATTGTGGCTGCCGTGTTGGGGAAAGGGTTGGGTGTGGGCAGCGCATCCGTCACGGCCCGGGCCCGGGTGGCTCATTCTCCTCAAGAAGCCCGACATCTGGAGCCCGGCGAGGTGTTGGTGGTCAATCAAACTTCCGCGGCTTACATGGATGTCATTCGTCGTGCCGGGGGCATCCTCACAGAACTGGGAGGACGGCAAAGCCACGCTGCAGTCATCGGTCAGCGGCTGCGCATCCCCGTCATCGCAGGCGTCGCAGGCGCCACGCAAGCTGTGCGCCAGGGGGAGGTGATTACCCTGGATGTCTCCCATGGTCTGGTGAAAAGCGGCAGCGGCAGTGATCTGATGGAAGCCCACTCCTAACGGGAGCTGCGCAAGGCCGGTTTGATGCCGCCCCTGCGACCAAGACCGAATCCCACACGGTAGAGATCCGGCATGTTGATGTGTTTTTCCTCGTTGCTGTGTTTTTCCCCGTTGCTGTGTTTTTCCCCCATGAACTCGATCAACCCCAACTGCTCCAGATAGTCCATCACTCCCTGGAGACCCTGCTTATCAAGGCGCTCCGGCAGCCGCCCGGGTAAATCGGGTACCCCACCGGGGATCTCGCCAAATTTTGCTTTCCAGGGTTGTTCAAGTTGCTTCAGGGTGCAGGGAACGGAAAGCCCTTTCAGGGGTTTCATCAGTTCCTGAATCCAGGGATGATCCTCAGCCAGTTCGTTCATGCGAATCTCGGAGGCAGCCTGAACACCACGCTTGAGGCTTTCATAGTGGAGTGCCAGAGGGTGGTTGGCATAGCGTTGCAGGGAATCCTCTGCGGCACGGCGAATTGCCGCCAGGAAGGATCTTGGGCTGGCCTCACCTTGGCCATCGGCAAGGTGATTCACAATCCAGAGGTAGGGCACACCGCGGCGGTAGTCCCTGCCCATCTGCTGGCCTGCCAGCTTTGCGAAGAGGTTCCGTTGAATCTGATCGTCTTGCTGGAGCGGGACGGGCAAGTCCCAACGCTCACCGTTGCCGGTTGTTTCTGTAGCAGACGGAGCAGGGTCGAATAAGGAGAGCTGCCTAGCAGCCGCAGCTTGACACCAAATCCTGAACTGATCCCGTGTACGTGTAGAAGGATGGGCGGGGGCGTTTGTGAGCCTTTGCCAGAGAAGGCCGTGCAGGTCGATTCTGGACCAGACGAGTTCCACTCGGGTGGCCTGCAACTTGGACAAATCCGGTATGCCCGCGAAATTGCCCCGTTCGTACTGATCCGTGCGCAGGAACACCTTGGCGTGCAGCCGTCGGCTGGCCTTGAGTTGCAGGACCAGACGCAGCAGATCCCGGATGGCTTTATTCACAACCTGCCAGCGGCCGGTGCTGCTGACCCGATCCAGGGCATCGAAAACCAGCAGTATCCCCTTGTTGCTCTCCTGAAACCAGTGATCGGCCTGCTCAATCAGCACCGCCACGGACTCACTCTGATTCGCCACCCAAGCCACTGTGTCCTGCCAACGATCAACGGGGATGTTTGGACACCTGTCTTGCGGCATGGTTGTGGCAAGGGCGCGGCAGAGCACCGCTTGCCAGACGTCATGGGGCGGGTAGCCCTGCTTCAGCAGATCGTCAAACGTTTTCAGGGGCGGGTAACTGGCGGGCTTGGAGGCTGTACCAAAGCCAGGTTTCACCTGGAGCGGGTAGGGAAATAAGGTGCCAAGAATCTCGTTACGCTCTCGCTGTGCCAGATCCTGCAAGGCTTGGTTCCAGACTGATTTGCCAACACCGCGGGCGCCGATCACCAGTGAACTTTCCAGCCGCAGAGCTTTTCTGTGGCTCCAGGGAAGATAAAGTTGGTTTGGTGGGGTCCGCTCACTTTCCTGGGCCACATCAGCCGGCAATGCGTCGATCAGATCTGTGCGCAACTCGGTAAGGGGCAAAGAGCTCATGGCTCCGGCCTCAATAAAAAAGTGTTCAGGTCAGCGATTAACTCGCCGTAGACCAGGTTGATCGGATTCGCCGTGGAAGAACCCATGTCGTTTAGCCGGTTATAGTGCGACTGAATGGCCGCAAAGTCCTGGTTCCAGGAAATGCAATAAGGATTGTGGGGAGCATCCTCATCCTTCAGATCAAAGCTGAAGCTGTTGAGGCTATCGTAGCTGGCGCTGTCCGGTTCCTCGCTCGGCGCAGGGGCTTCATCATAGACGCTCTCCAGAAATTCGTTGTAAGCGTGCTCGCGTAAGGCGATGATGGCTTCCTTCCGAGCACTGTCGCCCCAAGTGGGGACCATGGCGCCCACGATTTTGAGGGAAGCCCGGATCTGCCGGACTCCACCATACTGCTGCCAATGCTTGAAGAGCAGTCGATAGCCTGACCATGTCTGGCGGCTGTCCAAGGCAAAGAGGTAGATGCGGCCGGCGCCCAGATCGGTGACGCAGGCGGAGGCCATCTCATCAATACCAGCGCGGGAGTCGATGAGGACGATGTCAGGATTGTGCCGCTGTTCCAGGTCCCGAATCAGACGTTCCAAACGTTCCGACCAGATCTGCCGCCCACCACCCTCGACAAACTTCGGCATCCGGATGCGGCCCAGCTTGCTCAGGTACTCCCCCGGCTCTCTCCCGTGTGCGGGAACCACCCGGATCTCGCCGCGGCTGGCGCTGGAGAGGGGGCAGAGAGCGGAGAGATCATCACTGACGGCATCGCCGTTGTTGACCAGGTCTTCCACCAGCCAATCGGCGATCCCGAAGGCCGGCTGACGATCCGGCGGCAGCAGGGATGAGGAGAGGCCGGGGGACTCCAGATCCAGATCCAGCACCAACACCTGCTGGCCGGCCTGGGCCAGAGCAGCAGCACAAGCCGCCACAGCAGTGGAGCGCCCAACACCCCCCTTCACGGCGTAGAAGACAAACCGGGGTATGCCACCGTCGGTTGATTCCGGCCTGATGCTGGACCAAGTGACTTCGCTGACCAGCCGGTCAACTACAAAAATATCAGGGATGATGTTTCCTGCCGAATCCTGCAGGGGGAAGGTCTGCGATGACTGTATTAAGGCATCACAATCACCCTCGAAGAGCCAGAACCGTTCAGGAGTGGTGGTGTGGGGCGTTAAACGCTGATGGATGGCCACCGCAAGACGCTGAAGAGGAGTGTCTTCTCCACCTTGATCTTGCTCGTGCTTCTCATCCAGGACGATCCGTACGCGGCCGTTGAGATCACGATTGACCAGGAGCGGTAGGTACGGCTCTACATCATGCCACTCGGCCTGGAGAAAGTCTGCCAGGACAGGCAGGATACGGTCGAAAGTGATCGTGG
>MWLD01000075.1 GCA_002018045.1 Candidatus Synechococcus spongiarum LMB bulk15M
CCTCCGTGTGCTTCCCAATTGGATAGGCCAGCCGCCGCTTGCCCCGCATCTGGGTGTCGATCACCTGACCTTCGGCACCCAGGATGCAGTCCCGGTACTTGTTGACGTGGCTCGTCACAGCGTCTTCGGCAATGTCGGGCCGAAGGATGTACATGGTCTCGTAATAGCTGGAATCCTGCTGGGCGCCGGTTGGGGCTTCAGTAGTGGAGGTGGTGGTCATGAACGTGATGGGGGATGCGTGCCGGGAAGGGGCAATCTACGCTGCTGGACGGACTTTAGAAGAGTTGGAGCCGTACTGCATCCGAGAGGCTGGGAAGTTCGGGTTCCCGTCCACGGATGCACTCCACAAAGGCGAAGATCACAAGCAACAAGCTGCCAAGAAACAGGGTGTTGCCAAAGGTATCGCAAGTGAAGCCACCCACGCTGCCGGGGCGGCAGCCAAAGACGACCAGTCCGTAGCCAGCCGCCAGGAGGATAATGTCCACCAGAATGGCTTGCAGTGCATTGAAGCGGAGGAAGTAGGGCGCTTGCGGGTTGCGCACCACCGCAAAAAACAATGCCAGCAAAAGCAACATGGGGCCCAGGCCGAAGGGCACGAGACTGTTGATCCAGTTCAGGGGCAACGCCGGAAGAATCAGCGCCGTCCGAACCGATAGAGGCACCAGCTCCAGCCCGAAGAAGGGACGAGAAAATACGAAGGCATCACTCCAGGGCAGGAGATACATGGCCAGACCCAGCCCACGTTGCCAGAGGGGAATCGAGTTCATGGGAGGCTCCGGGATATGACCAGGCTAAACCGGGGCGCCTCGCGATTCAGGCGATGCCTCCAGCGCAGCGATGGCTGCCGTGAGCATGGCGTCTTCGTCCACGTCATGGCGGCCACTCCACAGGCGCAAGGCGGCTGCCCCTTGCCCCACCAGCATGGTGAGCCCATCGATAGTGGCACATCCCCGGGCGCGGGCCTGGCGTAGGAGTGTTGTGGGCCGGGGCGTGTAAATGATGTCGTAGACACAGGTGTGGGGCCTCAGACGCTCCAGTTGGCCGGGGTGCAAGGGGCAGGCCTCGATGGTGGGACTCATCCCCACGGGTGTGGTGTTGACCACCAGCTCCGCCGAGGCCAGAACGGCATCCAGCCCGGACCAGAGGACCCCCTCCGGATGATCTGCCAGGCACTGGGCATCCGCCAGAAACCGCTGCAGCCGCTGTGGATGTCGTCCAGCCACCACAATCCTTCCACAGCCCAGTGCGCTGCAGCCAGCTACCACCGCCCGGGCACTCCCGCCCCCCCCCAGCACCAGGGCGGTTGTGTTGTTCAGGTCCAGCCCTTGTCGCTGCAGAGGCGCCATAAACCCGACCATGTCGGTGTTGTCCCCAGCCCAGCCATGGGGCTGTCGTAGCAGGGTGTTGACCGCACCAATGCGCTGAGCCAGGGGCGTCACCTCCTGAAGCAGGGGCATCACCGCCTGTTTGTGGGGAATGGTTACGTTGAGTCCGACGGCCCCGAGGGCGTGGAGTCCGTCCAGGGCGACTGGCAAGGCAGTGGCGGACACCGGCAGCGCCATGTAGCACCAATCCAGACGCAACTTGCGGATGGCGGCGTTCTGCAGAACGGGTGAGAGGGAATGGCTCACCGGATCACCCAACACCGCCAGAAGCTTCGTGGATCCCCAAATACCAGCCATGCGACGTTGAAAACGCTGGATCGAGCGTAAGCAGGGTTCGGAAACCACGCCTCTCCAGCGGTGGGCATGGCCAGGGAGGATGCATCACGCTTTTAGCACTCACTTTCCGGTATCGAAACCATGGGCAAGGTCGTTGGCATTGATCTCGGCACCACCAATAGCTGTGTCGCTGTAATGGAGGCTGGTAAACCCACGGTGATCGCCAATGCCGAGGGATTCCGCACAACCCCATCCGTGGTGGCCTACACCAAGAACAAGGACCGACTCGTTGGGCAAATTGCCAAGCGTCAGGCGGTGATGAATCCCGACAACACCTTCTATTCCGCCAAGCGCTTCATTGGCCGCCGCACCGAGGAGGTGGGTGAGGAACTCAAGGAAGTGGCCTATGGGGTGAAGAATGCCGGCAGCCGGTTAAAAATCGACTGCCCGGTCCTGACCAAGGAGTTTGCGCCGGAAGAAGTGTCTGCCCAGGTTCTGCGCAAGCTGGCGGATGATGCCAGCACCTACCTGGGAGACAAGGTGAACCAGGTGGTGGTGACGGTTCCTGCATACTTCAACGACTCCCAGCGCCAGGCCACCAAGGATGCGGGCAAGATTGCCGGTCTGGAGGTGTTGCGCATCATCAACGAACCCACCGCCGCGGCTCTGGCCTACGGCTTGGAGAAAAAGAATAACGAGCGCATCCTGGTGTTCGACCTGGGGGGCGGCACCTTCGACGTCTCTGTCCTGGACGTGGAGGACGGGTTGTGCGAGGTGCTTGCCACAAGCGGGGACACCCATCTGGGCGGTGACGACTTCGACAAAGTGATCGTGGATCATCTGGCCAATACGTTCAGGTCCGAAGAAGGCATTGACCTGCGCCAGGATAAGCAAGCCCTGCAGCGACTAACGGAGGCAGCCGAGAAGGCAAAGATCGAACTCTCCAGCGCTACCCAGAGCGAGATCAATCTGCCGTTTATCACCGCCACACAGGATGGTCCCAAGCACTTGAACGTGACCGTTACCCGGGCCCGCTTCGAGGAACTCTCCAGCCATCTGATTGACCGTTGCCGCACGCCGGTGGAACGAGCCCTTGCAGATGCCAAGCTTTCCGCAGGTGAACTGGACGAAGTGGTGATGGTGGGTGGATCCACCCGCATCCCTGCCGTGAAAGATCTGGTGAAGAAGGTGACCGGAAAGGATCCCAACCAGTCGGTGAATCCCGACGAGGTAGTGGCCGTCGGCGCCGCAATTCAAGGTGGCGTGCTCTCCGGTGACGTGAAAGACATTCTTCTGCTGGACGTGACGCCCCTGTCTCTCGGCGTGGAAACCCTGGGTGGCGTGATGACCAGGATGATTGATCGCAACACCACCATTCCCACCAAGAAGGAGCAGGTGTACTCCACGGCGGTGGATGGTCAGACCAACGTGGAAATCCAGGTCCTCCAGGGTGAGCGGGAAATGGCCAAAGACAATAAGAGTCTGGGCACCTTCAAGTTGGAAGGCATCCCCCCCTCACCCCGCGGTGTGCCTCAGATCAAGGTGACTTTCGATATTGACGCCAACGGCATCTTGAATGTCACGGCCCGGGATGAAGGCAGCGGCAAGGAGCAGTCCATTTCCATTACGGGCTCCTCCACCCTGAACGAGAAGGAGGTGAATCGCATGGTGGAGGATGCCGAAGCGAATGCCGCTGCCGACAAGCAGAAGCGGGAACGCATTGACCTGCGCAACGAGGCCGATAGCCTGGTTTACCAGGCGGAAAAGCAACTGGCTGATTTGGGGGACAAGCTGCCCGCGGCAGAGAAGGAAAAAGTGGAGGCTCTCAACAAAGACCTCAAAGAGGCCCTGGAAGGCGAAGACCTGAACCGTATCCGGTCCCTGAAGGATCAGGTGCAACAGGCCCTCTATGCTGCGGGGGCGTCGGTCTACCAGCAAGCCGCTGGCCAAGCCCCAGGTGGCGCTGCACCGGGTGAGGACCCAACGGCAGCCGCAGGGGCTGGAGCCGCTAAGGGGGGATCCGGCGGCGGTGGCGACGATGTCATTGACGCGGACTTCACGGAAACCAAGTAAAGAGCAGCT
>MWLD01000052.1:0-9798 GCA_002018045.1 Candidatus Synechococcus spongiarum LMB bulk15M
CCTTTGCCGAGGTGGGTCTAGCGGGAGCGGATAGCCGTCGTCTCAGGCTGGGCACACGATACGCGGCAGCGGTCACGGGGCTGGACATGGCGGTGGAGCTGGCGGGTGAGCGTCGAGAGAGCGGTGACGCAGCGGCGGAGCATGCCCTTCAGCTTGACGTAGACCTCCGGTTCTGAGGACACAACCACAACCATGACGATGAGCATCCAGTCGGCCAGCCCTCCTTTTGTCGGCCAGCGTTGTCGGTGGGGCAGGAGCAGAACAACCATGCCACCTTGGAGCCTGCCCGTCACGGTGCTGGCTGGTGCCCTGGCGCTCACCCCGCCTGCGGTGGTGGCGGCTCCCCCTCGCTTTCCACCAGCTAGCCACTCTCTTCCGCCGACTAGCAAACCCCTTCGTCTGGCGCACCCCTGGTGTCGAATCAACACTTCCACTAGAAACTCACCCGCGCGGGCCAAGTACCCATCACCCAGACCGGCTCGCAGGATCTGGCCTGGACCACAAGCGATCTCAGGCAACTCGACGGCACGGAAGATACAGGCGCACGGGACGATTTCAATACGGTCGCCGGCTCCCTGGCTGACAACTCCACCTTCACAAGCTACGGCTTCCGGGGACAACACGGCTACGCAGCAGTGGTAATCGGTGAGGAGTCGCGGCAGATCACCGATGATGAGCGGACCTGGAGCGGACCCTTCCAAACCGCCCACGCCTGGGCCGCGGGCGAGACCACCGACACCAACCCCACCGGCACGGGCAGCGCCACTTGGCGCGGCATTGCCGAGGCAGCCAGCACCGCCGACTTCCAACGCCTCACCGGCACCGCCAACCTGACCATTGCCGACCTGTCGCAGCCACGACTCACGGCAGCGATCCATCTGGATAAAATCGACGGCAGCACGGCAGAGCTCCGATGGCCTGATATCTCCCTCAGCAACGGCAGCTTCAGCCAGGGCAGCGCCGGAGATCACCACATCCACGGGCGCTTCCATGGTCAAGACCATTCCGAAGCCTGGGGCATCTTCCACACCAACGCCTACATGGGCGCATTCGGCGCTAAGCGGCAACCACAACAGTAGCCGGAACCCTCCAATTCACGGCGCTGCCACAAGGAGGCCGCATAAGACAGCAGGTGCTGCTTCTGCGGGACGGAGGCTTTCGGGGGGTGCTTTTGCGAGCACCAGATTAGCACAGCTATCTTGCAAAAAGGCATCAAGAAAAACAAGAAAACCTCAAAAGCAGTTTGGAAGGATGTTCCCAGAGGAGAACTACTGTTCTCTTGTCACAAGCCTGTGTAAAAGAGTATGGCCAAGTGGTCTTCTCGCTTCTCAATGCCCTGATATCCTGAATCGGCCTAGACATGTTTTTCTTCTCCATGGAGCAGCTTCTCCGAAGCTGTCAGGTCATGCACATTGGCAGTAATTGTGGCCATGCTGTGTAGCAACCGACCAATTCAAGGATTACATTCCCTTGTGCGATTCTGCGTCGATGCAGGTGTTACAACGATGCTGGTATCCATAATCGTCCCTTCCTTGAATCTCGGTCCTTGACCCGCTAGACGCTCATTGACGGTCTCCAATAACTTGACACCCAATCTGTAACGCTCCAACAGATGACGGACATTGAGGATGGTGGCCTTCGCCGGCACCTTCCCCAGTTGGATACTACTAAAGCGTCGTACACTCTCAACCTCATGATGCCCAGAAGTACTTGAGGAAAGACCGGAGACCTATTTCTACTTCATGTCAACTAATCGATAAATGTCCATGTGAACTCTTCAGTATCTCCAACATCAAGTTGATTAAAGGGGAGGAGTTCATAGCCATAGCCCAGATCGGTACAAGCTTTCTCAAGGTCTACTCCAGAATTCACAGGTACAGAGTCGATGCCTGAGGACTTGAGAGCAAGAATTTGTACAAGTTTATTGTTGTTCATTGCATATTCAATATGAAATTTATTATATCTATGACCACATATTCTGTAATTTCCTGGACGAGCATATGAATCATCCTGAGAATAAACGTAGTAATAGTAATGTCGCTGGTTCAGGTTATGATGAATCGCTGTAACGCATTCGTTCTGCGGAATTTCCCACCACCCCCGGATGCTCCATCTGGGATTCCGGACAATGGTCAGGTCAGGTGAATTATTCTTACCATATCTTACATATGATATGCCAAACTTATAATTAGCAAGAGCCAAAGTGAGGGTCGATGCACCAGTGGTGCGGTTACAAAACTCCAGACCTGCAAAGGCCGGCTCCGGGGCTGTGATAGTGAAGGCGAGAAGGCTGGCAGAGAGGATCGTTACCCTTTCTGTGACGGTTCCCGATCTTCGCTTGAGAGACTCGTACCAACAGTTGAGATGGAACAATGGGTGCTGCTGGTGCATCTTCATAATTGCCTGACGAACTGTAGCTCCCCACGGGTTCTGCGATAATCGTGTAACTGGGCGTTGGATTCTCGCATCTCCCTGGTCACCACCAGTTTCGGGCTGAAGCCTTTCACCGTAAAGCCACGGTTGTACAATGAGAAACTGAGACTTTGGGTCCGGTCGCTACGGGACTCTCCAGGCGACGTGAACGGGCTCCAATTCCCCTCGTACTCCGTCCAGCGTAATTCTCCGTTGACGCCCACGGTGAAGCCGCGGGGCAGATCTATAGATGCACCCAGGCCCAACGATTGCCCCTCGTTCCGCTCGCGTGCCGTTTCCGTTTGTTCTCGATTCAAACCCGCGCTGGCGTCGAACCGCAACGTTGGTGTGGCCTGCCACAGGCCACGCAGCGAAATGCTGCTTCGCGGACCATTCAGGTGCGTAGCTTCGTCATACTCTCTCTCGTGGTACGAGACCTGTGTTCGCACCAGCAATTTCCTGCTTAAAAGACGGGCCACCTCCAAACGACCTCCCAAGGCGTGGGATTGCGGCTCACCACCGCTCCACGAGCGGCTAGCGCTGCCCACCAGGCTGATCTCCGTCCGATCCCCCAACAGCCAGCGCGGACCCAGATGGGCAGACAGGGACATCTGATCAAATTCCCGACCTTCGTACTCCGTTCGAGAAATACTCCCACCGGCCCGCAGCCGGACATTGCTTCTCAGCGGATGCTCGTACTCTCCACCTCCCCATAGGGCAACGCCCAGACCGGAACGGGACTCTTGCGGATCGTCCAGAGTAAATTGCCGCACAGCTCCCAGTGCGTCAATATAGATCACTTGCTCATCGGAGCTAGTGTTGATATTGGTATCGGGAGCCAGTGTCGCGCCAAAATAGCCACTCCAACGACGACGCTGCCTTATGATCGCTAGAAACCTTCTGATGTTTGCAGCAACTGTCGGGTGAGGATCCCCCGCCAGCACACGCTCAAAATTTCGACGCGACAAACGGTCATCCCCTTTTATGTAAAACGCACGGGCAAGTTCCAGCCGCACCCGCACCAACTCCGGACGGACCACCAGAATCCGGTGGAACGCCCCGATGGCCTCGTCCACATATTCCTTTCGTTCCGACTCCGGCGTCTCAGGGTCCTGCCCTGCTCCCAGCGCCGCCAGACCGAACAAAAACAGAACGCCCACTTGTTCCTCGTCTTCCAGATCCTCTGGCGCAAGCGGACGCAAGATGGACAGCGCCTCACCAAAATTACCGCCGTCAATCAGCGTCCTCGCATTGTTCACCTGTGAATCCGACGATGGACGGGAACGCGCCTCCTGGGCATCCAGAGGCGCTGCCATGGACAACAGGAGAAAAGCGAGCGTGCAGGCGACCTTGACGGAATGCATACGTTCAACAGTGATGAGAGTAAAGAACAATACCGACCTCAGGCCTCATGACCAGGAGATCGGAGTGGCGGCCAGGAGGATGACAGAGTTGAGGACGGAGGCACAGCGGTCATGAGGTGTGCAATGCGTCGTCAGTCCTTGAGCTTGGCAAAGAGGTTTGCAATTGGCGCTCATAGCCATCGGTTACAATGGTAACCCGAGACTACGCTATTCGCGGGAACAACCGCAACCCCGGGAGATCAGCCTGGACCCGACAGCCCCTGGGGAACCTCATCCGGAATTACCCCTGGGCAAGCAGACGTTAATAACCGTCGTTTGTGGAACGCCCCGCTCCCCTGGCAGGGGATCCGGCCTTACGGTTGGCAGCGGTTTGCTACAGCGGGCGTTGTCCTCTTCACCGGATTCCGTTGCCCTGGTGCATGAATGGTTCAGCCCCTGGGCCGTTGGGGGCGCTGAAGCGGTGGTGCGGGAGCTGGATCAACTGCTGGCGCCCCACCAACTCTATGCCCTGGTGGATGGGGAGTCCCGGCGGCCAGAGAGTTGGCTGGCGGGGCGCTCCGTCACCACCAGCTTTATTCAGCGGCTTCCCTGGGGGGTGCGCCGTGTGCAGATCTACTTGCCCCTGCTGCCGATGGCAGTGGAACAGCTTGACCTGAGCGGCCATGGGCTGGTGGTGAGCAGCAGTCACCTGGTGGCCAAAGGGGTGCTCACGGGTCCCGACCAACTCCACGTGAGCTATGTGCATAGCCCACCCCGCTATGCCTGGGATCAGATGAACGTCTACCTGCACCGGAACGCCCTGGCCAGGGGACCGTTGGGGCCGTGGATCCGCTGTCAACTCCACCAACTGCGCCAATGGGATCACCTCAGCGCCCAGCGGGTGGATGTGCTGGTGGCCAACTCCCGCTTCACAGCACGGCGCATCTGGCGCTGCTGGCGCCGCCGCAGTGTGGTGATTCACCCCCCGGTGGCGGTGGAGCGCTTCCACTGGCAGCAGTCGCGGGAAGACTTCTACCTGTGCCTGGGGCGCCTGGTGGCCTACAAGCGGGTGGATCTGGTGGTGGAGGCCTTTAACCGTTGCCGGCTGCCCCTGCTGGTGGTGGGGGATGGTCCCGAGTGGGGTCGGCTGCGGCGGCAGGCGGGACCAACGGTCCGGATGGTGGGGCGACGGAGCAGCCGCCAGGTGGAAGATCTGTTGGCCCGCTGCCGGGCCTTGGTCCATGCCGGTGTGGAGGACTTCGGCATTGCGCCGGTGGAGGCCATGGCTGCCGGCGCCCCTGTCATCGCACTGGGACAAGGGGGTCTCCTGGATTCCGTCCGTTGCCATAGCCGGGATCCGTCCACCGCCACAGGGTTGTTGTTTGATCGCCCTTGCCCCCGGGTGTTGGCAGAGGCTGTTCGCCACTTTGAAGACCAGCGCCTGTGGCAACAATTGCCAGCGGAGCGGCTGCGGCGGCAGGCGGAGCGGTTTTCCGCACAGCGATTCCGGACACGGATGAAGACCCGGTTGGATGAGAGTTGGCGGCGGTTCCAGGCAGGAGATCTTCGTGCCCCACAGGTCCCTTAAGCTGGTTCAACCGTTGCCTGTTGCTCCATGGACACCCGGGTGCTGTTGCGGGTGGATCACCAGCCCCGTGTCCATGGCCAGTTCCGGTGGCCAGCGCTCCGGGCACTGCCACGGTGGGGTGTCCTGGTGGAGCGGGTGCTCCGCAGCCAGCGCCTCAAGCGCCTGGTGGACGTCACGGTGGCGGGACTGGCTCTGATGGTGGGCGCCCCCCTGTTTCTGATGGTTGCACTGGCGGTTGGCTTCAGTTCCCCGGGGGGGCTGTTTTATGTGCAGCGCCGCTTGGGACAGGGTCACAAGCCTTTTGGCTGCATCAAGTTTCGCACCATGGTTCAGGGGGCAGACCGGCAATTGCGCAGAACCCTCAAGAACTCTGCCCGGTTGCAAGAAGATTTTCGTCATCGCTTCAAGCTCAAGAACGACCCCCGCATCACGCCGGTGGGTCATATGCTGCGGCGCACCAGCCTGGATGAGCTGCCCCAGCTTTTCAACATTCTGCGGGGGGAGATGAGTCTGGTTGGGCCACGTCCCATTGTGCGGGCGGAGATGGAGCGCTATGGGAAAGCCATGGACCAGGTGCTGTCCGTACGGCCCGGCTTGACAGGTCTCTGGCAGGTGTCGGGGCGCAACAACCTCACCTATGCCCAGCGGATTGCCCTGGATCTGCGCTACGTCTCCCGACGATCCCTTGTGTTGGACCTGGTAATTCTCTGGCGCACGGTGGGGGTGGTGCTCTTCCCCAATGACAATGGGGCCTACTGAAATCCGGATCCAGCCGGCACCCGTCAGCAACCGAGCACACCCGCCAGCATCAACCACAGCAGTAGCCCCCGGCGGGTCAGGTGCATCATGGCCAGCACACTGACAGGCCGGGGATCCGGATGGCCCGAGCCCAACAGCGGCTTATCCCGTTCCTGCTGCCCATAGCGGTTGCGCCCACCAAGCCGGACCCCAACAGCATGGGCATAGGCCGCCATGGAGACACTGGCGTTGGGGGACAAATCCGCGGCCCCATCCCGCCGGGCCACAGTCAACAACCACCAGGGCCGCCCCAGAATCACCCCCAGACTCAACACCGCCAGGCGGCAAGGTAGCCACACCATCCCATCCTCCAGGCGAGCCGCGGCGGTTCCCAGCCAGCGCAGGGTTCCTTGCCGGTAGCCCACCATGGAATCCATGGTGCTCACCGCCTTGAAGCCCCAGCCCATGGCCAGGGGACCCGGCGCACCCTCCCCCCATGCCGCCTGGACCATCACTCCCACCCCCATCCAGAACAGGGGAGCAAAGGCCCCGTCAACGGCATTTTCGCTGGCGCTTTCCGCCACGCCCCGCAGGATATGGCGGTGGCTCAGGTGCGTCACGTTGCGCCCCACAATCCTGGCCAGGGCCTGGCGGGCCGCGGGCAAATCAGGGGAGGGTTCCAGCAGGGCCAGCACGGTTTCGACCCGCTGGCGCAGGCTTCGCCCCGCCAGACAACTGGCCATGGCCAGAATCAGCCAAGGGGTAGCCAGGAGCGGCCAGCGGCGTGCGCTCCACTCCAGGACCATGCCAGCCCCCACGGCCAACAGCAACATGGTGGCGGCCAACAGCACCCCAGCCAAGTGGAGCCGTCGGGGCTGGCGGTGACACCAGGGCTCCAGCCCATGGCGCAACCGGTTGATTCCCCAGCCCATCACCTGCACGGGATGGGGCCAGGACAAGGGATCTCCCAGCAGCCAATCCAGCCCACTGGCGGCCGCCACCAGCCACCAGCCCGCCTGGAGGGACACAGGAGCGCAACCGGAGGAACCGGATCAGGCAGCCTTCAACCAACTGAACATGGCGCGGAGGCGTTGGCCCACCGCTTCCACGGGGTGGTCCTGATCCTGCTTCCGCATGGCTTTCATCCGGGGCTTTCCTGCGGCGCACTCCGCCACGAACCGCTTGGCAAAGCTACCGTCCCGGATTTCTGCCAGCAGACGCCGCATCTCCGCTCTGGTGTCGTCCGTGATGAGGCGGGGGCCACTGACGTAATCACCGTATTCAGCGGTGTTGGAGATGGAATCCCGCATGGCCGTGAGGCCACCCTTGACCATCAAATCCACAATCAACTTCACCTCATGGAGGCATTCGAAGTAGGCAAGTTCCGGTTGGTAGCCTGCATCTACCAGGGTTTCAAAGCCAGCCTTCACCAAGGCGCTCAGGCCACCACAGAGCACGGCCTGCTCCCCGAAAAGGTCCGTCTCCGTCTCTTCCTTGAAACTGGTTTCCAGGATGCCCGCCCGGGTGGCGCCGATGCCTTTGGCATACGCCATGGCCAGTGTGCGGGCCTGGCCGGATGCATCCTGGGCAACGGCAAAGAGGGCCGGAACGCCTTGGCCGTTTTCGTACTCCCAACGCACCGTATGACCCGGCCCCTTGGGGGCAATCATCACCACGTCCACGTCCGTGGGCGGCACAATGAGTTGGAAGCGAATGTTGAAGCCGTGGGCAAAGCCCAGCACCTTGCCCGCGGTGAGGTTGGGGGCCACGGATTCCCCATAGACCTGCTTCTGCAGTTCGTCGGGCAGCAACAGCATGATCCAGTCCGCCCGTGCTGCCGCCTCCCGGACCGACACCACTTCCAGGCCGTCTGCCCGGGCTTTGTCGGCGGAGCGGCTCCCCTCATGGAGACCGACGATCACCTTCACCCCGCTATCTCGGAGATTGAGGGCATGGGCATGGCCCTGGGAGCCATAGCCGATGATGGCCACCGTCTTTGTGTTCAGGACTGCGAGATCAGCGTCGTTGTCGTAGAAAAGATTGGCCATCGAGAAGGACCGGACCCAAGTGAAGAATTGCCGATCCTAAGCAGTGCCGGCGTCCACATGGAAGACACCCCGGCGCACCCTATGGAATTCAACGCATTGCGGCCAAAGCGTCCAGGCAGAGAATTTGCATCAGGCTGAGGATGGTCCCGGCAGGACAGCACAACGGGCGGCGGCGGCAACGGCAGTTTCGGAATCCGGGGAAAGATCAACTCGGTCCTCTTCACTTTGCCAGCCGGCCGTTACGCCTCACCGGGGTGGGCAATGACCCGATCAATCAGGCCATAGACCTTGGCATCCTCGGCGCCCATGAAGAAGTCCCGGTCGGAATCTTTGGCCACCTTCTCGACGGGCTGGTTGCACATGGCCGCCAACTCCCGATTGAGACTGTCCTTGTTGCGGAGAACTTCCCGGGCCTCGATGGCAATATCACTGGCCTGCCCCTGGGCGCCACTGCGGGGTTGGTGGATCATGACGCGGCTGTGGGGAAGTGCCGATCGCTTCCCCTTCGCACCGGCGGCCAGGAGAAACGCCCCCATGCTGGCGGCCTGCCCCACGCAGATGGTGACCACGTCGGACTGCACATAGCGGATGGTGTCGTAGATGGCCATGCCGGCCGTGATGGAGCCACCCGGTGAGTTGATGTAGAGGTAGATGGGTTTGGTGTTGTCGGAGTCCAGATACAGCATCTGGGCCACCAGGGCATTGGCCACCGCATCGGTGACTTCGGAACCCAGAAACAGGATCCGCTCCACGCCAAGACGGGTGTAGATATCGACCCAGCGCTCAAACTGGCTGCCGGGCAAGCGATAGGGGACGCTGGGGGTTCCGATGGGCATGGGATCAAGAGGAGGCGAGAGAAGGGGCGGGGTGGGGCTAGAGGGTAGGCTGTGGTGCGGCAGGTAGTTCCTTTCTGCTGGTGAGAACCCGGTCAATCAAGCCATACTCCCTGGCTTCCACTGCGGTCATGTAGGTCATGCGGTCGGAATCCCGGCTCAGTTCCTCCACGGTGCGACCCGTGTTGGTGGCCAGAATGTTCAGCATGGTGTGCTTGTTTTGCAGCACTTCCCGAGCACGAATCTGGATGTCGCTGGCCTGGCCGCGGGCGCCGCTGCGGGGCTGGTGGAGAACGATGGAGGCATGGGGCAACGCTGCCCGATATCCCTTGGCGCCGGCGGAAAGAATCATGGCGGCTGTGCCCATGGCCTGACCGATGCAGATAGTGTGGACGGGTGGCTTCACGTAGCAGAGGGTGTCGCAGATGGCAAAGGCCTCGGTCTCGAAGCCAACGGCCTCACCGGAATACCAACTGGTTCCGGTGGAGTTGATGTAGAAGAAAATGGGCTTGTCCGGTTGGTCAAACTCCAGATAGAGCAGTTGGGCGATGATGAGTTCGGTCACGTCCAGCCCCAGTTGCTGCTTCACCTGGTCATCGGAAAAGAGGGGTAAGCCCAGGTAAATGATTCGCTCCCGCAGCAACAGGGAAGGGAGATCAGGCGGTGGCGTTCGCAGTACGCTCGTCTCTGCCGTCTCGTAGGCGGTGGAGATGGTCTGGGTGATGGGAGTGGCGACTCCTCGGTGCATCGTGCTTTTGCTCATCTGGGCCATTGTATGGAGGTAGCCTAGCGAGTTGAGGGCCGCTCATGGCACTGGCGACGTTTTGGGTGGTTCC
>MWLD01000052.1:11047-21503 GCA_002018045.1 Candidatus Synechococcus spongiarum LMB bulk15M
ATGGGCATGGATATCAGATAGCTGGTCAGGAAAAAGTTTAGCCTAACGACTGCGCCGGTCCCGGTTGCCGGAACGGGGGGGAGGCTGGCTCGTCCTTGGGAATCCCGCCTCGGGGCTGAGTTGGCCAAAGACCATGCGGCCGGAATTGGTTTGCAAGGCGCCGGTAATGGTCACATTGCGAGACTGGCCAATGAGCACTTTGGCGCCGTCTACCACCACCATGGTGCCGTCCTCCAGGTAGGCGATGGCCTGCCCCGGCTCCTTGCCCTGGCGCACCAGCTTCAGGGTGACCTGATCCCCCGGCTGTGCATCAGGTCGCAGGGCCACCACCAACTCGCTCAGGCTGAGCACCTGGAGATTGCGCAGGCGACCCACCTGAGCCAGGGTGTAGTCCGTGGTGATGAGGATGCCGCTGGTGTCACGGGTCAGTTGAAGGAGTTGCTCGTCCACGGTCTCGCCGTCATAGCGGGTGCTGTTGGTAACAATGCGGCGGCCGTAGTCACGGCGCAGGGCAGACAGACTGTCCAACCCTCGTCGTCCGCGGCTGCGTTTTTCCCCTTTCCCGGAATCTGCCAGGGTTTGCAGCTCCTCCAGAATCACCTGGGGGATGATCACCTGGCCCTCCAGAAGACCGGAGTCCAGGAGGGCGCCAATGCGCCCGTCAATGGCGGCGCTGGTGTCAAGGATTTTGGGTGCGGATCGCTGCACCAGGCCCTCTTCCAGCAGCAGTGTTTCGCTACTGACGGACCCCAGAAGGCGTCGCAGGGCTTGTCCCCGCAACTGTCCTACCGTGAGACCAGCTACGCCCAGCAACAGGTTGACCAGCACAAACGCAACCGGCTTGACCAACTGCAACGATTCCGGCAGGGATATCAGCAGCAAGGGCGCCACCAGGAGGTTGGCGATCACCAATCCCAGGCTGAGGCCAGCAGCACGAATGAGCAGAATGTCCCAGGGCAACTGACGTTCCTCGGCACGGAGGCAGTTGCGCACTTGCTGGGCCAGTAGACCCATGGCCAGCCCCAATACCACCCCGAAGCCGATCAGCCAGAGCCAGGGGCGCTCCAGGGAATGGATCAGTGGCAGGACCCGCTCCGCCAGCAGTGCGGTCATCGCGTCCAGGCCGGGACGGCCGGGCTGTGTCGGAGCCGGGCTCAGGGGATCCACCGCCGCAGAGTGTGAACCGGGTTGCACCACCATGATGGCCTCTTCTTCCCAACCACGCAGTGCATATGTGCATATTCCCTTTTGCCATCGTCGTTGTTTTTACTGTGATTTTCCCGTTGTGCCCTTGGGGGATCGGGCAGACGGGACCACATCCCGCTCCGTGGCGGAGTACTTGCGATGGTTGGAGGAGGAAATCGGCAGCAGCCCGCCGGGTCCCCCCCTTTCCACCGTTTATATCGGTGGCGGTACCCCGTCTTTGCTAGGCGCCGCTCAGGTGGCATGGTTGTTGGCCCTGCTCGACAACCAGTTTGGTCTGGCGCCTGGTGCAGAGATCACCATGGAGTTGGATCCGGAGGATATTTGCGCCGAGCGCTTGGCGGGCTACCATGCGGCGGGCGTGAACCGGATCAGCCTTGGGGCGCAGAGTTTTGATAACGGGTTGCTGGCGGCTGCAGGACGACGTCACAGCCGCCAGGACATCGAGACCGCTGTGGCGCTGCTGAAAGCCGAAGGCCTGTCCCGCTGGAGCCTGGATCTCATCTCCGGTCTGCCAGGCCTCACCCCGGCTCTCTGGGAGGTAACCCTGGACACGGCCCTGTCCCTGTCTCCGCCCCATGTATCCCTCTATGACCTCACCATCGGCGAGGCAACGGTCTTTGACCGCTGGTTGGAGCAAGGGCGCCTGTGCCTGCCGCCAGAGGCCACAACCGCCACCATGCTGGATCGGGCGGCGGAGCGGCTAGGGGCGGCTGGCTTACGGCGCTACGAGATTTCCAGTTACGCCCTGCCTGGCCACGCCTGTCGCCACAATCGGACGTATTGGGGAGGCGGTGACTGGTGGGGCTTCGGCATGGGGGCCACCAGCAGTGTGGCGGGACGACGGCTGACCCGCCCCCGCACACGCGGTGGTTATCAAGCATGGCTCCATGGACCACGGGACGGGACGTACCCCCCAACCAGCGTCAAAGAGCGTTTGGAGGATCTGTTGATCACGGGACTGCGCCGCAGTGAAGGGGTGAACCGTCAGCAGTTGGCACAGCAGTGCTCCTTGCCTCCGAAGGCCTTGATGACCCTGTCTCCACGCCTGGAGAGAGACTGTGCCCAAGGCCTGCTGTGTTGTGAAGGACCCTATCTGCGCCTGAGTCAACCCCAAGGCTTCCGTTTCAGTAACCAGGTCCTGGCGGATTGTCTTCTTTGGGTGGAGAAGCTGTTTGCCCCTGGTGGCGCTGCTCACGACACCAGCTTTGTAGCTCCCGCTTGAACATCTCTGTCGACTGAAGCCGTGGCTTCACGAAGGGGGGCTGGCTGGGAGTGAGTCCCAGCAGGTCTGCCGTCACCAGAATCTGACCGTCACAGTCCGGACCGGCGCCGATGCCAATTACGGGAATCTCCAGTTCCCGCCGCAACCGACTGGCCAGCATCGCCGGGATGTGCTCCAACACCAGGGCAAAGCATCCTTGCTGCTGGAGATCCAGGGCTTTCTGCCGTAACCGCTCTTGATCGGGAGCACTGCAAGCCTGACGACCCCAGCCCAGACGATGGACAGACTGGGGTGTAAGTCCCAGGTGACCCATCACCGGGATACCGCTCCGCACCAATCGGTTGATCACCGCCGTTGTTTCCGGTTCGGCCCCTTCCAGCTTGACCGCCTGACAGGGCGTTTCCTTGAGAAAACGACCCGCTGCGGCCATGGCCCGCTCAGGTCCACACTGATAGCTCAGGAACGGTAGATCCGCCACCAGCAGAGGCCGGTGGATGGCCCGACCCACCGCTTGGGCATGGTGCATCATGGCCTCCAGGGAAACGGGTAGCGTCGTGGAATGCCCCAGGCTCACCATGGCCAGGGAATCTCCCACCAGAGCCACGTCACACCCTGAAGCTTCCACCCAGGCGCCGCTCAAGGCATCCCAAGCGGTCAGGGCTGTGATAATGCGTCCCTGACGCTTGTAAGTCTGCAAATCCCGAATTGTGAGAGGCAAATGGCGTCCTGACAATGCAGATGCTATTATTGGTGTGACTCGGACCCATGCGTTCCAGACGCCCAAACCTGGTCAGAGCCGGAAGGCAGCAGCCACACGGGATGCTCGGGATTGGCGTGGGCTCCGGGTCACCTTTTTGCCGAGACCATGGCTCCCGACTGGGTTTGCACAGCGGACAAGCTACCGTTTTTCGGGGCCGAAGCTCCATCCAACACCATGCCGTTGCGGTTGCGAAGACGACGCTTCTCAAGGAAGTAGGGAATCTTTGCTCCATACTCTTCTTCAAGAGAAGGGGTGAATCGGTCTTGTTCCCCCGCCATGCCGTTCTGTGACGCAACAGCGTGGGTGGCTCTCTCCTGCCCATCATCGATGTTGCGCTCAAAGCCTGTTGCAATCACCGTAACCACAACCTCTCCTTCAACCGAATCGTCCTGGACTGCGCCCACGATAATGTTGGCGCTGGGATCAACCAGCGTTGTAATTGCTTCGGAAGCTTCCGTCAGGTCGTCCAGGGTCATGTCCCGTCCACCGGTGACGTTGATGATGCAGCCCTTGGCGCCATGAATCTTCTTGCACTCCAGCAGATCGTTGTTAATGGCTGCCAGAGAAGCCTCTTTGGCACGAGAGCGGCCCGAGCTTTTCCCGATGCCCAGGAGGGCGGTGCCGGCATCCTTCATCACGGAATAGACGTCGGCAAAGTCAACATTGACAAGACCCGGCTGGGTAATGATGTCGCTGATGCCTTTCACGCCATGATAGAGGATATCATCGGCGCTGCTGAACGCATCTTGCAGCCGTCCACCGGGAATATCAGCGCTGCGAAGCAGATCGTTGGGAATAACGATCAGGCTGTCCACATGAGCAGACAGCTCCTTGATCCCTTGCTCCGCTTGTGCGGCACGGCGGCGGCCCTCAAACTTGAACGGCTTTGTTACAATTGCTACTGTAAGGGCGCCAGCTTCTCTGGCCAACTCCGATACTACGGGTGCGGCGCCGGTTCCTGTGCCACCTCCCATGCCCGCCGCGATGAAGACCAGGTTGGCCCCCTCCATGATCTGTTCGATCTCTGACCGGGACTCCTCGGCCGACTTCTTGCCCATGGAAGGGTTGCCTCCCGCGCCCAGACCCTGGGTCAGTCGTTGCCCCAGTTGAAGGCAATTCTGGGTGGACGAGCTGAGCAGAGCTTGAGCGTCGGTATTGAGAACCCAGTGATCCACGCCCTGCAGATCGCTGTTGATCATGCGATTCACAGCGTTGCTACCGCCACCGCCAACCCCGACAACACGGATGCAAGCATTTTGAGCTGGGACAATCCGGGGAGTTGACTTCACGTCTTGACCGTAATCGTTATGCTCCATGTTCCGTCGTTTCATGGGAGGCTCCCTGAGCTTAGCGGCAAAGTCCCAAACCCGAACAACAACGTCAAGCCTGAAATCACAAGAAAAAGTTAAGATCCCAGGGACAGCCACGGTAACGAATCCCATGACACCCGGCTGTTGAGCAATCAACTGGCTATGATATCAACTCAGTGATACATATTGCCTATCAATACGGCCAACGGAAATCCTCCCCTATTGGACTGATTGCCCCCTGACCCCGCGACAAGCCAAGTTTTGGTTGTTCAGGATTACGGAGATCAACATAGGCATAAGAGAACGGCGGTGTCTTCCTCTCCAGTTGGGCATAAAGATGGTCCATGGTGGCAAGCTTGCGCGAGAGATCCTCAGGTTGTCCAAGGCGCACCTCCCCTGGAACCTCGGACGTGCCCAGCACCCATTGCCCATCTGCCGTGATACGGACGGTGTTCACCCGTGTCTCCAGACGCTCCAGATCCGAGAAGAGTCGAGCCAGCGTTTTCGGCAGTCCCGGGGTCCAGAAATCCACTAGCACCAGAACGTTACTTTTCACCATGGGAAAACGATCCAGCAGGTGTTGAGCGCCTTGATGTTGCGCATCAAAACCGGTCCAGTTGAACCGGTGATCCAGTAACCCACGTTCCACCCGATCTGCCGAAGAACGCCGTACCCAGGCATGGGCGACGCCATGTTGCAGGCTGACCACAAGTTGCGGTGGCGCCAAGGTCCGCTGGACCTGCACCTGGAGTGTCGGGGACACCAGACGCTGCAAATCCCGCTGTAGAGACGACGGGTCAACCGCAAGCAAGGGTGTGGGGAGTTGAAGTCCGCTGGCAGCCAGCAACGCCCCATGGTCCTGGTGCGATACGCCATGGACAACCACCTGACCCGGTGTCTCGAGCCACCAGCCTTTCTCCAGAAGCACCCAGGCCAGCCCCACTGCACCGCCACTGAACACCAGCAGCCGCCACAACCGGATCAGCCACCACCGCCCCTGGTGACGCTGCCTTGGCCCCCGGGATAAGGATGACTTGCTAGCCCGTGGCCGAGTCGAGCCCTGCGGCATGGCAACGACGGGACGGGATGTCACAGTTGACAGCGCACCCGAGACATCAATTCGTCTACCCATAGGCGGGCTTTTACGGCGTCACTGAACGGGATGTCCAGGCTCCGACCCTCCGCAACCAATCGCAGACGACAGGGACAATAGGCCTCGTCGGTGAGGGGAACGTCGCCAGAGCGATCTGCCATCAATTCGCAGAGTTCCAGGTGATTGACAGCAATGTCCTCTGCCAACTCAACCCCTTTTGGACCGACGGATCCCCAACTGATCCGACCGTCCTGGAGTCGCATGGCTACGGCAGCGTCCAACCTGGCCAATTCAGACCCCTGAGCCCAAAGACGAAACAAGGCCTGGCGCCGTCGCTCCATCCAGCCAAGAGCAGTCAGAACCACGAAGATCACCAGCAGGGGAAGCCAGAGCAAACCTTCTCGCATGACAATTCAATGGGCTGAGGTGAAGTTTCTCCGCTGATGGCGTACCTGGGCAAGCTCGATCAAGCGATGCACAAGCTCCTCGGTCGTGACGCCACTGGCCTGCCACAGCAGGGGATACATGCTCTGGCTCGTAAAGCCCGGCATGGTATTGATCTCGTTCACATAGAGCGTCCGGCCCTTCTCCTGGTAGAAGAAATCCACACGGCCGAGGCCGTAGGCGCCGACTGCCTGGGTGGCTCGTATCGCCAGCCGCCGGACCTGATCCCGGACGGACGGGGGCACGGAAGCGGGGATCACCAAGGAGCTATGGCCTGGAGAGTATTTGGTGGTGTAGTCATACCACGCAGTGTCGTACAGGATTTCGCCAACAACAGAGGCGTTCAGGTTCCCGTCCCCCAGCACAGCACATTCCAGCTCCCGCGCTGTAACGGCTGTTTCAACAACCAGGCGATTATCCAACCGGGCCGCAGCGCGGAGTCCTGTCAGAAGCGCCCCGCGATCTCCGGCTTTGCTGATTCCCACCGAGGAGCCCAGGTTGGCCGGCTTGACGAAGCAGGGATAGCCCAGGTGTTGCTCCACACGGTTCACCAGCTCGTCGGGGTGCGCCAATCCGTCGGCAGTGGCGCAGACATAACGCACCTGGGGCAGGCCGGCTGCCGCAAAGGCAGCCTTCATGGCTTGTTTGTCCATGCCCACGGCGGCGCCCAGCACCCCCGTTCCCACAAAGGGCTGATCCAGCAACGTGAACAGCCCTTGCACTGTGCCGTCTTCTCCGTTAGGCCCATGGAGTACGGGAAACCACACATCAACCTGCCGGGCTGTGGTGGGCAATCGTGGCAACCGGTCGTCGGGCGTGACCGGAATCGTGCCGGAGAGGGCAGCCGTTGCCCCGTCCCCCACAATCCACCGGCCATCACGGGTGACGTAGTGGAGAATGATCCGGTAGCGCTGACGATTGGCCCCTGTGGAGAGGGCTTCGGCAACGGTACGGGCCGAGCGAATGGAGACCTCGTGCTCACCGGAGCGTCCCCCGAACACCAGGCCCACCCTGGTGGCCACCGATTGTGGGACGGGATTGGGCACGGGTGGGGATTGCGCTGCCCTGGACCCTATCAGGGAAAAGATGGCTATATCCCCGGGGACACCCAATCAGCGTTGACCTGACAGGAGGCGTTGCTCTTGCGGCTCCGACAGGGAACAGCCACTGAGGGAGAAGGGACGCACCGCTTCAATGCGCACGGGCACAAGATCCCCCAGGCCATGACCGGCGGCCGGCAGAAACACCAACCGGTTGCTGCGGGTGCGACCCATCAGTTGTTGAGGATCCTTCGGGTTGCGCCCCTCCGTCAACACCTCCACTACCCGCCGGGCATAACGTTGGTTGCGATGGCGGATGCAGCGTTCCGCGCAAGCGTTGAGGCGGCGGAGTCGGTCTACCTTCACAGCTTCCGATACCTGGTCGGCTCGGGTTGCGGCAGGGGTGTTGGGACGGGGTGAATACGCTGCGGTATTGAGTTGGTCAAAGCCGATCTCTTCCACCAGCGCCATGGTGTTTTGAAATTGCGCTTCCGTTTCCCCGGGGGAACCCACAATGGCATCGGCACTGACGGCAGCCTCAGGCATGTACTGGCGAACGGTTCGGATGATGCGGCGGTAGCGACTCACGGTGTAGCCACGGGCCATATGGCGCAGCACCTGGTCGTCCCCACTTTGGAACGGAATATGGAAGTGCTCGCACACCTTGGGCAGCTCTGCACAGGCAGCAATCAACCGCTCGGTGAAGTAGCGGGGGTGGCTGGTGGCAAAGCGGATCCGCGCAATGCCCTCCACATCGTGAACGAAGTGCAGCAGATCCGTGAGGGTGTGACGCCGCCGACCCGAGGGTGTGATGCCCGGCAAGTCACGGCCATAGGCGTCAATGTTCTGGCCCAGGAGGGTGATCTCCCGATATCCTTGCCGGGCCAGGGCCTCGATCTCGCTGCGAATGGCCTGCGGTGTGCGGGACTGCTCACGGCCACGGGTGGCGGGAACCACGCAGTAGGTACAGCGCTCGTTACAGCCGTAGATCACGTTGACCCATGCTGTGACCGTGCTCTCCCGTCGGGGCTTGGCAAGATCTTCCAGGATGTGATGCTCTGCAGTGGCCACCACCTGCTGACCACTCTCCACCTGCTCCAGCAAGCTGCCTAGGCGGTTGGCGTGTTGTGGTCCCATCACCAGGTCCAGTTCCGGCACGCGGCGCAGGAGACTTTCCCCCTCCTGCTGAGCCACGCAACCGGCCACCACCAGGGTGAGATGGGGATTGTGTCGCTTGCGCTGCACTTGGCGGCCCAGATAACTGTAGACCTTCTGCTCGGCGTTGTCGCGGATGGAGCAGGTGTT
This sequence comes from Candidatus Synechococcus spongiarum LMB bulk15M, assembly GCA_002018045.1. Lineage (GTDB taxonomy): Bacteria > Cyanobacteriota > Cyanobacteriia > PCC-6307 > Cyanobiaceae > Synechococcus_B > Synechococcus_B spongiarum_E. Next base: position 19,428 of record MWLD01000052.1, read on the forward strand.
GTATATCACCAGGTCGGCAGCCAACTCGTCCTCCTCGTGCCGGTAGCCCATGGCCTCCAGGATGCCGGCCATACGCTCGGAATCCGCCTTGTTCATCTGGCAGCCAAAGGTTGTGATGGCATAGCGGCGGGCTGGGGAGGGGGGGTGAGCAGCAGGAGCCAACGGAGGCATCAGGACGTTGCGATGGTTCGTGTTTTTCTATTCTTCCTCAATTGCTGCACCAGCGGCGCCCACCTGCACACCCGTCTTCCATGCAAGGTTGCTGCCGTCCCTTCCGGATCGACAGAGTGGTCCCTCTCACCATCAGCCGTGGCCAGACCCACTGCCTGGAGCGTTTGCTGGTGGAAGTCAGCCACGAGGGCATCATCGGGATTGGGGAGACCGGTCGTGTTGACACAGGCCGCTATCACTACGGCAGTCGGGCGGTGGCAGCAGAGTTGGCCCAGCTCTGGCCCCAACTGAAGCCCTATGCTCCCGACCAATGGCAACAGTGTGAGCCGCTGTTTGCGTCCCTCTCCCCCCCGGCCCGCTGTGGCGTGGACCTGGCGCTCCTGGACTGGTGGGGCAAGGCCCTGGGACGTCCACTTTGGCGTCTCTGGGGACTGGATCGGCAGCGCTGTGGGGCCACCAGCGTGACCGTTGGTCTCGGCTCCGTGGAGGCTGTGCGACAACGACTGTGGCAATGGTTCGAGCAGGTGCGTCCCAGCCGCATCAAGTTGAAACTCGGCAGCCCCCGGGGTCTGGACCATGATCGCCAACTGGTGCAGGCCACAATTCGGGAGCTGGACCGTTGGCCCGGCTCCGTGGATGTACAAATCGACGCCAACGGGGGCTGGGATCCGGAGCAGGCCATGACAATGGCGCCGTGGCTCAAGGATCAAGGCGCGGTGCTGCTGGAGCAGCCCCTGCCAGCATCACCCGATGACCATGAGGGGTATGCTGCCCTACGTCCCCACTGCCCTCTTCCCTTGGTGGTGGATGAAAGCTGCTGGACCCTTCAGGACCTGATCCGCCTCGCGCCCCATGTGGATGGGGTCAACCTGAAGCTTCTCAAGCACGGCGGCCTGAGTCAAACCTTGCTCATGGCCCGTATGGCCACCGGGTTGGGCCTCCGGTTGATGCTGGGCTGCTATGCAGATACCAGCCTGCTCAACGGCGCCGCGGCCCAATTGCTCCCCTTGGTTCAATGGCCTGATCTGGACAGCCATCTTAATCTGCGCCGCGACCCTTTTCTGGGTCTTGAGCGCATAGGGGATGTGATTCGGCCCAGCACTGCCCCTGGTCTGGGCATTCAACTTGCCAAATCTCTCCAATGCTGAGTGCCTCCGCCCCCCTGGTTCTTCTCCAGCACGGTGGCCTGCAAAGCCTTCTCGGCAAGACCGGTCTTGCCATGCTGCGCTACCGCCGCGGCCCCATCGTGGCTGTCGTCGACCCCGACAACGCCGGGGCCGAGCTGGTTGAGATCACAGGGATTCCCCGTCCGGTCCCCGTGGTGGCAAATCTGGCGGAGGCTCTGCCCATGGGCCCCACGGTGGCCGCCATCGGTCTGGCCCCTTCCGGTGGCCGGATTCCGGCGGTGATGCGCCGGGATGTGGAGGCTGCCCTCGCCGCGGGCCTGAACCTGGCCAACGGTCTTCACACCCCCATGGCGGACGATCCCCGGTTGCGTGAACTGCTGCACCCCAACTGCTGGATCTGGGACCTGCGCCGTGAACCCCGCCCGCTGCGGGTTGGTGCGGCCCGGGCCTCTCGCACCCCTGCCCGACGGGTGCTGTTTGTGGGAACCGATATGGCCGTAGGCAAGATGAGCGCCGCGCTGGAGTTGCACCGGGCTGGGGTGGAGCAAGGACTGGCCATGAATTTTGTGGCCACCGGTCAAGCTGGAATCCTGATCAGTGGTGGCGGCATTGCCCTGGATGCGGTGCGGGTGGACTATGCGGCGGGTGCTGTGGAGGCGGCGGTGCTGGAGGCCGGCAAGGGCGCCGACTGGGTGTTGGGCAGCCGGTTCCGGAGGCCGGGCTTAGGGGATGTGATTCGGCCCAGCACTGCCCCTGGTCTGGGCATTCAACTTGCCAA
>MWLD01000052.1:22197-40355 GCA_002018045.1 Candidatus Synechococcus spongiarum LMB bulk15M
GGTGCTGTGGAGGCGGCGGTGCTGGAGGCCGGCAAGGGCGCCGACTGGGTGTTGGTGGAAGGCCAGGGCTCCCTGCTCCATCCCGGCTCCACCGCTACGCTCCCCCTTTTGCGGGGCAGCCAGCCCACCGATCTGGTGTTGGTGCATCGGGCGGGACAGCAACACCTGCTCTCCCTGGCCGCTGACGGTCCATCCGTTCCCATCCCCCCGCTGCCCCAGGTGGTGAAGCTTTACGAGGCCGTGGCTGCCGTAGCCTGCCCTGCCCTGTCTTCCCCCTGCCGGCTGCGGGCCGTTGCCCTGAATACAGGTCACCTCCAGCCAGAGGATGCCCAGTCCGCTATCACCGCCACCCAGGTGGAGACGGGGCTGTTCTGTGATGATCCTGTGCGCTTTGGGGGGGCGCAACTCCTGGCCCACCTGCAGGAATCCTCCCGCACCATGGAGGGCGCAGCCAGGTTGTGAAGGGCGAGCGAGGGGATTCGAACCCCCGAATAGCGGCGCCACAAGCCGCTGCCTTAACCACTTGGCGACGCCCGCCAGCCAAAGCGAGGCAAACTCTAACAGATGACCGACGACCCACCATGATCACACCCTGTCCCGGACGCTGATCACGGTCATCCGCCCAGGCGACTCTCCCCGCACACGATTCGGTCAGCCCCTCCCATGGCTCTGGCGGCCTGTGGCTTCCCAAGGACTGCACACGGGAGATCGGGACATGGGTTGTATCGATACGCCCATGTTCTTGCGGATGCGAGTCGGGGGATTGCGCGGTCGGTTGTTCGTGGGCTGAGGGGGAGAAGCCACCAGCAGGGAGCATCGGAAGCGGAGAGGGAGGGATTCGAACCCTCGATAGAGTTGCCCCTATACAGCATTTCCAGTGCTGCGCCTTCGACCACTCGGCCACCTCTCCAGAAGCACGCTGTCCGGGCAAGCTCGAACCAACGGACCTGAATCCGTGCCAATGTAGCAGCACAGTGGCCGACTTCATGGGGCAATTGTTCACAGTGGTGGTCCATGACCGCCAAAAGGGCCGAACCGTCACCGCCCTTGTGCCCGAAGGGAAGTACATTCTCCATGCACTGGAAGAGCAGGGCAACGGGCTGCCGTTTAGCTGCCGCAACGGGTGCTGTACCACGTGCGCTGTGCGCATCAAGGCCGGCAGCCTGGACCATCGCGAAGCCCTGGGTCTCTCGCAAGCCTTGAGGGAGCAGGGCTACGGTCTCCTCTGCGTTGCCAGAGCCGTTGCCGATGTGGAGGTGGAAACCCAGGATGAGGATGAGGTCTACGAACTTCAGTTTGGGCGCCATTTTGGCCGCGGGCGGGTGCGTCCGGCCATCCCCTTGGAAGAGGAGTAGCCAGCCATGACAACAGCCGATGCCGGGACCTTGCTAACAGTGGCGCGTCGTGCCGCCGAGGCGGGCGCTCGGCAGTTGCGCCACTTTGACGGGAAAAGCTTCACGGTGCGCAGCAAAGGGCGCCTTGGTGATCTGATTACGGATGCGGATGAAGCCGCCGAAGCCGCTGTACTGGAGGTTTTGCGCCAGGAGACACCCACCGTTCCCGTCCTGGCGGAGGAGAGCGGCCGCCATGGCGAGACGGGTGATCTCCTCTGGTGTGTGGATCCCCTGGATGGCACCACCAACTTTGCCCATGGCTATCCGTTCTTTGCCACCTCCGTGGGCCTTCTCCGCCAGGGAAAGCCCTGGTTAGGAGCCATTGTGGCGCCGCGGCTGGAGGAGGTGTTCTGGGGTGGTGCGGGCTTGGGAGCCTTTTGCAATGCCATGCCCATCCAGGTGAGCGCCTGCACCAACCTGGCCCGGAGCGTTCTGGTGACAGGGTTTGCCTATGACCGCCACGAGCGGCTTGACAACAACTACGCAGAGTTCTGCCGCTTTGCCCACCGGGTGGGGGGTGTGCGGAGAGGTGGGGCCGCGGCGGTGGATCTGGCCTATGTGGCCTGCGGTCGTCTGGACGGATATTGGGAGCGGGGCCTGAAGGCCTGGGACCTGGCGGCAGGGGCGGCCATCGTCCAGGGTGCTGGTGGCCGGGTGTGTGCCTATGACGGCAGCCCTTTTGACATCTACAGTGGTCGCATTCTGGCTGCCTGTGGCCTGGAGCTGCAGCAGCAGATGACTGCAGTGCTGGTTGCCACGCGCCCCCTGCCACTGGACTGCTATGGGGGGTGAGGCCTCTTGCGTCGAGTCGGACCGCTGCGTAGGCCACTGACGCGGACGGGAAAAGTTCCGGGGTTAGTTCAGACGCTCCAGCAGACGTCCCAGGAGTTCCATGCTTCGGGTCCGGAGTGTGAGCAACTGCTCGGCTTTGAGGCCGCCCACACCCAACTGGGCCAGTTGGTGCAGATGGCAGCAGATCTCGTGACTGAGGGTTGTGTTGGGGGAAGGACCCGAACCCGTAACCACGGCACCGGCAGCCAGCTTCAGCAAACCTTTGACCAGAGGATGGACCTTGTTGACCAACAGCACGTGATGGTCGGGCAGGCTGGGCATCTGCCGTTGCATCAGGGCGCTGACGTCGTTGATCCGCCGCATCTGCTCCGGCAGAAGAATCAGGGCCGCCGGTGCGGCTTCTCCCTTGAGGCTTTTCACCTGAACGGTGACTTTGTCGTTGTTCAAGGCGTCTTTGAACAGGCTACGTAGCTTCTCGCCGTCATCTTCGCCACTGGCGTCGGCCAGTGCCGGTGTCTGGTCCGTGAAGCTTTCGTCCAGCTCTGCATCCACCCGCTTGAAGCTCACCTGCTCTTCCCGTTGCTCCAGCCATGGCAAGAACTGGCTATCGATAAGGGCATCGGCTGTGAGCACCTCGATGTTCCGGGCTGTCCAGAGCTGCAGTGCGGAGTCCTGGGTAACGGGGTCGGTGCAGTAGATCACGGATGTGCGCCTCTGTGCCGGGCAACGCTTCAGATACCCCTTGACAGTGGTGTAGCAGCCAGCGTCCGTGGCGATGGGATCGGCCTGGCCTTCTGCCGATTGTGCGGTAGTTGCAAAGAGAACCCGATCCGCCACCTTGTCGGCAAACTTCTCCTCCTCCATGGCGCCAATTTTGACGAAGGGGGCAAGATCGTTCCAGATTTCCCCATAGCGCTGCGGTTCTTCCCCGTGAAGCTGGGCCAGACGATCCCCCACCTTGCGGGCAATGAAACCACCGATGGAGCGCACCTGACGGTCCGTCTGCAAGGCACTGCGACTCACGTTGAGAGGTAGATCCGGCGCGTCAAGGACACCCTTCAAGGGGAGCAGAAACGACGGCACCACTTCCTTGACGGAGTCGCTCACAAACACCTGGTTGCAATAGAGACGAATCTGCCCCTGGTCCCACTGGCCGTTCTCTTGCAGCTTCGGGAAGAAAAGGATGCCCCGCAAGTTGTAGGGGTAGTCGGTGCTGAGGTGAACCCAAAGCAGGGGATCTCCTTGGAAGGGATAGAGATAACGATAAAGCTCTCGATAATCCTCATCCTTGAGTTCACCGGGACTTTGCCGCCATGGAGCCTTACAGCGATTCACGGTGTCCCCTTCCAGCTTCACGGGAACGGGCATGAAGTCGCAGTAGGTGGTAATCAGTTGACGGATACGGCTGGGCTCCCGATATTCCAATTCCTCTTCTTGCAGATAGAGAATCACGTCGGTGCCAAGCGTGCTGCGATCACCCTCCTCCAACTGGAATTTCGGGGAACCGTCACAGCTCCAACGGACGGCGCTGGCGCCCGGTTTTGCGCTGAGGCTTCGCAACTCCACTTTTCCGGCCACCATGAAGCTGGAGTAAAATCCCAGGCCAAAATGGCCAATGATGGCGTCTGGCTCATGCTTGTATTTCGATAAAAACTCCTCGGCGCTGGAGAAAGCCACTTGATTGATATAACGCTTTACCTCGTCAGCGTCCATACCAATACCGTTATCACTGATCGTGATCGTCTTTGCTTCGCGGTCAATACGAATTCGGATCTCGCCGTCCTCACCGTCCTGGCAATCACCAGCCAGAGCTGCCATCCGCCGCTTATTGATGGCATCGACACCGTTGCTGACCAGCTCCCGCAGGAACACTTCATGGCCGGAATAAACGGCTTTTTTGATGATCGGGAAGATGTTCTCGGTGTGAATCTGAATCTCGCCGTGCTCAAGAACAGCCATGGGGCATTGCAGTCAAAGCGCAATGAAGTGTATTCCTGACCAGGAGAGTCACCCAGGCCTGTCCAGGTGGGGAATGCCGTACGTGACGGGCCGAAACCCCAAGCCCCCAAGCCAAGCCTAGCCTCGTTGGCGCTGCAGTTGGGGGCGTTCCTCCGGCACGATGGCGCCGTCTACGGGACACACCTGTTGACAGATGCCACAGTCAATGCAGACGCCAAAGGCAATCCAGCAAAAGCTGGTGCCTTTGGCGTTTGTTCCCTCCCCGGGATAAATGCAAGCGACCGGGCAGGAGTCAACACAAACCGCCACCCCTTCACAGCGGTCCGTGAGAATTGTATGTGGCATCAATGCAGGGGGAGGAAAACCGATCCTAGGGGGAAAGACAAGCACCCATGTGGGCTTCAGGGGGCGGATCCGTCCCTGGCGCCCGTCAGCCATTCCAGGCAAGGGAGTGGTCGCTGTCTCCATGCCGCCCTGGCGGCATCCAACGTGGGGCAGGGTTGGGGCCAGAGTTCAACCTCCACCTGCGCTGTCCGGTGGCGTTGTACACAGGCTGTGGCCGCCTCCCGGCTCATGGGGTGGTCATAGGTGACCAGCACCTGGGGGCCGGGGGAGGCATGGCCCTGGGTGGTCTCCTCTTCAACCTTGTGGGACGGCAGCAATTCAGCTTTCACCAGGGCGCGGTGGTGGCGCTCCAGGCATGCCATGGCGCCCCCCAGGTTGTCGGGAGAGCGATAGGTGACCAGCACCTGCACATCGGTCTGAGCGGAGAGCGCTGTCCTGTGGTCCTGCAGGAGTCCGCGCAGGCGCTCCACCTTGAAACTGAAACCGGTCCCGCTGGCGTCCCGATCCCCAGGAGCAAAGTGCCTGAGCAGACGATTATAGCGGCCACCGGTGGCGACCGGCGTCAGGGCATGGGCGCCTTTGCAGATCAAGCGCAGCACAACTCCGTCGTAGAAGGTGAACGTTGGCAGAAAGGTGGGGTCGAGTTGGAGGCGAACACCAGCCTGGCGCGCCCGTTCCGCGATCAACTCCAGCAGCGCCCGCAGTTCGTCCACGGCGGCAGCCTTTGAAAAATCCGACAGCGTATCCAGCACAGCCTCCGGCTCCCCCCGCACCCTCAAAAGCCGTTGAGCCCGCTGCCGATCCGCATCCGAGAGGTCCAGGGACCGAAGTTGCAACATGTCATAGCGGCTCAGGGCTTGGCGTAGCCCAGCCTGTTGATGGGTGGGGAAATCCGCCAGAAGAGTGACAAACAAGGCACTGTGGCCCAGGAGCAGGGTGGGCTGGTGCTCCGGGTGGAAAGGCAGTTGACGGCAAGCGTCCAGCAGGATGGCCACCAATTCCCCATCCCCGGCCAACCCTGGAGCGCCAATGAGTTCAATGCCACTCTGCAGTTCCTCCTGGACCCGCTCATGGCCACCGACGTCCTCTCTTTGAAACACGTTGCCTTCATACCAGAGCCGCAAAGGTCTGGGCAGACCGGCCAAGCGGGTACAGGCTGCTCTGGCCACACTGGCGGTGATCTCCGGGCGTAGACCCAGAGCGTCCCGGGTGGCCACCTTGAGCAGGACGTTTTCATCAATGGCGCCAGCAGCTTCCAAGGTGTCCAGCCTCTCAATGGTGGGAGGCGCCAACTCCTTATAGCCCCAGCGGCGGTAGACGTAATGAAGCTGAGCGCAAATCCAGCGGTTATCCTCCACATCCTGGGGGAGCAGGTCCCTGGCTCCTCTGGCAGGCTGTCGGTTGACCTCCTCACTGCTCTGAAGATCAGAGCGTTCTTGCCAGAGGATCATGGGAAGCTGGGGTCTGGGATTGATGCTAACGCCCCATGGACCAGCACCCCTTCACCACTTTTTATAGGGCAAAAACTTGCCGCAGAAGACGACCTTGACCCGGTCTCCTTTCGGGTCCTCTACTTTATCCACATGGAGAGTAAAATCAATGGCGCTCATGATGCCGTCACCAAACTTTTCTTGAATCACATCTTTAATCGGCAGTCCATAAACTTGCATGATTTCGTAGAAGCGATAAACGAGCGGATCTGTGGGCACAACGGGATCCAGACATCCCTTGATGGGATAGCGGGTCAGAAACGCCACAGCATCCTCTCCGACCCCCAGAACCTGGCAAAGCCTGGTCGCTTCTTCCGGTGATGCGCTGGCCTGTCCATACAGCATGGCCGCGACACACATTTCATCAAGTTCCACATGGGAGGCCAGTTGAGCAAACGTCAGACCGGAGGCGGCCTTGGCGGCGAGCAGGGTGTCGGTCATGGTGGCCATGGCGTTGAGAAAGAACCGTCGTTATCCTCCATTGCCCAAGACAACAATCTCGTTGCCCTGGCTACCGTTACGCGCTGATGGGTCCGGGTCTGGCAGAGGTTTGACGTTTGATGGCCTCAACAGCGGCTGCCAGGGCCTGGGCACGGCTCAACCGGGTGTGATCAGCGGGCAGCAATTCAAACAACTTCAGCGCCTCCAGTCGCTTGCGGGTGGTGCCCGCAGCGCCCACAACGTAAACATGACGCTTGGCTTCCACCGCTTCCTCCACGGCATTCTCCAAAGCCAGGGCTGCGGTAACGCCCAGGTGGGAGACGGCGCCAAGATCAAAAACGATGGCGTTGCACTGACCAACGGCGTTGTGCTCACGGCCAATGGTCTTGGCCACGCCAAAAATCATGTCTCCCGTGAGCTGGAAGAGGAGCACACGACCCTGACCCGCATCCAGCAACGCCTTCTCTTCCTTCGGTAGATTCAAATCGTCGTCCGCTGTGCTGATGGACTTCACCACGTGACTTTGCCGCCGGGAAAGGCGGTCAATGGTCAGGATGTTGGCCAGAAATACACCAACAGCCACAGCCACGATCAGGTCAACCAGCACCGTGAGGCCAATGACCAGGTAGAGGATCAACGCACCTTTGACAGAGATCCGGTGAGCTCGCCTGAGGAATCCCCAATCCACAATGTCGAAGCCCACCTTCAGGGCAATGCCCGCAAGGACAGCCAGGGGAATCCGGGCCGCCAGACCGGAACCGGCCACGATCACCAGCATCAGCACCACAGCCCGGACGATGCCGGAGAGCGCTGACCGCCCTCCCACCTGAATGTTCACAACAGTGCCCATGGTGGCTCCGGCACCGGCAATACCCCCAAACAGACCCGCCACCAGATTGCCCAGGCCCTGTCCCACCAACTCCTTGTTGGAGTTGTGCTCGGTACGGGTCAGGCTGTCGGCCACCACTGAGGTGAGCAGGGCGTCAATGGACCCCAACATGCCCAGCACTGCGGCATCCGTCAGCATCAAGCGCCACTCGCTGGCCCCGAAGAACGGCATCTGAACACCGGGGAAACCGGCGCTGATTTCCCCAATGCGACGGATGCCCTCTCCGGAGACGCCCAGCGCGGGAAACAGTGTCACGGAGAGGACGGTGCCGGCCACAAGCGCCAGCAGTTGCGGCGGGACAAGCTTCTTGAAGCGCTGGGGCGTTGCCCAGAGAATGATCATGGTGATTGCCGCTAGCGCAACTTCCAGCGGCCTCATGCTGTCCACCAAGCGGGGCAGGCTCTGCAACGTTCCTATCACTCCTCCCGGGGGAGCCATCTGCCCCAGCGCTGGTCCCAGTTGCAGCAGGATGAGAATACAGCCAATGCCGGACATGAAGCCTGAAATCACCGTGTAGGGCATCTGGATGATGTAGCGCCCCAGGCGCAAAGTGCCCAGCAGAATCTGAAACACGCCAGCCAGCATGACCACGGTGAAGGCCATGGCCATGCCATGGTCGGGGTTACTGGCCGTAAGGTTGGCAATCACTGCGGTCATGACCACCGTCATGGGACCGGTAGGCTCCGAGATGAGGGTGGGTGTGCCCCCAAACAACGCTGCAAACAGCCCGATGAAAACAGCACTCCATAGCCCTGCTTCAGGCCCTGCCCCGGAGGCGACGCCAAAAGCCAGGGCCATGGGCAAGGCAATCACGGCAGTCGTGAGGCCACCAAACAGGTCACCTTTGATGGTTTTGGTGCTGATGTGATTGAGAAGTTGCATCAGGATTCAGGCGGCACTGACCAAAACGTCAAGAAGCCTAAGTAACGGCCTCTCCACTCATCCGGTTTCAGGGTTTGGCGATGAACCGTTTTGGTAGCAGGCGCTTGTCGAAGAGCGGGATGAAGTCGTTTTCCTGTTGCGGCGAATGCCGATGATCCGGTACAGGCCGTGCTGCTACGCCATGAGCCATTTGGCAAGACATCCCGTATCGTCGAGGTGCTGTGCGACCCCGTTGAGCTAGTCCTTCTGGTGCTGTCCGGGGAATAAATTCCGGTGTTCTCCACGCGAAAAGACCGAGGCAGCACTGCAACTTGCAGCAGTCGCAGTTGCGGCATCAGGGTTACAAACCGGCCGTCGTTGTGGAGATCTCCACAGCAATGTCGGAACTCTTGCTCCGCGCCGTCGCAGGGGCCGTCTCGTCTCCCCCTACCCTGGAATCGGGATTTTTTCAAAGACAATGTAACTTCGGGAGGAGAAGGTTGAAAGGTGAGCTGAGGGGTGTGGGGATTTGTCCCGAAGACGCAGAACTTCCAAGTGCTCCGGACTCATACCTCTGGAACCGGACCCCTCCCGGGAGGGAAGGAGAGGCGGCTGGCGACAGTTGGAAAACTCTGCCAGGCCAGCCGAGGCCACGTGGCCTGCAACGTGACGAACTATTGGCCTCCCAGGGGCTTCTTGAGTCTTCGGTAGGCAGGTCTCAGTCTGCCTCCTGCTACTCCGGTAACTGCCGGAGAGAAGGCCGGAGAAAGGACAGGATCGGATCTCCACAGTTAGTTGGCACTGGACCGGAGCAGACCAGATGATCTTCCTGGACCCTTGGTTTCCCCCGCGCCCTTGTGCTGGGCATCGTCCAGGGCCTCACCGGGTTTCTGGCCATCAGCAGCACGGTCCATCTCAAGGCGATGCTGGTTTTGCCGGGCTGGGGTGATCCCGGCGTGGCGGTCACCACGGTGTTGCAGTTGGGCAGCATTGTGGCCGTGATTGCCTGTTTCCGGAAGGATTTACGCCAGCCGAGCCTGGGGCTGCTACAGGGTCTGCGGCAAGGGAACCTGAATGCCCCTGAGGCGCGGTTGGGGCTGGCCATTGCGGCGGGAACCGTGCCCCGTTCTTGTGGCTGGCCCCACCATTCGTCCGTTCTTCCATGGGGTATCGATGCTGCCCAGCTTGGCGGAATTCGGGTTAGGGAGGTAGCGCTTGAATAGAGCCCTGCACAGGACACGCCCTTGAACACCGAATCAACAGAGAACCGGGCGTGGTACATCCTGGCCAACTGCCCCTTCGCGACAGACTGTCCACAGAACGACGTAGCGCTCCAAGGCAGGATTCCCCGGTTACCGTCACGCAGCGTGGGGAAGCGTGGCATTGGCGCCCGGGTCGCGCGCCGGTTTTTGCCCGCTTCAGCCACCAGCGCAGCGTACTGCTCAGAACAGCAGAGAGAAACGCAGCTTGAAGGAGTAATCCACGAGAGAAGCAGGGGTGGTGTCCTCCTGCCGTTGCCCCTCCAGGGAGATAGTCCAAGGTTCATCCACCTGTCCCGTCCCGGCGTAGGGCGTCAGCGCCCACCGCAGGCTGGTGCTGCTGCTATACGGGGAGAATGCCAGGCCCAGTGAAGGGGTAACGGTGAGCCGGTCACCGAAAGCGGGGAAACCGTAGGCCAGCCTGGTGGCAAACTGCTGGTGTTCGCTGCTGCCGTCATCGGCACCCAGCCCTTCGATGGTGGTGGGGTTGAGCAGTGCATCCAGGCCACCTGTTGCGGCAGCACCCAGGGCATGACTCACCGAGAAGGACGGTCCGCGATCAGAGGGGTTGGGGTCCCATGCAAAAGATAGGGCCATGCCACGCTCCTGGAAGTCTTCTGCACCATGGGTGAGCAAGATACGCCCCTTGAGGTCGGCGCTGATCCCACGCTGGAGATCCATCCAGGAGAGCCCGCCACCCAGCTCGGTGCCAAAGCCGGTTTCTGCATCACCGCTGTCTTGACACACACCCACACTCAAGCTGGGGAGTAAGGAAGCGCCGTTGGCCAGAGGGACCAGCCTGACCGCCTCCAATCCCAGCCGGAGACGGGAGACGTTTCCCTCCGAGCCGGCAGACCGTCTACCGCATCGGTGGTGGTCTTCACCGTCAGTACGCCTGCCAGTCAGTACGTCTGGTCCGCCAGGGTGCTGAGGCTCAGCCCTTCGGCGCCACCGTCCAGCAAGAGGGCATCCACACCAGAGACCCAATCCGATCCATTGCCCTGACTCCCCAACCCGACTGACTACATCCTAGTGCCATGCCTACGGTTCACGAATTGAGCCTCGTAAGATGACATTTTACAGAGGAGGTTGCTCAATTCTTCGAGTTGCCCTGAAGTTTATCTCCGTGACGCTACACTAGGGGAGCCTGATAAATGCGCTCTGAGCTGTCTGAGGTTAGAGAAGCCCCTATGATGAATGGGCTTCCAAACTCTACAGTTGTCCTATTGAAGCATTTTCCAGGCTTCCCCTTGCACACAGGCACTGCTACAACTACCAATCAATACGATAAATACTCCATCCATTAGACGACACCCGCCGCCCGCCAGTTTGACCTTGACAGTGGGGACCGCATTGTTCACGTTGAACACGTTCGTACTCATTGGCTTCCTCATAAGTTAAACCAGATTGAAGAATACGGTATGTTGCATTGGGCGGTACTGTCCTGTCTCCCTTAAGCTCAAGAATGCGTGCGGGAACATCGGTTGCCATTCCAATTCTGCAGTCCATTTTGAAAAATCCGTAAGGAACATCCATAGAGTTGAAGCGATTGTTGACTTTGTAGTCAACCGGCTAGTAATCAGTTCCGCAAGTGTCCATTATCTAACATGATGAAAAAGCAATGGCCAGAGCAGTCGTTGCGACTGCCTGGCTAGTCCTGCTGATCTGGAGAACATGCGGCTAGCGATGTGGTGCTACTACTCCTGCACCCTTGGGCTTACGAAAATAGTGTCAACAGCGGTGGATGTGCGGAGTATCAGCATGGATCATCATGATGTGGGCCTCTGGCAAAGCACGAAGCCACTTTGATCGTCCTCTTCACAGGCCCATTGCATAGCTTGAAGCTGCTCAATGGTGGCGGCAGTGTGCTGGATGCTGGTAGGCCACCTTGGATCATGGCGATTCAGCAGGGCCACATCCAGTTGATCCAGGTCTGCGGCTGTCAGAGACTGTTCACCAGACAACAGCTTTACCACAAGTCGCTGACTAAGGTGAGGAGCCAGGTGATTATGTGTAAGTACAGAATCATTATCAGCAATCTGCACAATGAGACTATAGGCTGGCTGTACCTGATTGATCTTTGTAATTACATGATAGCCTAAACTATATCCTCGCTTAGCTAGAAGAGTAAAGCACAATGCTGCCCAGAATGTACAGAACCAAAGCCGCCGCGTCAGCCAGAGACGGCTTTGGCGCAGATCAGTAGCGAAGCCATCCATGCTGGCCACAACCAAAAGGACGGCGATAGGTAGGTTGTACTGATGGACTAGATCCTGCTGAGCTGAAGATGACGAGAGGATGTTGGAAGCTAGCAAAGGCAGAGTTGCCGCAAGTATGGGGATAGAGGAGCGGCGCCAGTAGAAAGCCAGGGGTAGGCTAAGCAAGAACAGATAGAAGAGAATGTTTGCCCAGTCCAAAGCACCGAGAAACTCCCCAGGACTAAATAGCGCATTCCGTAGAATATTCCCAACATTCTCACCGAGATGTGAGTAGCGACCTTGATGACGACCAAACGCCATCAGTCCAGCATCACCATTCACGGCTGGGAAAAGAAACTCCATTAGCAAAAGAAGCCACCCTCCCCCAACGAGTAGCGCCGCTACAGCCCATCGCCAACGCCGGCGTAAGGCCTGCTCCAGGGCCACACCGATCACAATCAAGCCCAATGCACCTTTGCAGCCCATGGCCAGGAACAAGCAGGCAATCCAGAGCCAGCGCCGCTCAGCACGGTTGGCCCAAATGGCTAGCGCAAGAAAGGGCATGGCCCAGGTCTCCGGGTGGAAATCAAACAAGTTCACGTTGAACACCACCGGTTGGAGCCACCACAATCCGCAGATCAACCATCGCTCGCGTTGCTTCAGGCCTGCTTGCACACCCAGGTGCCAGACAGGCAAAGCTGTAAGAATGAGACCCAGCGCCTGAGTCAGGAACAGCCAATGCACCGATGGTGCCAGCCAGTAGAGCGGGGCAATGGCATAGAAAGCCCAAGCTCCATGGTCACCCATATGGTGCAGATCAGTGAAGGTAGAGTGGGGCTCCAAACCCTGGCTCATTTTCCATGCGACCTGATCAAAGATCCCCAGGTCCCAGGCAGTGCTTTGCAGGAGGTAGTGTTTGAGAGCAGCCAAACCCCAGAACAGGCCAACCAGCAGTGTGGAGATGAGCCAAAACAAGCGGGGTGGCCTTTGGAAGCGCACGGCGGCAGGATTTGTCACTGACGTGATGGGCAAACGAAGCAAGCGGGAGTGCTGGCTTATTGAGAACTTTAAGCCTTGATGGAGAGGAGCTTTCCCCAGATCCCTGACATCTGCCCTGGTCTGCTGCCGCTCGGCCTTCAACTCGTCAAACCGCTTGTCCAGTCTTTTCCACAACGCCATCAAGACGGTCACAATCACGCCGGCCCATGCGGCCAACGCACCAGCCACAGCCGCCAAGGCGACAAGCATTGGGGAATCAACGGGCTTGGGAAAAGAAGAAGTTCTATTCCGGTGTACCCACCATCAGCGCCCACTGGTGGCATCCTTGAACGCAGCAGCTTTCATGTGTGACACGCTAAACAGAACGATCAACATGATGAGGGCTGTGGCAAGGATTTCCGCTCCCTGCCGCCGCCATGGATTGATCTCTCCCCAGCCCATGGCGTATTCAGTACGGAACATTCCATACCAGCCGAGAAGACGCAGCGTACTTCCAGATAAAGTCAACAACAATTCCGGCGAACACCGCAACAATTCCCAGGCTCTCTTCTCTCATGTTGGCGTAGACGGCTGTGGAGACGCCGATATTGGCAATCAGGCCCAGGGAGCACACCACCAGAAACTTGAGCAGGCCAATGAGTAGCGCCATCCCTCGTAAACGTGAAGCGCGGAAGGTTAGGATATTGTTGACCAAATAGTTGGAACTAGCCGCTACAACAACGGCCACAATCTGGCTGCATAGAAAGCTCCAGCCCATCGTTCTGAGAATGAAAAAGATGCCGGCATGAATCACCATCCCTGCCATGCCTACCAGAGCGAAGCTGACGGCGCGCCTGGGCATGATGCGACCTGTAAACGTATGCAGGAGCGACACCAACCAATCCCAGACGATGGCCTGATCCAGCTTGGAGTTGCCCATCTGACGGGGACGGAAGTTCAGGGGAATCTCTCCCACCTTGAATTTGCCCTCGCTCACTGAAAGAAGTTCATAGAGAAACTTGAATCCTGCCAGGTTCACCTGCCGAATTGCAGCACGGGTGGTGGCCAGGCGCAACACCATAAAGCCACTCATCAGGTCGTTCAGGCGCCCATAGATTGGCAGACTGCGCTGCGCCAGCCAGTTGGCCCGCTCCGAACCAGACTGGCGTTTTGCCGAAAGCCCTGTAATCCTCCCCCTCCCCTCGCATTTTCCATGAAAACGGCTGCCAACTACCAGGTCCAGGCCCTGCTGCTCCAGCAACGCCACGGCAGCATGGATGACGGTTGAGTCGTGCTGACCGTCGGCATCCATTACCACCGCCAGTTCACCACTGGCCGAAAGCAACCCATCGCGGATGGCGCTGGCCAGGCCGGAGCGATCACAGCGCAGCAGCAAATGCACCCTGGGATCCTGGCGGCCGAGTTGTCGCACCACATCAGCCGTGCCGTCCGGTGAATCGTCATCCACCACGATCACCTCCAGCGACGGGCCGCCTTCTCGATCCAGTTGGCTGAGCAGTTGCTGGATCATGGGGGCAATGGCCTCCACCTCGTTGTAGGTGGCCAGCACCACGCTGAGATGCCCTTCTCCCATGGCAGGCTTCAGGAACGGCGCCGGACGATAAAGTCAGGATAGCCACTACCTATTGACGTCTCTTCGTCTGGAAACGCCCGTCAATCCGATGATGAAGACGATGAACTTGAGGGCTGAACCGAGGATAAAAAGGTTGAATGCGCTGAGGCGAGCAGACCCGTCATGATGTTGACCACCATGGCGTTATCCCCGGCGCCGGCCATGGTCTCCCCATCGCCAGACCGAGCCGTGTTAAGGTCTGGACATCTCCTGTGCTTGCCGATTCCGTGGGGGAATGGGGCCTGGAGTCCAGGCCGGTCCACCCTTCCGGCAACAGCATGGCGCCTTCGCGGCCAAAGCCAAGAATTACAGGACTAAGCGGAATCGTTCCTGCTGGACTCACCCCCCAGTCGGCCGAGCGGATCGAGTTGCGCAGCTACGTGTTCCTGGATTCCCTGCAGCCCCAACTGGCGGCCTATGCGGGCACCGTGTCCGGGGGATTTCTGCCCATTCCCGGGGACGCCTGTCTCTGGTTGGAAGTGGCGCCGGGGCTGGCGGTGCATCGCATGACGGACATTGCCCTGAAGGCCAGCACCGTGCGACTGGGCCAGATGGTGGTGGAGCGGGCCTTTGGCTCCCTGGCCTTGTACCACCTGGATCAAAGCAACGTGCTCCACTCCGGTGATGCGGTGCTGGCGGCCATTGACAGTCGGGTGGAGGACCGTACCCGCTGTGACGTGACCTGGTATGAGGTGATCCGCGCCATCACCCCGGATCATGCAGTGCTGATTAACCGCCAGAACCGCCGTGGGTCCATGATCGAAGCGGGCATGAGCATGTTCATCCTGGAGACCGAGCCGGCCGGATACGTCCTGTACGCCGCCAACGAGGCGGAGAAAGCGTCCAACATCACCATGGTGGACGTGAAAGCGGTGGGCGCCTTTGGCCGGCTCACCATGGCAGGTCGGGAAGGGGACGTGGAGGAGGCAGCAGCAGCGGCCATGCAGGCCGTTGCCACCATCAACTCCCGCAGCGGCAGCAGTTGATCGGGATGTCGTCACATGGGGGGTTGGCAGCGTGGGCTGATCATGGGCTTTGGTGGCCGTTGTGACGGAAACTTGTGTGGGTTCTCCCATCTCGCTAAGTACAGCTTCTTAGTCGTAGAGAGACTTATAAGCAATACTAATCAGTCTATCAAGAACTCCTGATGCCAAAACGGCCTCCAATCCCTTGACGGATGGAGACTTCAGCAGAGAAAGTCAGCCATGAACATTCCCCCCACGGAATTCGGCAATGGCCAATGAAACCATGGGCATCGCCCTAGGCATGATCGAAACCCGCGGCCTCGTTCCTGCCATCGAGGCAGCCGATGCCATGACCAAGGCTGCAGAAGTGCGCCTCATCGGCCGCGAATTTGTCGGCGGTGGCTACGTAACCGTCCTGGTCCGCGGTGAAACCGGTGCCGTCAACGCTGCTGTGCGGGCTGGTGCAGACGCCTGTGAGCGGGTCGGTGACGGCTTGGTTGCGGCCCACATCATCGCCCGTCCTCATCGCGAAGTTGAACCTGTTCTCCGCAATGAACCGACACCCTCCGGTTCCGGCATGAAGGACTGAGCTGACTCCCGCCTCACGTCCCCTTTCATCACAAGCCCATGAGCAAAAAGTATGACGCTGGTGTGAAGGAGTACCGGGATACCTACTGGACTCCCGATTACGTCCCCCTCGACACCGATCTCCTGGCCTGCTTCAAATGCACCGGCCAGGAAGGTGTGCCCCGGGAAGAAGTGGCAGCCGCAGTGGCGGCTGAATCCTCCACCGGCACCTGGTCCACCGTCTGGTCCGAACTTCTAACCGACCTGGAGTTCTATAAGGGCCGTGCCTACCGCATCGAAGACGTGCCCACGGACCCCGAGTCTTTCTACGCCTTCGTTGCCTATCCCCTCGACCTGTTCGAGGAGGGATCCGTTACCAACGTGCTCACGTCTCTGGTGGGCAACGTGTTTGGCTTCAAGGCCCTCCGCCACCTGCGCCTGGAAGATATCCGCTTCCCCCTGGCTTTCATCAAGACCTGCATGGGCCCCCCCAACGGCATTGCCGTTGAACGGGACCGCATGAACAAGTACGGTCGTCCACTGCTGGGCTGTACCATCAAGCCCAAGCTGGGTCTGTCCGGCAAGAACTACGGCCGGGTGGTCTATGAGTGTCTGCGGGGTGGTCTGGACTTCACCAAAGACGACGAGAACATCAACTCTCAGCCGTTTCAGCGGTGGCAGGACCGCTTCGATTTTGTTGCCGAAGCCGTGAAAACAGCGGAGCAGGAAACCGGCGAACGCAAGGGCCACTACCTCAACTGCACCGCGGCAACACCGGAAGACATGTATGCGCGGGCCGAGCACGCCAAGCAGTTGGGCATGCCTATCATCATGCACGACTATCTTACCGGCGGCTTTACGGCCAACACCGGTCTGGCCAAGTGGTGCCGCCGCAACGGCATGTTGCTGCATATCCACCGGGCCATGCATGCGGTGATCGACCGTCACCCCAAGCACGGGATTCACTTCCGTGTCCTGGCCAAGTGTCTACGCCTTTCCGGTGGCGACCACCTTCACACGGGCACCGTTGTGGGCAAGCTGGAAGGGGATCGCCAAACCACACTGGGCTTCATTGACCAGTTGCGGGAGTCCTACGTGCCCGAGGACCGCACCCGGGGCAACTTCTTCGATCAGGACTGGGCTTCCATGCCCGGCGTGTTCGCTGTGGCCTCCGGCGGCATCCACGTCTGGCATATGCCCGCCCTTGTCACAATCTTCGGGGACGACTCGGTATTGCAATTCGGTGGCGGCACCCACGGTCACCCCTGGGGATCCGCCGCTGGCGCCGCCGCCAACCGCGTTGCCCTGGAAGCCTGTGTCAAGGCGCGCAATGCCGGTCGCGAGCTTGAAAAGGAAAGCCGGGACATCCTCACCGAGGCAGCCAAGAGCAGTCCCGAGCTGGCTATTGCCCTGGACACCTGGAAGGAGATCAAGTTCGAGTTCGACACCGTCGACAAGCTTGACCTCTGATCCCCACCATTACCCCAACCACTCGCTCAAACGGATCCATGCCTTTCAGCTCGGTGGTCGACTACCAAACCGTCGCCACACTGGAAACCTTCGGTTTCCTGCCAGCGATGACCCAAGAGGAGATCTACGAACAGATCGCTTATGTCATCGCTCAGGGTTGGACACCCTGCATTGAGCATGTCCAACCCAGCGCATCCATGCGTAACTACTGGTCTCTGTGGAAGCTGCCCTTCTTCGGCGAAGCTGAACTGGGTGCGATTGTTGCAGAGCTTGAGGCCTGCCATCGCGCCTATCCCGATCATCACGTTCGCCTGACGGGCTACGACGCTTACACCCAGACACAGGGAACAGCCTTCGTGGTCTTCGAAGGCCGCGCCTGACCCTGCCCGGCATGGCGCCGTCAATCCGGCGCCATGCCGAATCTTTTATTGCTTACATCCCATTCCACCCGAGGCGGACATGATTACCACGGCAAGCCGTCAATCAGCACTTGAGCGCCGCAAAGCCCTCGCCACTGCAGGGAAAGCTGCCGCCTCGCGCTACGCGAAAACACGCCAGCGGAATATTTCCGATGAGCAGAGCCCCAGGCGGGGGCACGTCGTCACCAGGACTGTTTCCGTAACACCCCGCCCTCGGCCCACAGTTGTCTCCTCCCCTGCGGCCGTTGCCCAACCGGCCCCAGCCGGGACACCGAACCTGAACACCCGCAAGATTTCCAATCCCACCCGGGATCTGGCGTTGGCCCGGCGTCAGGCACTCTCCAGGCAGGGCAAACGCAACGACCCCGGCAACAACCGGATTCGCACGGAAGTGCGGCGGCCCTCTCGGACCACGCCACAGCCGGCTGTCCCTGACCGGCAAGATACAAGCCACACCTGCGACTGCCGGAAACGCCCCGGGAAGGAGGTGCGAAAACC
>MWLD01000057.1 GCA_002018045.1 Candidatus Synechococcus spongiarum LMB bulk15M
AAGGAGACTGAAAGAAGAAAGACGTTTCATGGTGAGGAAATTGGGTGAACTCCTACTATGGCGGAGGAAGAGACCATGTGCCACTATCTACCACCTCGGTGCATCCATCCTGCCGACGCAACCGCAAGCTGCCTGTTGGCGTGAGACCCACCACCCGAACGGGAGCGCCCGTGGGACCCGTCAGAGGGTCCCGGGGGCGCCAGAGCCGGGCACGGCTCCCCATCGTGGTCCAGCCTATGGCAGACTACACAGAATGTGGTGAAATCCTGCTGTTGCACGGGAATGCCAACGCCAGATTCGAGCCTCAATCCGCGGCGGCTGACGCTGCCGTGAAGTCTGCCGAACCCTCCAGCCGCCTGCTGGTCCTGACCGGACCCAGTGGGGTGGGCAAGGGCACCGTCTTGCAGGCCCTCCTGGCCCGCTACCCCCAGGTGTGGCTGTCCGTATCCGCCACCACCCGACCACCACGGCCCGGCGAATGTCACGGGGGAAACTATTTCTTCATGGATCGCCGTAGCTTCATGGATCAGGTGGCCCGTGGCGAATTCCTGGAATGGGCAGAATTTGCCGGCCACGCCTACGGCACCCCCGCCGGACCCATTCAAGCTCGGCTCCGTGCTGGCCGGACGGTGATACTGGAAATCGAAGTGGAGGGGGCCCGCCAGGTGCGTCGTCGCCTCCCCACCGCTGTGCAGGTGTTTTTGCGTCCCCCTTCCATGGCCACCCTGGAGGAGCGCATTCGTACCCGGGGTAGTGACTCCGAGGATTCCATTGCCAGAAGAATTGCCCGAGCCAGGGAGGAACTGACTCGGGCAGAGGAGTTTAACCACGTGATCCTGAACGGGAACCTGAATCAGGCCATTGCTGACGTGGACGCCGTTCTTCAAACCATGCTGCAGACCGCCTCAAGTCGAGACGGCGCCCCCCGTCAAGCCCATGGTTCAGGCGTCGAGCTCACAGGGGATGGAAGAGCAGGTCGGGGAAGAAGCGGTTGAACTCGATAGCAATGCCCGCATGGAAGGTGAGCCAAAGAGCAGCCAGGACAGGGGCAGTGGTGAGAAATTTTGTCATGGGGATCAACGGGGAGAAACGGTGATTCGGGAGTCGTCTGCAAACATGGCGCCGCTGCGCATCTCACCAACGGCATCCACCGGCCACTTGGCGGCGCCCAGGGCGCAGGAGAGGGCCAGGCCGGGATCAATCTGAATTTCCTTCATTTGAGACCCCTTGCCGCGGATGGCCATCATGTAGCTGCGGCCAGCCCAGCCGATCCAGCCGGCCATATAAAGGAAGAGCAAACCGGGAATCAGAAAATCGCCAGCGTGGCTGAAGCGGCCATCAACGATGAGACGTGGTAGACCGTCTTCTCCACAGGAGGCTTGGCTGTACATGGTGAAACGGGCCTTTGCCTGCTCCGTGGCGGCAGCGGCAGCCCGTTCCTGAAAGCGGGGTGAGTCGGCGCAAAATGTGAGTCCTGCCACATCGGCATGGGCAGCAGGCGCAAATCCGAACAGCAGAACTGCGGAAAGAAGCGCTGCAAAGAGACGTTTCATGGGATCCGGGGAAGGCAAACGGCGGGAGGACAGCTATCACTTGCCGGAATTGGCAGAATGACGACGTGCCAGCCACACGCTGGTTTCAATCTTAAAGGAAGTGGAAAAGACCGTTGACCGTCGTTCTGGCCCTCGAAACAAGTTGTGATGAGACGGCAGTAGCCTTGGTGGACGGTCGGCGTGTGCTGGCCAGCGTGGTGGCCAGCCAGGTGGCCAGCCATGCCCCCTACGGTGGGGTTGTGCCGGAGTTGGCCGCGCGGCGGCATGTGGAACTCCTGCCCCACCTGGTGGATCAGGCCTTTGCGGAGGCCGGCATCGGTTGGGCCGAGGTGAATGCCGTCGCTGCTACCGCCACTCCCGGTCTGGTGGGGGCGTTACTGGTGGGTCTCACCACCGGTAAGACCATGGCCCTGCTCCATGGCAAGACCTTCCTGGCGGTTCATCACCTGGAAGGTCACCTCTGCTCCGCACAGTTGACGGGCGGCCCACCTCCGGAAACACCGTTTCTGGTGTTGCTGGTCTCCGGTGGTCATACCCAGTTGGTGCGGGTGGACGGCCCCGGAGTCTACAGGATCTGTGGCGCCACCGTGGACGATGCAGCGGGGGAAGCCTTCGACAAGGTGGCGCGCCTTCTGGGGTTGGGCTATCCGGGTGGACCCGCCATCGAGGCCGTGGCCGGCAGTGGTCAACCCCGGCGCTTTGCGTTCCCCCAGGGGCGGGTCCGGCGAAGGGGGGGTGGGTACGAACCCTATGCCTTCAGCTTCAGCGGCTTGAAGACAGCGGTGCTGCGCTGCATCGAAGCGCTGCAACGCCAGGGAGAACCCTTGCCCGTGGCTGATCTGGCCGCCAGCTTCGAGGATACCGTGGCCACGGTGCTCAGCCGCCGCAGTGTGGGTTGCGCACTGGATCAGGGATTATCCCGGTTGGTGGTGGTGGGCGGTGTGGCTGCCAACCGACGCTTGCGCCAAACCCTGGAGCAACGCTGTCGGGAGGAGAAGATCGACCTTGTGATGGCGCCGCTGGCATTTTGTGGAGACAACGCCGCCATGATTGGCGTGGCCGCCAGCCAGCGGCTGGCCTCAGGCTGCCAAAGCCCCTGGACAATTGGCGTCAGCCCGCGACTACCGCTGCACGAGGCCGGTTCTCTCTATCACCCACAACCTCCCTTTTGAAAGTTCTAAAATTTTCATTAATTGTTCGTCCTGCCCACCATGAATCGGTCGGATGCTCCGACGGTTGATCTCGGCACTCCTGTTGCCGAACCCGTCAGCCGTGAAGAACTCAACAGTTGGAAGCGTGGCTTTACCCCGCAAGCAGAAATCTGGAACGGTCGTTTGGCCATGATCGGTCTCTCCGTGGCCATCCTGGTGATCGTGGTGCTGCGCCTGGGGTGAAGTATCGGGTCAACATTGTCCTTGGAACCCGTCCGGAAGCCATCAAGCTGGCGCCGGTGATCCTGGCGTTTCAGGCGGCCAACGACTGTTGCACCCGTGTGATCCAGACCGGACAGCATCGGCATCTGGTGAAGCCCGTGATGGACCTGTTCGGTCTGACGCCGGATCAGGATCTGGCGCTCATGACGCCACGGCAAAGCCTGGCCCATATCACCTGCACGGCCCTGACGGGCCTTCAAGAGGATTTTCGCCGTCACCCCCCTCACCTGGTGCTGGTTCAGGGGGACACCACCACCGCATTTGCCGCTGCCCTGGCGGCGTTCTATCAGCACGTTCCCCTGGCCCACGTGGAGGCGGGTCTGCGCACGGACGATCTATGGAATCCCTACCCGGAGGAAGCCAATCGCCGCCTGATTGGCCAGTTGGCCCAGCTCCACTTCGCTCCCACACCCCGCGCAGCCCGTAATCTCAAGGCTGCTGGCGCACTGGGAACCGTTGCGCTCACGGGCAACACGGTGATCGATGCCCTCTTGACCGTGGCCCGGCAGCAGCCCACCTGCCCTGTTCCCGGCCTGGTGTGGGATGCCGGGCAGGTGATCCTGGTGACCGTTCACCGGCGGGAAAACTGGGGAGAACCCCTGCAGGAGATTGGCCGCGGCCTGCGCCACGTGCTGGACAACCACCCCAAGGCCAGCCTGCTCCTCCCCTTGCATCCCAATCCCACCGTGCGTGAGCCTCTGCGGCAGATGCTGGCGGATCATCCACGGGCCTTTCTGGTGGAGCCTCTGGACTACAAGGCCCTGGTGGGCGCCGTTGCCGGCTGCACCATGGTGCTCACGGATTCCGGGGGTCTTCAGGAGGAGGCCCCGACCCTGGGGAAACCCGTGCTGGTGTTGCGGAACACGACGGAACGGCCCGAGGCCGTAGATGCCGGCACAGCCCGCTTGATTGGCACCTCGGCCAGCGCCGTCCTTGGTGAAGTCTCACGGTTGCTCACGGACGCAACCGCCTACGACGCCATGGCCCGCGCTGTCAATCCCTTTGGCGACGGTCAGGCCAGCGGGCGCATCGTGGCTGCCTGTCGAGAGTTTCTCCACCGGCACGGCACGGTGTCACAGCCCTAGATCACGTGGGGAGCGGCAGGTCGTTGTCGTTCTTCGTCGCAAGGCTGGCCAGGGGATCGGGAACGGCTGGTGTGGGTGCGTCAAACTGCCCTCTGGCTACCCACTCCAGGCGCAGCTTCATGAAGTCGATGAACCTGGCGTCCGTGGAGACCACGGCTGCTGCGGGACGAGGAACGGCGACGCCACCAGCCTTCACAGGCTCTGCATCCAGAAAGGCCGGCTGGCGAACCAACCAGAAATCAACCGTCCTGCCGTGGTCCCTGTAATGATCTCGCCGCTCCCGCAACACTTCGGCAAGGGGTTCTTCCTCGCAGAGGAAGCGTTCGCTGGCGGCAACGTAATGGTAGGTGGGCATCAATCCTCGTTGGCCGGAAGGTTGTGACGTGGATGCCGGATCAACGCTTTCATCTCGCGGACAGCAGTGGTCAGGCCCACGGCCAGGGCTCTCGCCACAATGGTATGACCAATGTTGAGCTCTTCCATGGCAGGAATGGCAGCTACGGGTTCCACGTTCCGGTAGGTGAGGCCGTGACCTGCGTTCACCCGTAACCCCAAGGCGCAGGCCAGACGGGTCCCCGCCTGAAGGCGAGCCAGTTCAGCCGCGGGGTTGGTGGTGTTGGCATAGGCGCCGGTGTGCAGCTCCACCCACCGGGCTCCGGACGTTCGGCAGGCTTGCAACTGGTCGGCCTCGGCATCCACAAACAGGCTCACGGGAATGCCTTCCCCCTGGAGGCGCTCCACAACCTGGCGCAGCACCGGCAGTTGCCGCACCACATCCAGGCCCCCTTCGGTGGTCACCTCTTCCCGCCGCTCGGGCACCAGGGTCACCTGATGGGGGCGCACCCGCAGGGCCGTGGTCACCATCTCTTCCGTGGCGGCCATCTCCAGGTTGAGACGACTGCGCAGGGTGTGGCGAAGCAACTCCACATCCCGGTCTTGAATGTGGCGCCGGTCTTCCCGCAGATGAACGGTGATACTGTCGGCGCCCCCCAACTCCGCCAGCACTGCCAGTTGAACGGGGTCGGGTTCCACGGTGCGGCGGGCTTGCCGCACCGTGGCGACGTGATCCAGATTGATGCCCAGGCTCGCCATGACCTCTCTGTTGATGGTCCCATTGGTTCATACACCGTCATACCAGTCAGGGCACTGTTCATAGCAAGCCCTGTTGCTGTCGTTTTCCCGAGCTTCCACTTTCCAGCAGCAGCAGCGCCCCTGATTCCGCCGCCGGAGCAGGGCGTTGGCCCATCCCCATACCAGCTTGGCCGTGGCCTCCATGCCCACGTTCTCCAGTACCCGCAGATCCAGCGCACCCAGGTGGTGCAGCCGTTGCCACTCTGCCAGAAGGGGGTCGTCGTGATTCACCAGGAAGGTGTGGTCAAACTGCTCCGCCAACTGCCGCCGCAGGGGATCCAGGCTGGAGAAATCCACCACGAAGCCGTGCTCGTCCAGATGGGTGGCGGCAAACCAGAAGGTGAAGGAGCGGCTATAGCCATGGACAAAGCGACAATGGCCCTTGTGGCGCCACTGGCGATGGCAGCAGGGGAAATCCGTGAACGCTTTGCTACAGGTGTAGGGACTCCGCATGGCCGGGCAGGGGTTGGGGTCATGGCTGGGGCGGCCCCCTGTGGGGGACAATCACCAAAGGTGCAACGGCCCATGACCCATCCTGCTGCCCCGGAGTCCGACCATGGCGCCCTGTCGGCGCCTTCTGTCCCATGGAACCGGCACTTGCAACGCCCTCCCCTGGAAACGTTGCGCTTTGACGATGCAGGCCTGATGCCCGCCGTTGCCCAGGACTGGCTGGATGGCGCCGTGCTGATGGTGGCCTGGATGAACCGGGCCAGCCTGGAGCAAACCGTGGCCACCGGTGAGGCCCATTACTGGAGCCGCTCCCGGCAGGAACTCTGGCGCAAAGGAGCCACGTCCGGCCATCGGCAACGGGTACGCCAGTTGCGCTACGATTGTGATCGGGACGTGCTGTTACTCACGGTGGAGCAGGTGGGGGACGTGGCCTGCCACACCGGCGCCCGCAGTTGCTTTTACGGCTGTGGAGCCGAACCGTCCCCCGGCGGCCCCCACGCCCCGTCGCCCCCGGCGGATATGGCATCCGAGTTGTATCAACTGATTCTGCAACGCCGTCGGCAGCCGGAAGACGGAAGCTACACCAATGCCCTCTTCCGTGGTGGGGACAACCGCATTCTCAAGAAAATCGGTGAGGAATCGGCAGAATTCGTGATGGCCTGTAAGGACGACGACGCCACCGCCATCAGCGCCGAAGCCGCGGACATGCTCTATCACGTCATGGTGGCCCTGGCCCACCATGGCGTATCCTGGCGCCAGGTGTTGCTGGAGTTGGCCAGGCGCCGTTATCAGCCCCGGTCCGGCTAGGCCAGCCCGCTTCCATATGCCCCACCCTGTCTCCAGGAGAGTGCTGCCTTGACCACCCCCGCCACATCCACACCAGCCCAGCCGGCTCATTGCGGCTCACGTCCCAAGAGGATTGCCTTCGGCATTGCCCCGCTGGGGGTGATTTCCATTGGCATTGTGCCCATGGGGGTGGTGGCCATTGGGGTGGTGCCCATGGGGGTGGTGAGTCTTGGCGCTGTGGCCATGGGGGTGATCACCGGCTCGGTGGTGGGCATGGGGGTGATCACGGCTGGCGTCAGCACCATGGGGGTCTGGTTTGTGGGTAGTGATGCGGGAAGCATGGGCTTGGTGCGCCTTGGCCCTGGCGCCAGGGATCCGCACCACGGCAGCACACCCCACCCATCCCGTCGTGGCGATTATCACGGCCATGGGGGCCACTAAAGCCTCGAAGCCCGGGTTTTCAGTCCACCCTGAGGGCTGGTTGTTGTAACGTGGAAGTATTCACCCTCATTCCCGGTCGATTAGCTCAGCGGTAGAGCGCATCCTTCACACGGATGATGTCACTGGTTCAAATCCAGTATCGACCATGTAACGAGAAACGGATTCCCCTGGCTGGGGGGACAGGGTGATTGGCCCCAGGCAACATGACGCCGCGGACAATTCGTCCACGGGACATGGGATTTGTGTAGAAGACGAGTTCGGCCATGGCGCGTCTCACAGGGAAATGGGTGCGTTGTCCCCCCGCAAAACGCAGTGGGAGATGGACCAGTCGTAATGGCTCCAGACTTGTGGGGGAAGCTTGTAATCGGCGCCAGGGAAATCCCCCAACACCTGTCCGGTGGGCATGGCGGAGCAGTAGGGGCGGCTGCCGGGCTTGGCCAGGTACTGCTGATGGTAAGCCTCCGCCGGAAAAAACGGCTGCCCGGAGATGATGTCCGTGGTGATCTCCCCACGACCTGCAGCACTGAGGAGTTGCTGATAGGCCGTGCGGCTGGCCTCGGCCATGGGCACCTGCTCCTCCGAGGTGGTGTAGATGCCGGAGCGGTACTGGGTGCCGCGGTCATTGCCCTGGCCCATGCCCTGGGTGGGGTCGTGGCACTCCCAAAACAACTTCAGCACGTCGGCAAAGCCAATCACGGTGGGGTCCCACACCACCCGCACCACTTCCGCGTGGCCGGTGGCGCCGCTGCACACCTCTTCATACGTCGGGTTGGGGGTGATGCCCCCCTGGTAGCCCACGCTGGTGAGATGGACCCCGGGCAGCCGCCAAAAGGCCTTTTCACTGCCCCAGAAACAACCGCAGCCAAAGCTGCAGTCTGCAAAACCGGAGGGGACAGACTCCAACAGGGGGGTACCCAGCACATGGTGGCGTCTGGCCGTGGGAATGGGTGTGTTGCGACCGGGAAGCGCAGCGCCGGCTGAAACCGGAGCCGTCTTGTTGCCGCCAAAGCGCCCGAACATGGTGAAGGATCAAGAGAGGGGAGCTTCGTGGATCTCCCTTGATGAAATTTTAAGGAGTCCTTCGCAGATCCGGACTGTCCCAATGTCGAAGTCATAATGAGTATGGGTTAGAATCGTTGGATCCATCGCTCTGCTCGCCATGGCCCACATCCGGAAGCGTCGTCCCGAAAATGTGAGCGGACCGTTCTATGTGGACAGCAGTTGCATTGACTGCGGTACCTGCTGGCAGTGGGATCCCCGGCACTTTGAAGACCATGGCCACCAGGCGCGGGTCCGGGCCCAGCCCGAACCCGGGTTGGAGACGGAACGGGCCCTGATGGCCGTGCAGGCTTGTCCGGTGGCCGCCATCGGCACCACGCCCCCCCTGCTGCGCCAGACGCCCACCCAGGGTTTTCCCGTGCTGATCACCCGCCATCCCGCTGGAGACGTGTACTACTGCGGCTGGACTTCACGGCGCAGCTTTGGGGCCAGCAGCTACCTGGTGGTGCGTCCCCAGGGGAATGTGCTCATTGATTCTCCCCGCTACAATCGGCCCCTCAAACAGGCCATCACGGCACGGGGTGGGCTGGCCGCCATGGTGATGAGCCACCGGGACGACGTGGCGGATCACAAGCGTTGGGCTGGGGTTTTTGGCTGTCCCCGCTGGATTCACCATGCAGACCGGGATGCCGCACCAGGCGCCGAGTATTGCCCGGAAGGCGAAGACCCGGTGTGGCTCCAGGAGGGCTTGCAGTTGATCCCTACCCCCGGCCACACGGCAGGCTCCATGGTGGCTGTGCTGGGTGCAGCCAGCCAGGATGCCCTGCAGGTGCTGTTCAGCGGAGATCACCTCTGGTGGAACCCCGAGCACCAGCGCCTTGTGGCCTCCCGGCAGTATTGCTGGTGGAACTGGCGCGAGCAGGTGCGCTCCCTCGCCAGGTTGCAACACCTGAACGTGGGCTGGCTTCTGCCTGCCCATGGGGACCGCCGTTGTTTTGGTCCGGGGGAATGGCAGAGCCAGCTCAAGGCGCTTCTGGCAGCCGTTGAGGACGACGACGCCAGCACCACATCGTCCGGGGGGTGTGGCGGCGGCCCCTAGCTGTCCGGCGGGGCGGGGGCGCTGCCAGGGGTAGTGGGATACCCCAGCGCCCTCAACAGGCTCAACTCCACGCGATAGAGCCGGTCTTGGCGGCTGGGCCGACCATCGGGGGCAATGGGTTGCACCAGCAGGCTCATCATGCCCATGCGGTTGCCCGCCAGGACGTCGGTGAACAGTCGGTCTCCCGCCATGGCCACTTGGGCAGGGGGCAGGTTGATGGTTTTGAGTGCCTGGCGCAGACTGCGGCGGCTGGGTTTCCTGGCGGCCAGACAATAGGGAAGGTCGAGCTGCCGGGCCACCCACAGGATCCGTCGGCGGCTGGGATTGTTGCTGAGCAGGTGCAGCTTGAAGCGGGGCCGCACCTGTTCAATCCAGTGGCGCACCGTCTCCGGCAGGATGAGTTGATGTCGGGGTGTCAGGGTTCGGTCCACGTCCAGCACCAAACCGCGAATGCCCCGGGACCACAACATCCGGGGATCGACGGCCGTAATGGGTCCTGCAACAATGAAATCGGGTTGAAGCCATCGCGCCACCCGGTGGAGGGAGGGCATCAAGGACACACCTCCCCGCCAGCGGCCAGCAGGGCCTCCTCCACCAGGGGTTGAAGCTTGGCCAACGCGTCCGGCGTCAGCAACTCCGCGGCGCCCGGACCGAGGCGCGCCAACAGGAAACAGGGATCCATGCTGCCATAGAGGCCGAACTCCGTCCCCCCGTGGCAGACACCGGCCAGCAGAACGTAGGTGTCCGGATCATCGTCTTCCGTGGGCGCCTCCACACCGTCCGGATCGGCGTTGTCCAGCTCCCCTGCCACTGTGAGTACGCCGGCGGAGCGCACCAGGCAAAGTTCCTGCTCCTGTAATGCCATGTCCAGGTCATCCAGAACCTGGGGGTACTGGTGGGGATCGGCAATCAACTCGGGATCGGCGTCCGGATCGGCAGGCCAGCGGCAGAGGTGGGCCGGGGTGTCCACGGGAGACAGGAGGCCATAGTCCTTGTCATGGATACGGATGGATTGCTCCACAAAGCAGTGGAGGATCCGGCCGGCGGCATCGGTGGCCATCACGGTGGCCGCGGCTGTGCTGTCCTCATCCCACGGACGATCCATGGCCCCGTCGTCACCTGCTGTACTGTTGTTCAGACTACTGTTCCGGTGCTATGGGCTCGGGTCCCTCCGCCAGCCATTGGCTCAAGATCAGGACCGCCGCGGCACTGTCCAGGTGGCCACTGCCATCAGCCCGCAAGCCGGTCATCTCCCCAGCGGCCCAACTGGTGTAGCGCTCATCCACCCAGGCCAGGGGCAACGCCAGGGCACGGGCCAGGGCCGACCCGTAGCGGCGGGAATGGCGGCATTGAATTCCCTCTTCCCCATTGGACAGAAGGGGGAGGCCCACCACCAATGCGGCAACACCCCGGGCCTGACACAGGGGGCGCAGCCGCGCCACGTCCGTAGCAAAATCCTTCCGTTGCAGGGGCTGTAAGGGACGCACACTGATGCCCAGGGGATCGCAGCCTGCCAGGCCAATGCGACGACGCCCCACATCCACAGCCAGCACCGAACGGGGACGAGGAGGGATCGGCGCGGATGGCATCACCAGCACCCTGCTTCCTCCACAACCTGCTTCTAGGGCCTCTTGACGACTCCGCATCCGATCCGCCCGCCCGCACCGCCAATGGGCTGGCTCATGTGATCGTCAGGCATGTCGTGAATAACGATTGCGGAGCCGTTCTCGTCCAGAAGCGCCGGTCGACGGCGCCGAGCCCTGCCGCTGACGGAGACGCGGGTGGTGAAGAATTCCGCCTGCACCGTTCCGTCCGCGGCCACGTACAGATTGGGTAGATCGCCGTTGTCCGGACCGTCCGGGTGGCGAAGACCATGGGCAACCTTACCGGGATTGATGTGACCCGCTGCAGCCGTGAAGTCCGGTGTGCAGGACCCGACGGCGTGCAGGTGAATCCCATGGGGGCCAGGGGGCAGGTCCCGTGCCTCGACAAAGATCAGCACACCGGTGGGTGTTTGCTCAAAGACGGCCTTGCCCACCATGTCGCCTGCGGCATTGACAATCTCGGCGTTGGCCGTGGTCATCTTACTGGCAAAAGCAGCAGAAGGAGAAACAACGAGTGCGAGGACAGTGGCGGCAACGAGCAGAGCTTTCATGGGATCCCTCTTTTTGGCTCAGTTTAATTCGGCAGACCGTCCGAGGGCTTGATCGACATGATCAAGACGCGCTGTCGCCAGGCATCACAGAGAGCCAATGGGCTTTCCGGGGCGCAAAGAGGGGCATCACCCGGGTATGCAGTGTGGTGGGGGTCCAGGTTCCCAGATCCACCAGTTGGGTATCCAGGGGCGTCGCGTGGCCCCGTAGCAGGGCAGGCCCCATGTGGACAGCGGCGCTTCCGGCGCTTTCCAGACCGAAGGAGAACCGAGTGACCGTTTGACGGCAGGCCCGTTGCAAGGCTTGAGGTTGAGGTGGTTGGCACAACCAGTCCGTGAGACACCGGGGCAGCATCCGCTCCAACTGTTGCAGCCTGTCGGGGGCGCAACCGGCTTCCAGGACGGCCAAGCTGCCCGCTTCCAGGGGAATGAGTTCCAGGTCCAGCTCGTCCACCAGGTCCAGTTCTTCACGGAGACGGGAAATCAGCCAACTGCACCGGCCTTCAACCAGCAGGCAGATGGCCAGATCCAGCCCGGCCAGCATGGTGTGCTCAGCCGCTGGGGGCATGGCCCAGCATGCCATGAGGCGTGCGCATTCCAGGCGTTCGAGCTTGATGTGATCGTGGCCTGGCTGGATCGTCAGCCGTGGCTCCACGCCCTGCGGTGGAGAGACAGGGTCCCGTTGACTCAGCGGACCGGACCCCAGACGTTCATGAAACACGTCCGGCACCACCCCCCCACTCGCCACCACCGCCAACCGCCCTGCCCCGTAGAGGCGCCGATGGAAGGCGGCCATGGTGTTCACCGTCAGGGCGTCCAGGCTGGTGGGTGTGCCCAGGATCGGTCGGCCGTAGTTGTGGGAACCACAGGCCCGCTCCAGCAACGTCTGATAGGCCACTTCATCGGGCTGATCCAGGGTTTGCTTCAACTCTTCCTGCACCACCAGCCGCTCCAGGGCAAAGGCTCTGTCCTCGAAGCTGGGGAAAAGGACAAGTTCCGTTAACAGGTCCAACGCTTCCATGGCCGCGGCGGCGGGGCAGGACACATGGAAGCGCACGTCATCCAGCCCTGTGGCCGCATTACTGGTTCCCCCCAGGGTCTCGATGCGCCGGTCGAATTCTCCTTGCGCAAGACGGCGACTGCCCTTGAACACCATGTGTTCCAGAAAGTGTGCCAGTCCCGTCTCCGTTGCCGTTTCCCAGCGACTGCCGGCGGCAACCCACAGGTCAAGGCAGGTGAGCCCGTTGTCCGGCAAGGGGATATAGCCGACGGGGATGCCGTTTGCCAGAGAGTAACGGTGGACTGCGGGCGTGGTTGTGCCGTTCCAACAAGAAAGCTTTAGGCTGGCCATGGCTTGACCTTAAGTGGCGCACGTTGAACCTGTGTACGTACTGCCGGTCGTCAGGAACGCTGCCCGCCAAGACACAATACCTCCAGGAAGCGTCACCATGTCAGGAAGCCCATGACTTCTCCCGTGACCCGGTTGGGTGCATCGTTGTCCCGATTGTTGCGCCGTACTGGTGAACGGAACAATGCCATGGGTGTGGATGCTGCCGCCATTTGCACACACCCCCTGGTACTCAACCTGGCGCAAATCCTCCAGACCCACTGGCGGGAACTGGAGCAGTGCAAACCGTTGGCCCTACCCCGTGGCATGGAGCAGGTGAAGGGAGCCATGGAGGACGGACCTGTACGGATTCGCAATTGCTGCTTCTCGGCACGGGGGTTTCGCAAGATGCATCTGGAGCTTGCCAGCATTGGACCGGGACTCAACATTCTCCATGCGGTGATGTTTCCGGATCCCTGCTGGGATCTTCCCCTGTTCGGTTGTGACCTGGTGGCTGCTCGGGGCCAGGTGAGCGCTGCGGTGGTGGATCTCTCGCCGACAGCAGAGGCGTTGTCCCCTTCCCTCGGTCGGCAGCTACAAGCCTTGCCAAGACCGGAGTTTTCCGAGCCCCGCCAACTCCCGCCGTGGGGGGACATTTTCTCCTCTGCCGTCTGCTTCGTTCGGCCCCGTGGCGTTGAGGAGGAGCAGGCGTTTCAGCAATTGGCAGCCGGTTATTTACGCCTTTTACAGGATGAGGCCACGCGCGTCGGTCCCGACTCACCGGATCATCCCGCTACTGTGGCCCGTAGAGCAGCACAGGTCCGGTATTGCCGTCAGCAGCAATGCAACGACAAAACCCGGCGGGTGCTAGCCAAAGCCTTCGGGGATCCATGGGCTGACGACTACATTCGGCATGTCCTCTTTGACGAACCCGATTCCTGACGATCATCCGGCCTTGTCCACACGTTCCTGCTCCGTCAGCCTTGCCCTCCACCCATCCTGACCATGGCAATCCGGCGAGGCTTACTTCTGGTTGGCGTCACCGTGGCGGTTCTGGCCGCGGGCCTGCTTGCTTTCCGTCTCCTGCGCCCGGAGGGGGAAGAGCAATCTCCCGAAGTGTCCTCGGTGGTAGCGGCGCCCCAGGTTAGGGAGGAGGAGGACGTACCGGATCCCGTCACCCGCTATGTGGCTGCCCTGGGGTATATTGAGCCCCGCGGTCAGGTGCGGCGCCTGGCCGGGGCCAACAACGGCGGCGCCGCCGCTCGTGTGGCCGAGCTTCTGGTGGACGAGGGAGATACCGTTGTCGAAGGTCAGGTGCTGGCGGTGTTTGACAACGTCCCTCGGCTCCGGGCAGAGCGTCAGGTGCTCCAGGCGAAGATGGATTCCCTGGCCAGGCAGTTGGAGGTGGTCCGCAGTGAAGAGAAGCGCTATGCCGCTCTGGTGGCAACCGGC
The DNA here is from genome assembly GCA_002018045.1 of Candidatus Synechococcus spongiarum LMB bulk15M. Classification (GTDB taxonomy): domain Bacteria; phylum Cyanobacteriota; class Cyanobacteriia; order PCC-6307; family Cyanobiaceae; genus Synechococcus_B; species Synechococcus_B spongiarum_E. The sequence continues at coordinate 13,909 of MWLD01000057.1, forward strand.
GCTGTCAGCTATGACAGCCTGGATCAGCGCCGCCGCTCCACGGAGCAGTTGTCAGGCGGCTATGCCGAGGTCAAGGCTCAACTCCAGGTGGTTGATGCCGATTTACGGGATGGTGTCCTCCGTGCTCCCATGGCGGGAACCGTTCTGAAAATTCTCACTCGCGAGGGAGAGCAGCCCAGCAATTCCGTGGTGTTGGAGTTGGGCCAGACGGACTTCATGGAGGTGGTGGCGGAGGTCTACGAGACGGACATCAGCCGAATTCGTCCGGGCCAGCGGGTACGCATCACATCGGAGCATGGCGGCTTTACCGGTGAGCTGTCCGGACAGGTGCGGGAGATCAGTCGTCAGGTGAATCGCCGTGACGTGTTCAGTTCCGATCCCGCCGACGCTGTGGATGCACGGGTGGTGGAGGTGCGGATTGCCCTGGATCCATCCGCCTCGCAGCGGGTCAGGAATTTGACGCGGATGCAGGTGCTGGTCCGCATCGACACGGAGTCGGACCCGAGTTGAGGGGGATAATGAAGTTTGGTTTGCGACGGCAAATTCCCCTGGCCTGGTGCCTGCTCACCCGACAGCCGGGGCGGCTGGCGGTGGCCTTGGCGGGCATCTGCTTTGCGGGGATGCTCATGTTCCTGCAACTGGGTTTTCGGGATGCACTCTTTGACGCCAGCATTGCCATCCACCGCCTCTTCAATGCGGATGTGGTGCTCATCAGCTCCACCAGCTCCAGTTCCATTTCCATGGAGCCGTTCCCCAAGCGGCGTCTGTTTCAGGCGGCATCCTGGCCGGAGGTGGAGAGCATTTCCCCGGTGCGCTGGGGCCTGCTTGTCTGGAAAAATCCGGAAACCGGCTCACCCCGCGGCATCCTGGCCGTGGGTTTCGATCCCGATGACGACATCTTGAGCCTGGAGGGCCTTGCGGAGCAAAAGAAGGGCCTGCAACTGGATCAGCGGGTTCTCTACGACCGCCTCAGCCGCCCCGAGTTTGGTCCTGTGGAAGACTGGCTCAAGTCCGGACGCACCGTCACCGCGGAAGTACGGAACGTACGGGTGCAGGTGGACGGCCTGGTGGAGCTGGGAGTCTCTTTTGGGGCGGATGGGAACCTGCTCACCAGCAATCGCACCTTTAACCGGTTGTTGGGATCTGCGGACGGCTCCAGCACGTCCATCGAGCTGGGATTAATTCGCCTTGTGCCTGGCGCGGATCCAAAAACCGTGGCGACAGTTCTGAAAAACGCTTTACCCAACGACGTGCAGGTGCTCACCAAATCGGAGTTCCTGGCGTTCGAGCAGGACTACTGGCGCTCCAGCACATCCATCGGCTTCATTTTCAATCTGGGAGCGGCGATGGGCTTGGTCGTGGGTGCAGTGGTTGTTTACCAGATTCTCTTCAGTGACGTGGTGGACCACTTGCCGGAATACGCCACCCTCAAAGCCATGGGTTACAGCTCCATGAACCTGGTGACGGTGATCCTGCAGGAATCCCTGCTGCTGGCAGGATTTGGCTATATTCCTGCCTTTTTTGCGGGGAAGGGAATCTACGGTCTCACGCGCTCTGCAACCAATTTACCCATTGGCATGAGCAGCCGGATGGCTGTCTTTGTGTTTGCCATGATCTTTACCATGTGCGTCATCTCGGGATTGTTGGCCATGGGCAAGCTCAGGGATGCGGACCCGGCCGAGATTTTCTAAGTGACCACCCTGCACCCCACCTCACCCCACCCCCTGGTCAGTATTGCTGGGCTGAACCACTGGTTTGGTCGCGGCGACCAGCGCCGTCAAGTGCTGTATCAACTGCATCTCACCCTGAATCCGGGCGAGATGGTGTTGCTCAGTGGTCCTTCCGGCTGTGGGAAGACCACCCTGTTAACGTTGATTGGCGCCCTGCGCACGGTGCAGAACGGATCCGTGGAGGTGCTGGGGGAACAACTGCTCAAGGCGCGCAAATCCGTACAGCAGCGGGTGCGACGTCAAATGGGTATTATCTTCCAGCAGCACAATCTGTTGCGTTGCCTCACCGCTGCCCAGAACGTGCAGATGGGAGCGGATCTTGTGCCCGGATTGAGCTTTGGTCAGCGGCGCCAACGCTCCATTGATCTGCTGGCGGAAATGGGCTTGAAGGATCATCACGGCAAGCTGCCTTCCGCCTTATCGGGGGGGCAGTGTCAGCGAGTGGCCATTGCCCGTGCCTTGGCGGCAAATCCCAGGGTTCTACTGGCGGACGAACCCACCGCTGCCCTGGATCGTCGCACGGGTCGCGAGGTGGTGGAGCTTTTGAAGCGGATGGCAACCCATCACCATTGTGCAGTACTGATGGTGACCCATGATCCGCGCATCCTGGATGTAGCGGACCGATTGCTACAAATGGAGGACGGCCGTCTCACAACGGCTCAGGCGGCGCTGCAAGCCTAGCTACGCCGATAGTATAGGGCACCGTCATGAGACCAGCGTTCCGGACGGCTCAATTAACTCTACTGGCAAGATATTTTATAGGATATCTTTTGCGATCACAGAGTAAATGTAAACCGTAAATTTTTTTCAGATCAAACCTGAAAAGTCGCTTCAATCTCTGCTGGCACATGATTCCGGCTCTTTCAGAAGTTAGCCGAGGACAACCCGGGAGATGGCGGAACAGGCCAACTGTAGAGTCTGGAAGCCCGGTTGCCACAAGGCTTTTCAATAAGCTCAGACGGTCCGGAGCGAACGTTCCAGATTGTCCCTGGCGCAGATCTACGGACGGGAGGCCACAACACTCACCGCCACATACAGCCCCGTCAGTAGACCCAAGACCGTCAAGACGGCATGATCAGAGCGCTCGTACTGGAGGCACCGGCACCGAGGGCAGTGGTCGACGAAGAGAGAGAACGACCTCCGGGAACATCGTCGGAGACGCTGTGGTTCCGCTGGCAGCCCACGTAGGCGATGCCAGCAACAATCGCCGGATACAGCCCGAAGATCAAGATGGTGGCTGGTATCTTCTCTGCTCAGGACCAGGGGAGCGATAGGATCGGAGCACTCGTGAGCTTGGTTGCCGATGTCCATTGAGCGGTCAGCCGCATCACCACTTGATCTGCGGGCTCCCGTGACGCCTCCGGCACTGTCTCGGGAGCCCTTCCCGGAGGATGTGATCAGGATTCGAGGCGCTCGTCAGCATAACCTTCGCCACATCAATCTCACCATTCCTCGCAATCGCCTGGTGGTGTTCACGGGCGTCAGCGGCAGCGGTAAGTCGTCCCTCGCGTTTGACACCATTTTTGCCGAAGGCCAGCGGCGTTATGTGGAGAGCCTGTCCACCTATGCGCGCCAGTTTCTTGGCCAGTTGGATAAGCCCGAAGTGGATGCCATCGAGGGACTCTCTCCCGCCATCTCCATTGATCAGAAATCCACCAGTCACAATCCCCGCTCCACGGTGGGCACAGTGACAGAGATCTACGATCACCTGCGCCTCCTCTTCGGTCGGGCCGGACAGCCCCACTGCCCCCACTGCAGTCGTCCCATCAGGCCCCAGACTATTGACGAGATGGTGAGCGCCGTTCTCCAGTTGCCGGAAGGGATTCGCTTTCAATTGCTGGCCCCTGTGGTGCGGGGTCAGCAGGGCAACCACACTCGACTTCTGGCCAATCTGGTGGCGGAAGGATTTGCCCGTGTGCGAATCAATGGGGAGGTGCGGGATCTGAACGACAACATTGTGCTTGAGAAAAATCACCACCACACCATCGAGGTGGTGGTGGACCGGCTTGTAGCGCGCTTGGGCATTGACGAGCGCCTCCATGACTCCCTGCGCACCTGCTTGCAGCGGGGGGATGGTTTGGCAGTGGTCAACGTGGTGTTGCGTCAAGGGGAGGAGCTGCCTCCCGGTATCCAGCAGGAGTGGATGTTCTCCGAACACTTTGCCTGTCCAGTGCATGGGGCGGTGATGGACGAGCTCTCCCCCCGCCTGTTTTCTTTCAATTCCCCCTACGGAGCGTGTCCCGATTGTCATGGCATTGGCCATCGTCGTTGCTTTACGGTGGAACGGGTAATTCCTGATCCCAACCAGCCCGTCTATGCCGCAATTGAGCCATGGAGTCATCGGGATGATCATTATTCCTATTCTTTGCTTTATAGTCTTGGCAAGGGTCTTGGATTTGATTTACAGACACCTTGGTGTCAACTCAATTCCACACAACAGGAAGCTATTCTCTATGGCGTGAAAGATTTAATTCTTGTTCATGGAGATAGTCGATACCGTTCTAGCCAAGGCTATAAAAGAAAGTTTCATGGTGTGCTGGCCATGTTGGAGAACCAGTATCAGGAGACCGGCTCCGAGGCCATGCGCCAGAAGCTTGAACACTATCGAGAAGCTGTCCTCTGTAAGAGCTGCTCCGGACGACGCCTGCGCCCAGAGGCCTTGTCCGTACTGGTTGGGCCTTACGGCATTCACGATCTGACCAGTATGACCATTGACCGGTGCCTGGCCAGTATTGAGCGATTAGGGGGCATGGAGGAAGAGCAATCACCCCCCTTGCTGACACCCCGCCAACTGCAGATTGCCAAGCAGGTCCTGGTTGAAATTCAGGCTCGCCTCCGATTTCTTCTGGATGTGGGATTAGACTATTTGAGCCTGGATCGTGCCGCCGTCACTCTCTCTGGTGGCGAAGCGCAGCGGATTCGTCTAGCCACCCAAATAGGCTCCGGGTTAACCGGTGTACTCTATGTACTGGACGAGCCTAGCATTGGACTACACCAGCGAGACAATCGTCGTCTTTTGCAAACCCTCTTCCAACTACGGGATCTGGGGAACACCCTCATTGTTGTGGAGCATGACGAGGAAACAATCAGAGCCGCAGATTATTTGGTGGATATTGGTCCTGGAGCGGGTGTCCACGGAGGGAAAATTATTACTTCCGGTTCCATTGATGATGTATTGACCAGTCAGGATTCCTTAACAGGAGCTTATCTATCCGGTCGTTGCCGTCTCCCCACACCGGAGCAGCGCCGCAACCGTAACCGACGGTGTCTCCGGATGATCAACTGTCATCGCAATAACTTGAAAAACCTGAACGTTGATATTCCTCTGGGACGGCTGGTGTGTATTACGGGAGTGAGTGGTAGTGGCAAAAGCACCTTGGTAAACGAACTCCTTCAGCCCGCCCTGGAAAACCGGTTGGGCCACAGGACACCGTTCCCCGATGGTTTGGGTGCGCTCCAGGGAGTCCAGGCGCTGGACAAGGTGATTGTGATTGACCAATCCCCCATTGGCCGCACGCCACGCTCCAACCCGGCCACCTACGTGGGAGCCTTTGATGGGATTCGTCAGTGTTTTGCAGCTACCGTTGAGGCAAAAGCCAGAGGTTACCGGGCTGGTCAATTTAGCTTTAATGTTAAAGGTGGACGCTGCGAGGCCTGTGGTGGACAGGGTGTCAATGTAATCTCCATGAATTTCCTACCTGATGTCTATGTTCAATGTGATGTTTGTAAAGGTAAAAGATATGATCGAGAAACTCTACAAGTCCGTTATAAAAATCATTCAATTTCCGATATTTTAGAAATGACCATTGAAGAAGCTAAGGATGTTTTCTCATCGATCCCACCCGCTGTGCAGCGGCTACAGAGCTTGGTGGATGTTGGTTTAGGTTATATGCGGTTGGGACAGTCTGCCCCCACACTTTCTGGCGGGGAAGCGCAGCGCATAAAGTTGGCAACGGAACTTTCAAAACGGGCCACGGGAAAAACCCTGTATCTCATTGATGAGCCCACAACTGGCCTCAGTTTTTACGATGTTCATACGCTAATGAATATCTTACAACGCTTGGTGGATAAAGGAAACTCTATCATTATAATTGAGCACAATTTAGATGTGATACGCTGCGCCGACTGGCTGATTGATTTGGGTCCTGAAGGGGGAGATCGTGGTGGAAAGCAGGTGGTCTGTGGAACACCTGAGCAAGTGGCCGAGCATCCTCACAGCCATACGGGTCGTTATCTGAAGCCTCTGCTGGCCAACTAGCCCAACTCTCAACTTCTCTCTGTCTTGCGTACAACTCCATGATAAAGCCCCATAAAAGCAGGATACGTGATATTATCTGTTTCAGAAAAATAACGAGCTCCAACTTCTTCCGGTTTCAAGTGATTCGCTGTTTCATAGCCCAACTCATTAAGAAATTCAGGTAATTTATCCGGAACAAAACTGGAAAGCCATGGTTCTCCACGCTTGGCAACAAAGTTGGCACTGTTTTCTTGCATTCTAATAAATCCATAAGGAGTTAACTCCGGATCGGCAAGATAATCAAACATGACCGCTGATCCAGACGCCATATGGGAAGAAATGCTGATTAGTGTTTCTTTGATTGACTCCATCTCCAGATAGTATGTAACACCAAACCAGGAAAACAAAGCAGGACGTGTTGTGTCGAAATTGACCCGTGCCAGAGCCTCATGGAGTTTCTCTCGATTGAGATCCGATTCCACGTAGCACACATTCTCATGTTCTATTATTCCCGCTGCTTTCATGCGCTCCCGCTTTGATTGCTGCGTGGCGGCCTGGTCCAGTTCATAGAGAGTCAGCTTGTCCATGAGATCAGGACGTCTTGCAGAAAATGTGTCATATCCTGCCCCCACAATCACATATTGATCCAGCCCCTCCTTGATAGCGGCCTCCAGGATATCTTCACCGAAACGGGCCCGTGTGTAGACGACTGGCATGATGCCTGACGTGGTTTTCAAAAGTGTGTCCACCACCAAATTGGAGAGCCATTCGCTGGAGACCACGCGACGCCAGAAATCTCCGCACATGGCCAAGGCATAGGGATCGTTAAACAACGGTTGTCTGGCGCGGCGCTGATGAAGCGCCCGTGTGGCTGCTGCAATCTCGGCTGTTTTGCTGGGAGTTGAAATGGTGACGTTGGTGGAGCCCATGGCTGGCAGACTGTGTATCCTTCCCATGAAACTTAGCATAGGGTAACGCACATGTTGTTGTCTTCCTGATTGCACCGTCCGGATTGGACGCAGAGCACTATGGATCATGGTGCTCGTTGGATGCTGAGCCTTCTACTTCTGCCTCTGTCTTTTGGGGACGCTTGCTTGGATCCAGGACGTCGCGAAGCTTTTGCTCGTCCACATGGCTGAGGCTTGTGTGCAGAAGTTTGGTGTGTGGGGCATGGCTCTGCAGTTTCTCCAGCACACGATCCACGGTGACCGTGCGTACCAGAAGACAAAGAGCGGCACTGTCTTCTGGCAAGGTGCGTCCCAACTCCCGCATGAATTCGTCGTTAATGCCCATATCCGCCAAGGCCCCTGATGCGGCGCCCACCCCTGCTCCCACAGCGGCGCCCAGGAGGGGGTTCAGCACGATCAACCCAACGAGTGATCCCCAGAACCCACCGCTGATGGCGCCAGCGGTTGTGAGGTTCACGGCTTGCCGCAGGTGGACGTGGCCCTGCTTGTCCCTCTCCACCACAACGGCATCCTCCAGGGAGATCAGATGCTGCTGCTGGAGACCTGCCAACTCCCTCCGCACATCCTCGGCTTCATTCACCGTGGGAAAGCCAACCACAACCAGATGACTCATTGCGCCGCTGTATACCCTTCAGGTGGAAGCAGTGTAGGGAGGGATTGTCTTGCCGATCGTGTTACCCACGATGTTGTCAACTGTCTTGTCCCCCTGGCTGAATGCGACGGCTGGAGCGAGGCCGGGGGCGCGACAGACCACTACCCCCATCTCGGCGGGGTGATCCTGATGCATCCTGATTGCCGAACGGTTGGCGGGGCTTGACGGCAGCGGATGGGGTCTCTTGCCACCGATCCGGGGAAGGTTCCGCTTGCGGAAGAAGGGGTGGGGCAGGGTGGGGAATCACCTGCAGAGGACGCCGCCGTAAACCGTCGTTCCCCGGGTTGGACCAGGGCGGCTCCGTGCCCGCTGCCGCATGATTGGCCGTTCGGCCGGTTCTGCTGCTCCTCCGCCCGTGAATCGGGGATTGTGGCTCCCGCAACGTCGTCTCCTGTGCCGAGCTGTTGGAATCCTCCTCCAGAAGCCAGTTGATTCCCTCTCCTACCCAGCGGCTCACCTGGCTGATCCCCCCCCCGTTCCTGCGGCGTTGTGATCCCGGTCTGGCGCCGGCGGCGCCGTGAACAAGATCACGGCCGGCCTCCACCAGATTGCCCAGGACGTGACCAGGGCGGCGACGGTAGACATCTTGCGTCATGATGGTTGTCAGCCTAGCCCACACTTGCCTGGTCCTGCTGACCTCCTGCGGGATGCCGTTCAAACCGCAAAAGGAAGCGTCGATCCCAGCGCCCTCCGTTCAAACGCCTGCAACAGGCTCGGCAGGCCAGGCCTTTTACGCGTCGTTGATAGGGGGTGACGGTTCCACAGCATTCACAACGGGCTTGCCAGGATGCCGGGGTCCGGGGGATGGGAAAACGGTGCCGAACGCTGACGGTCAGCCCCGTTCTCCGGCCGTTGATGTCCTCCATCTTGGCGTGAAAACAGGGGCCATGGCTTTCCCGTCGGTGAAGGACCAGATCCACCCACGCGTGAATCATCTCGTGGACCAGTGTGCTGTGGGTGGCCGATGTGGGCAACGGTGACAGCACGGGCAAAGAGAGGTTAATCGCCGCAAGGCCGCCACGGCGACGATAGGAACCTGCAGCACGGCTCATGCGGCGGCTCCAACCGAGGCACAGTTGGTCGTAGGGAATGGCTTGGTCGAAGAACGTCTGGTTGTAGCGATGGAATAACGGTGGCAGGAACGCTATGCCCATGTCCCATGTCCCATGTCCTCCAGGCCCTGATTTTAACCCTAGCCCCCGGAGGGGCCAGCCGTCCGGCACAATTTCCTTGCGCCGCTGCTGCCTGGTCCATGGACATGACTCTATTGCGAGAGTACGGGGTGAAGGTCCTTCTGGCAGCCCTCGCAGCGCTTCTCACCTATTGGTTGATCAGCGCCATCCGCCTCATCGTCAGCGCCCGAGGCATCAACCCCCTGATCAAGCAATTCTTCAACCAGGTGGCGCGGGGACGTGTTGACGCTGCCTACCTGCTCACCACGAAGAATTATCGGCTCCATGTGAATCGCCAGAACTTCATTCGCTTCCTCTCCGGCCTGGATCTCAAGCGCTACCGCAATCTCAAATCCGGTCGTCCCCGCGTCCAGGAGGGACAGATCACGCTGACCGTGAGGCTCAACTCCGAAGACAAAAAGCAGGTCCTTCCCCTGGATTTCACCTTCATCAAGGTGGGTAAGGATTGGCGCATTGAACGCATCCTTAAGCTTTGACGCAGACAGCCACACCGCCTTGAGCTTGTCCCCCACCTCCCCTGCTGCGGCCGAGGCCAGGGCAGAAGCCCTGCGGCAGCAGTTGAATCAAGCCAGTCACGCCTATTACGTTCTGGCGGCACCGATCCTGCCGGATCAGGAGTATGACCGCCTCTATCAAGAGTTACTGGCGCTTGAGGAGAGCCATCCCCACTTGGTGCAACCCGACAGCCCCACCCAGCGGGTGGGTGAGCCGGTGGAGGCTGGTTTTCCCAGCGTCGTCCACAGGATTCCTCTCCTCAGCCTGGACAACGTCTTTGCCGTGGAGGAGCTGCCGAAGTGGGAGCGGCGGCTGCGACCCCGTCTTGACGGCTCCCCTGACCAACCCTTGGCCTATTCCTGTGAGTTGAAGGTGGATGGGGTGGCCTTGGCCTTGCGCTATGAGCATGGCCTGCTGGTACAGGGGGCCACACGGGGAGACGGTCAGCGGGGAGAGGAGATCACCGCCAGTGTCCGCACCATTCGCTCCATTCCCCTACGGCTACGATGCACGGAACCACCAGCCTGGGCAGAAATCCGTGGTGAGGCGTTTTTGGCGGAGGCCACGTTCTCCGCCATCAACCAGCAGCGCCGCCAACAGGATGAGACCCCCTTTGCCAATGCCCGCAACGCTTGCGCAGGCACCTTGCGCCAGTTGGACCCCCAGGTGGTGGCCAGCCGCAAGGTGGATTTTGTGGCCTATGGCCTTCACCTCTCGCCGGAGCAGCCCCAGCCCCCCCGGCAATTGGAGGCCCTGAACTGGCTGGCTGCGGCTGGATTCAAAACCGACGCCCATGCCCGGCACTGCTCCAACCTGGCAGACGTAGAGCGGTTTTACCGGCATTGGAACCTTCGGCGCCACCGCCTTCCCTATGGAACGGACGGCGTGGTGGTCAAGCTGAACGACCTGGCCCTTCAGCAGCAGGCAGGCAACACGCAAAGGGCGCCCCGCTGGGCTGTTGCCATGAAATTCAGCCAAGTGGAAGCCAGGAGCACCCTGCGGCGCCTTGTGGCGCAGGTGGGCCGTACAGGGGTTGTTACACCGGTGGCGGAATTTGACCCTGTGCAACTGGACGGGAGCACCGTGGCGCGGGCTACGCTTCACAATGTGGCGCGTATCGACGAACTCACCCGAGGGGAAGGGCTACGGGAGGGAGACACCTTTGTGGTGCGCAAGGCGGGAGGTGTCATTCCCGAGGTGGTGGCAATGGTGCCCTGTGCCCTGCCCCCTGGACGCCCCTTGACCTTTCCCCGTCACTGCCCCAAATGCGCCTCTCTCCTGGTGCGGGAATCGAAGGAAGCCGCGCTACGGCAGTGGCTGTCGGATTCAGCCAATCAACATCTCCTGGACCGTTGCCCCAATCTCAAGGCGTCGCTCCTCAAGTCTCTGGCCGGACTGGAGGCCGCCACCCGCTGTGTCAATAGCAGTTGTCCAGCAATCCTCTGTGGTGCTCTCCGCCACTGGGTCAGCCGGGATGCCCTGGACATTGACGGCCTTGGACGTGAGGGCGTTGAGCAGTTGGTAGAGAATGGCTTGGTTCACACCATTGATGATCTCTATAGACTCCGAGAGACCGATCTGGCGGCATTGGAGGGCTGGGCTGCGCCGTCGGCCCGAAGTCTGTTGCAGTCGCTGGAGGCCTCCAGGCAGCAGCCGTGGCATCGTGTTCTCTACGGCCTGGGGATTCCCCATGTGGGCAGTGCCAATGCCAAAGTGTTGGCCCATGCCTTCCCTTCGGCGGAGGACCTGAGTGAGGCATTTGCAGTGACTCGGCAATTCCAGGGTGCCGATGTGCCGATGTTGGATGCTCTTCGGAAGAAGGAGAAGAGAAAAAAGATGGGAATTGCCGAAGGACTTGCCTTGAAACTGCAAAAGTGGCTCAGCAGTTCAGACAATCGGAAGCGCTTGATGTTGAAAGCCTTCGGGGAAACCTCTCGGAAAGATGTGTTCTGCATCATTCCCGACGTGGGTCCGGAAAAGGCTCGAATCCTGGCCGATGTCTTCCCCTCGGCGGAGGATCTGATAGAGGCTTTTGCGGTGACCCGGCAATTCCAGGGTGCTGACGAACGTCTTTTGGAGGATCTTCCAGGCGTTGATAACAAAATTGCCCTTGCCCTGCAGCAGTGGCTGGCCAACCCGGCCAACCAAAAGCTGCTGGCTGGCCTTGCCCGGGTTGGCTTTTCGCTTCATGGCCAGCGTTCCGAGACGCTCGCAGGACCACTCACCGGCCAGACGTTTGTTCTCACCGGCGCCTTATCCTCCTTCAGCCGGGCCGAGGCTCGGAAGCGAATTGAGGCGGCAGGAGGAACAGTGGCCAATAGCGTCAGCAAGAAGACCACCCATCTGGTGGTGGGCGCCAATCCGAGCAGCAAGCTGGATAAGGCCCATGCCCTTGGCATCGAGATTCTCGACGAAGACACGCTCTTGCAGCGCTTGAACTGCCAGCAACAAGACCTGGCTCCGCCGAACCCGGATCTCCCTTTGATGAAATATATGAGTGAAGCAAGCCCTGCTGATGACCACAACCCAGCCGCCCAGCCTTGAAACCCTGCTGATCCTGGACTTGGAGACCACGGGGCTGAGTCCTGAGAAGCACCGCTGTATCGAGTTGGGAGCCGTGCTGTTCTCCGTGTCCCTGCGCACCATCCTCAGCCAAGTGTCTACGCTGCTTCCCGTTGACAGGAATCCTGCTCAACGGATCAACAGGATTCCACCAAAAGCCAGCCAGCGGCCACAGCCATGGCAGCAGACACTGGAGTTGTTTCAGGTGATGGCCCAACACGCTGATGTGGCGGTGGCCCACAACGTCAGCTTTGATCGCCGCTGGTTTGGTCGCCCACCCCTGCCTGCCGTGACATTGCCTTGGATATGCACCTGTACAGCCCCATGGCCGTCACAACCGGGTCTGCGGCCCGGGCGGCGGGTGTCCTTGAAGGATCTTGCCCGCGCCCATGACGTACAGATCGGGGACGCACACCGCGCCCTGGCGGACTGCACCGTCCTGGCCCGGATCCTGGCGCGTTGCGATGATCTGGAGGCGTTACTCTTGTCCGGCCTGGTCCAGCCCAGGCCTCAGCGCCAGGACAAGACTTCACTGGCCTCGTTGCGGAGGGCGGCAGACAAACCAGGCCGGACGCTGGAGTCCTCCGGAGCCAACCATACGACCCCATCTCCTGCAGGGCCACTCGCCAGCAAGACATTTGTTCTCACCGGCACCTTATCTTCCTTCAGCCGGGCCGAGGCCGAGAAGCGGATTGAGGCGGCAGGCGGAGCCGTGACCAGTAGCGTCAGCCGGAAAACCACCCATCTGGTGGTGGGCGCCAATCCGGGCAGCAAGCTGGACAAGGCTTGTGCCCTTGGGCTGGTGATTCTGGATGAGGCAGCTCTGTTGCAGCACTTGGAGCCTGCGTCCGCTTGACGAAAATTGCGGCACACTAAAGGCAGTTCTCCGTCAACCCATGGACCAAGGAATTGAACGCTGGATCAAAACCGAGTGTGGTCGCGCCAAGTACGCTCAGTTGTCTCAGCGGCGCGGAATCGTGGCCCGCCTGCGTCTGGCGTGGTTTGTGGTCGTTGCCGTCCTCCGCGACGTTGTCCTGGCCCCCGTCAGCCGCGGCATTCGCAACTTTTTCCGCGCAGCCTGATCAGGTGTCGGTTTCACTCAGTTGTTTCTTCAGCACCCTGCTGGCTGTGCGTCCCACCAGCCAAACCACGGCAAAGGTGGCTGCCACTCCAAGGATCCGAAGAAAAAATCGAGACTGCTCCAGGCCACCATCCAACGTCAAACCCTGGCGGACTGTGTCGCCGATGTAGATGTAGAGAACGGTGCCAGGAAGGATGGCGGCCGAGGCCGCCATGTAGCTCGGGAAGCGAAGGTTGCTGGTGAGGGCACACACCAGGTTGATCAAAACAAAGGGAAACAGTGGCGACAACCGCAGAAGCGCCACCAACTTCCAACCCTCGTCCCGGCTCAGCACCTGCTCCAGCCGCTGCAAGCGTGGATTCTGCTCCAGTTTCCTCTGAGCCCAGGGACGTAGCCACTGGCGCGTAAGAAACCAGTTGCCAGCCATACCGAGAAAGGCGCCCGCCAGCACTGCCAACACCCCCAGCCGCGGCCCAAACAACGCGCCACCCAACAGGGTCAGCACCGATCCCGGCACATAGAAGGTGACAGCCAGGGCGTACAGGGCAATAAACAGGATCCAGCCCACCGGGCCTAGCTCCCTGAGGAAGGTTTCAACGTGTGCGATAAGGGACGGCATGGCGTTCGTGGTGGGGAACCGAGATCGGCTCAGCCTTGTCCAGGCTGGGGCAGGACTGCCCTTAGTCCAGGGAGGTCAGACGACTTTGGGCCAGGCGGTGCTGCTGCTGAGCCTCGTTCAGACTAGAGCGCATCTTGCTCACCACCTCCCGGGGAGCCTGATCCAGAAATCCGGGATTGCGCAAGCGCTCGGAAAGAACGGTGATCTCCTTCTCCGCCTTTCCGAGATCTTTCTGCAGACGACCCCGCAGGGCGTCCACATCCACAAGACCACCGACCGGCAGGAGAATTTGTAATTCACCACTGACGGCACTCAAACAGCGGGGCAGGTTCACGGAGGTGGTGCTGATGTCCACCGTCCCGGCCCTGGTGAGGCCGGCAATGTCCGCTTGGGCCTCCCGTAGGAGTCCACACAGTGCTTCGTTGTCGCTCACAAAGAGCACGTCCGCAGTCTGGGAGGGTTTCAAGCCCGCCACTGCCCGCAGGTTGCGCACCACGCGAACGGCGTCGATGAGTGCGGCAAACTGCTGTTCCAGGTGATCGTTGACGTGGGCTGGATCCAACTGGGGCCACTGCTGCAGGGCCAGAAAAGTGTGGTCGGGAACACCAGTCAGCCGATGCCAGAGCTCTTCGCTGATGTGGGGCATGAAGGGATGCACCAGCACCAGCAGTTGCTCCATCACCAAAGCCAGAACCTGCCGGGCCGTGTGGCGATCCTCCGGATTGCTGCCGTTGAGGCGCCGCTTGAGCAACTCGATGGTCCAGTCGCATACGTCGTTCCAGGCAAATTCATAGAGGAGTCTGGCAGCTTCTCCCAAGCCGTAGTTGTCCAGCTTCTCTGACATGGTCCGACTGGTGCGCACCAGACGGGAAAGGATCCAGCGATCTGCGATCAAGAGCCTGGCAGGGTCCGGCTGGCCAAGGGATGCGGGGGTGGCCCCATCCAGATTGAGGAGGGCAAAGCGGGTGGCATTCCACAACTTGTTGGCAAAGTTCCGCGAGACCTCAACGATGTTGGACGTCTGTGTGGTGGGGTCGAAATCCAGGCGAATGTCCTGCCCTGCTCCGGCCACGCCCCGCACCATGGAGAAGCGCAGGGCGTCTGCCCCATAGCGCTCACAGAGCACCAGGGGATCAATCCCGTTGCCTGCGGATTTGCTCATCTTGCGATTCTGCTCGTCCCGCACCAGGCCGTGAATGTATACATCCGCGAAGGGCATGGTATTGGTGCAGGCCGAGGCCATCATCGTCATTCGAGCCACCCAGAAGAAGATGATGTCAAACCCGGTGAACAGTGTGCTATTGGGATACCAGCGCTGCAGGTCTGCATTCTCCTCATCCGGCCAGCCCATGGTGGAGAAGGGCCAAAGCGCGCTGGAGAACCAGGTATCCAGAACGTCCTCGTCCTGCTGAAGTTTTGCGTTGGGACCATAACGCCGCTGCGCTTCCTGGTGGGCTTCGGTTGCGTTACGGGCCACCACATAGGGTGTGTCACTTCGTAACCGGGAGTCGGTTTCACTCACCACGAACCAGGCTGGAATGCGATGCCCCCACCACAACTGGCGGCTGATGCACCAGTCGCGGATCTCCATGAGCCAATCCTTGTACACCTTGGCCCAACGCTGGGGAACAAAGCGAGGCTGGCCTTGGTTTATGGCGGTCAAGCAGGCCTCAGCCAGAGGTTGGGTACGGACAAACCACTGCGTGGACAGCAGTGGCTCCACCGGAACTTTGCCCCGGTCGGAATAGGGAACAGTGTGACGGTAGTCTTCCACTTTTACCAGGGCCTGTTCAGCGGCCAGAGCGGCCACAACGGCTTGCCGTGCCTCGAAGCGGTCCAGGCCACGGAATTGGCCTGCGGCTTCACTCATGCGCCCGTCTTTGCCCATGATTGTCACGAGGGGCAGGCCATGGCGCTGACCGATGGCAAAGTCGTTGGGGTCATGGGCCGGGGTCACCTTTACACATCCGGTGCCGAATTGGGGATCCACGTGATCATCAGCAACGATGGGAATCTCGCGACCCACAAGCGGCAGAGTGAGGGTACGTCCCACCCATGGTGCATAGCGCTCATCGCCGGAATTCACCGCAACCGCCACATCCCCCAGCATGGTTTCGGGTCGGGTGGTGGCCACCTCCAGGTGGCCGGAACCGTCGGTGAGGGGATAGCGGAAATACCAGAGATGTCCATCCACCTCTTTCATCTCCACCTCCAAGTCACTCACAGCCGAGCCTGAGGCAGGGCACCAATTCACCAGATATTCCCCGCGATAAATCAAACCCTTGTCATACAGCCTCAGAAAAGATTCCTGTACAGCCTGGCTGAGTCCCGGGTCCAGGGTGAAGCGCTCCCGTTGCCAATCCACGGAAAAACCCAGCCGACGGAGCTGGGTCACGATGGTTCCACCGCTCTCCTGTTTCCAGGACCAGGCTCGCTCCAGGAACGCTTCACGGCCAAGTTTGTCTTTGCTGGTTCCTTCCCGCTCCAGTTGTTTTTCCAGGAGAGTTTGTACCGCAATCGAGGCGTGGTCTGTTCCTGGCAGGCAGAGGGTGTTGTATCCTTGCAACCGCTTGAACCGCACCGTGGTGTCGATCAGAGCCGCTTCAAAGGCATGTCCCATGTGCAGGCTGCCCGTCACGTTAGGGGGCGGAATCACCACCCCATAGGGTTGTCCAGGCGCCTGGGGATCGGGGTGGAACGCATCACACTGCTCCCAAGCCGACTGCCAGCGGGATTCCGTTGGCTTGGGGTCGTATTGCCCCATTGGCGGCATCGCTGGCCGCTGATCCACTGGCTGCTGATCCACGACGTTCCTGCCCCGCTCCAGCACGGTGAGCATAACATGACCGTCCCTGATCTCAATGGCCATCGGATCACCAGGCGCCAAACCCGTCTGCCTGGTATAGGCCTTGCCAATCAGTAAATTTCCATTGGCCTGGACCCTGGCTGCAAAGCCGAGTGTACGGTCCCTTCTGGATCCAGCGCCAATCTGCACGCCCCGGGCCTGGAGAAGCGCTTCGTAAAAGGCGATGAAATTGAGGCGTTCCCGGCCATCCTTTGTGGTGGTGACGTAGCCACAGGCGCGGATGACGTCTTCTTTGCCGGCGTCAGCAAGCTCACGGACCTTATCGAGAAGCTCTGTGTGTTTGAGCATCATTCGTGCGAAGGGGTTTGCGTCATCGTTCAACGTCGCCAACGGTGGCGTCTGTCGTTGCTCAAGGCAGCACGGACATCCGCAAAGCGAGTCCGTATCAGGCCCGGCTCCCCCTGACACAGGAAGGCTTTTCAACAGGCCGGTACTGCGGCAGGGGACAGCCGATCCTGAGGCGTTACGCGGCGAACAATTACTCCTCTCCGCCGTCGTCTTCGCTGCCCAGAGGAACAAGGCGGATGTTTTTCCGCCCCAGCTTGATCTCGAACTCGTCACCGGGGTTCAAGCCAAGCTTTTTGGTGTAGGCCTTGCCAATGAGCAGGTTGCCGTTGCCCTGAATCTTGGTCATAAAGCTGAGCTTGCGGCCACTCTTGGAGCCACCGCCGCCCCCAATCTCCACACCTTTGGCATCAAGAACTGCTTCGTAGAAAGCCGTGAAATTAAGGCGCTCACGCCCATCTTTGGTGGTCGATACATAGCCACAGGCACGGACCACATCCGATTTGCTGGCATCAGCAAGCTCACGGACTTTGTTGAGAAGCTCTGTTTTTGTCAGCATTGCTTGGAACATAGGATTCCTGGACATTCCAAACTCTAGCATGCTTTGGCGCCAGGGCAACACAGGGGAAAGCAGAAGAGTTCCTTGGGTTGCGCATCGTCCTGGGCACGATCTACAAACGAGGTCGCCAGAAGAGGCATTGCGAGAAACAGATGGGCGATCCAGGGTTCGAACCAGGGACATCCTGCTTGTAAGGCAGGCGCTCTACCGCTGAGCTAATCGCCCGATCAGGCATCAATCCTGAAACTCTATCCTGGGCGGGTCAAACGAGAACCTTCATCGTAACAGCATGAGAGCCCGTGCATGAATGTGGTCTCTGCCGTAGCCTACACGGAGAAACCCGGATCGGCTAGACTGTCGGAACAGATGACCGGACAGCACCTTACGACAGCGGACCATGTCCCAGTCTCCGAAATGCCCTCAGAGCCTTCAGGCACATCTCCACGGAACGGTAGTGACCGTACGCTGCCAACTCTTCCTTCTCCATGATGGGAAATGTTGAGTAAACGTAACGCATCTCCTCCTCGCTGGTTATGCCGTAGAGGAGGAAAAACAGGGCATCCAGTCTTGCGCGCAGATGGAGACGGCGCTGGGCATTCCAAATGAAGGGTGGTCCCCTATGGCCCAGATCACGGGCAAAAGCGGTGAGGTCCCATGCGGTGTACGTGAGTTCCAGCACAGTAGCCCTGATGATGGCAGCGACTGTGGTGGAACCGATCCGCAGGTTGAAGTGGTCTGGCGGCACAACAGGGAGCTGCTCGAGAATATGGAGCGTCAAGCTTGTTCCATACAGCTTCTGGCGGACGACGAAATCAAAGACGATGGAATTGAGGTTTGCGAGAACAAAACAAGCCCAGGACGGCCGACTGCCGATGTGACCGTTCAATAACAATAGAGGAAGTTTATGGCTGACGGCAGCGCGCGGCAGAATTGCTGCGATCATGGTCCTCGTGTTTGTTGTGGACGTGATGTCCTTAAAGGCAACAACCCATGCCTCGGGCCAGAACCAATGCCTGGTGTCCACACGGACATAATGCCGCCAGCGTGGTCGCCGCTCGGGACTGGCCTTTTCGGAGTTCTGCAAGAGACGCTGCTGGCCCGGACGAAACATGTTGCTCCGATTGACCACAACGTCGGCAGCGCGATGGTCGAAGGCTTGCATCATTTTTCCCTCGTAGAGAGGCAGCCAGCCGCTGTCTTCAGGGGTGCTGCGAAACAGGTGGGAATCGGAACCCATATCGAACATCCTCCGGTAGGTCACTGGCCATGTGCGGTTGACCGTGTCTCCCGATCGGTTGACCAGTACAGGTAGGCGCCGATAAATCCCTGTGGTGATCCGAGCGTCCCGACGCGTCCGAAACAGGGGCGCGGTGCCGGTATTGGGATTGACCCGGGCAAAGTCTTCCGCACGCAGAAGAAACCGCCGCTCCGGGTCCTTCAGCTCGGCGATGCTGTTGAGGCAGAACGCACAGTGGGCTGCGCCAACCACGGAAGAGGGACTGGTGCGCAAGGGGTAACGGCGTACATACCCGTCCCCGTCCGGCAATGACTTCTGTGGATTCTTTCGGGCAACAAAGACGCAAAACCGAAACGATCCATGAATATCCGGGAAAAAGGTCTTTCGGTTTTCAAAGTCGTACAAGACTTTCAGACCCCCTGCCTGCACGACACGGCGAAAAAAGGCTGCCCCCGCTTTCCCGGACACCAAGCTGGACGGTGTCAGCATTCCCACCAGCCCATGGGGCTTGACCAACGCCATGGCCCGCTCCACAAAGAGCGCATAGAGATTGAGATCCCCTCCGGAAAGCAGGGGATAGTCTCCACAGGATCTGGCCACACGGGATTGGGCGGCTGCACGCGCTGCTGCATGGGCGTAGGCCACCGCTTGAGGATCCTGGAAACGTTGCAGTTGTGCAATGCGCTGCCGCCGTGCCGCCGCATGGGGTGCGCGCGCCATATCAGGGCAGTTTTGCGCAAACCATTCCACCTGTTGCAGCTTTACCCTGTCCCATGGCGGATTGCCGATCACGGCATCAAAGCCGCCGTTGCGCTGCTCGCCGTCCCCCTCCGGCCAAAGGCCGGGACAGGCCAATTGCCAGTGGAAAAACCTCTCTTCGGCAACGATGGCGTTCATCCGATCCAGGAGTTGGCCCAGCCGCTGGTCGGGGACTGGAACAACGCCTGTCACAACATGAACGGGATTTCCCCAACGACCACGCCACAGGTCGCGAATCATGTCCATGTCCCCGGTTGAGGCTGCTCCCAACCAACGCCCTGCATGGATGGCAGACAAAACGGCTTCCAGCGGTGCATTGGCTTTCTCCAGGTCATGCCAACGCTCTGCACTGGCTGGTCCGGGCAGCGTTGCCGTATCCATGGTGGTGATCGCGGCAGTGGCTCTGCATCCGGATTGCAGCAATGTCTGCAGCGTTGTGGAGCCGTCTGCATCCCGAATCGTCTTCACGGCATCCCGAATCCAACTACCAAACAGACTGTTGCCGCAGTGCAGATGACGATCAAGATGTCCTGCATGAGTGGAATCGCCGTGGAGCATCAACGCCATCCGCGCCAGATCTACAGCCATGGGATCTTTATCCACACCGTAGATACAATGCTGTAGCACCAGATTGCGCACGGTCCAGGCATCCCGGGCTTCCGGTTGATGGTTGCCAACGGATGAAGGACGATTCGATGCGGTGGCAGCAAAAACAGCGTCGCCGAGACGATCCAGAAGACCCGTCAGAACGTTGCCCGTGCCCATGGCGGGATCGCAAATTTTCAAACGGAGCAATTGCCGGACCGAGCGGCCGTGCATCAATGGAGCAACGGTTTCCTGAAGAACGAGATCCACCAGTCCCCTTGGGGTGTAATAGCAACTGGCTCTCTTCCGGGACAACCTGCTGGACTCCAGGGTGATCCGGCCCGTATCGTCCCGCTTCAGCCGGAAGGCCATGAGTTGTTCATACAACGCGCCAAGCTGCTCCACAGCCAGATCGCCATAATCGATGGGCTCACCGTTGCGGGCAAAGCACAGCCCCGTCAGGGCATGGGCCACCGTCTCCTCCTTGCAGGCCAGGTTGTCCAGCAGGGGCATCGGTTGCGTCGAGAAGAGGCGCTGTCCCAGTCGGCCCAGGCCCGGTTGCCGGTGGGCCGTGTCGTGGAAGAGGGCGGCCATGGTTGTCCAGGAACTGCGCTGCTCCGTCCCCTGCCCCTTGCGCCGGGTCTCGCTCACCAGGGCGGCCAAGCCATGGAGACTGTAGCCGTTGCCCGCTGCATGGACGTGCAGAAGGCCACGGCTTTCTCCATAGAGAAGGAACAGCAGGCGATAGAGAAGAATCAGGCTGGCCTCCCGCACCGCTGCCCGGGGTGCTGTTGGGGTAGCCTGAGCCACGACTGTGGCCAGGTTCGGGAACACCTGACGGCAGGCCTGCTGTATGAATGCAGTGGCCATGCGCTCTTGACGGTGTCCATGGGCGGTCAAGGCGGTCCCCAGCCAACTGTTGCCGTCCGGGGGGCATCGCAGGGCCTGGGGGCGAAAAAACACCACGAACCGCTTCAGGAGGTCAGGCTGCTGGAGCGCCTGGAGCAGGTGGATGTCCAGAAATCCCTGGGTCACGGAGCGGGCTTGGCCGTCGTACAACCGCCAGCAGTTGCCGTTGCTGAGGATGCCCCAGCGGGGCCGTCCCTCCTTGCGCAGATCCGCCACCATGCAGGCCGCCGGCGCCGGTTGGTGGCCGTGGCCCTGGTCCAGGTCCGCTTGCCATGCCGTTGTCTTGAGCACCACCAGGGCTTGGCCGTCCTGCTGCCGGCCTGGGGAGTGTCCCGGTTGGGGTGGTCGACGTCGTTGCCCCTGCCGCCAACCCAGACAACGGAGCACCGGCCGGATCACCCTGCGTCTGGTGTCTGCCACCTTGAGCGCCAGCCCGGCGCTGACACCGGAGACAACGGCCTCCAACTTCAACCGGACGGTCTCCAGTTGCCGGGTATCCAGTGCTTGCCACGGCTGGGTATGTTTCAGTTCCTTGTCCAGAAAGCCGCGGCTGAAGAGACGTCCTCTTCCCGGGTTGCCCCACGACGCCCCATGGGTGTGGACCTGGGCATGGGTCACCATGGCTCCAGCGCCACTCTTTTCCCCATGGCTGTCCTGTCCTGGACCCCGGAACTCCGCCATAGCCTAGAACGCTGGCTACAAGAAGACCTGGGCCGTGGTGATCTCAGTGGCGCCGCCGTAGGGGACGGGCAAGGCTGTGCCGTCTGGCGCGCCAAGGAGCCGGGCCGCTTTTGCGGTGGTCCTCTTGCCGTGGAGTTGTTCCGGCTGCTGAACCCGGCGGTGCGCGTGCAGGTGCTGGCGGCGGACGGAGAGGACGTGATCCCGGGTACGGAACTCCTGCGCCTCCACGGCCCTGCCGCGGCCCTTCTGGCGGGTGAACGGGTGGCCCTGAACCTGGCCATGCGCCTGTCCGGTGTGGCCACAGCCACAGCCCACCTGGTGGACCAACTGGCGGGCAGCGGCATTCACCTGGTAGACACCCGCAAAACCACACCCGGTCTCCGGATCCTGGAGAAATACGCTGTCCGTTGTGGGGGTGGCCTCAATCACAGAATGGGCCTGGACGATGCGGTGATGCTGAAAGAAAACCACCTGGCCTGGGCTGGTGGCGTGGTCCCCGCGTTGCAGCGGGTGCGGACGCAGGCGCCGTGGCCGGTGGCAGTGATTGTGGAAGCGGAAACGGAAGCCGAGGCCCAGGCGGCTGTGGGCGCAGGCGCTGACGGGGTGTTGCTGGATGAGTTCACCCCGGAGGCGGTGGCGGAGTTGGCTCCCAAGCTGCGTCACACAGCCAGGCAGCGGGGGAAGACCCTGGTGCTGGAAGTCTCCGGTGTCCGCCCCGGGCAATTGCGAGCCTACGTTTCCTGCGACGTTGACCTCATCTCCATCAGCGCCCCTGTGACCCGCTCCCCCTGGCTGGATCTCGCCATGCGCCATGAAGGCCGTCTCGTCCGTCCAGCGGCAGGACGTCTCCGAACTCAAGGCAGATAACAGAGCCCCTCCTGGGCGGACAAGCCGGATCACCTGGCTGCGGGTCTCCGGCGGCCAGGCAAGCCCGGTGGTTCAGGGAAGCCGCCCCTGGCCCAGCCCTTCCGCAAAGCCCTGCTGCTCCAGGAAAGCGGCAACGGCCCCTGCCTCCGGCTGGGGATCAATGGCGCCTGCCCCTGCGCAGACCATGGCGCCACAGGCGCTGGCAAAGGCCATGGCCCGGTCAACGGCATCCGCCGAGGGATGATGTCGTAACCGGGGTTGCGTCACCAACTGGTGCAACAGCCCCGCCAGGAAGGCATCTCCCGCACCGGTGCTGTCCACCACGGACACCGGATAGGCGGGCTGCTGCCCACGGCTCCCCCCCATCCACCACGTTGCGCCGTCCCCACCGGCGGTCACCACCACGGCGGGCTGTTGCGGCAGCGCCAGACCAATGGCCTGAGGATCCCGCTCACCCAGCAGCCACTCTGCTTCCTCAACCGCCAGCTTGAGCACTTGCACCCGCTCCAGCAAGGGACGAATCCGCTGTCGGGCCATGGATGCATCGCAGCGCCAGAACGTGGGTCGCCAGTTCACGTCCAGAGCCAACCGCACCTGCCGGTCTTCCGCCATGGCCATAGCCTGCTCCAACGCCGCCGCCGCCGTGGGACTGGCCAGGGGGATCGTGCCGAACAGCAGCCAGCGGGCAGACCGGAACAGGGTGGCCGGGATCCGGTCCGGGGCGAAGGCCGTATCGGCAAAGCCTGCGCCGGCATCCCCCAGGAATCCCCTGAAACTGCGTTCGCCGTTGTGCTGCCGCTGCACCAGCACAATTCGGGAGGGGCGCTGCTCGTCCCACTGCACCCCTTGCCGGTCCACCCCCCGCTCTTGAAAGAGTCGGGCAAAGGCTGTACCAATAGCGTCCCGCCCCAGGCGGCCCAGAAAACCGGTTGACGTGCCCAACCGGGCCAGTCCACAACACACGTTGGCGGGGGCGCCGCCCAAGCGGTCTTCTCCACCCTCGGCCGGGTTTCCCCCCGGTGGACCCAGGCGATCCACCAGCGCCTCTCCGCAGCAGATAACGTCCGGCATCCTTGCCTCGGCCAACTGGATTCAGCCTGCAACGGCCCTGGGCCGTTCGGCAAGCGGACCCGGCAAACCGATGCATCAGCGCCAAAGCTCCCTCAACCTCGAACCCGTCTCAAATTGGAACATCCCTACCACAAAGCCATGACAGCTTGGGAAGTGTCCACAAGGAAACCCCGAAAACACCAGGGCGCCCCGAAACTTGCGCCTTCCGCCTGGCCCGGCCTGTATCGGCAGGAAGGGAGAAGAACGATTGACAGAAGGAGCAACTCCGGCCTTAGGATGGGCAAGCCGTTTTTGACTTTGCCCAGAAGCGCCCATGAAGCCCATGAACAATCCGGATCCGAAGCTGGTGCATCTTGGCGAAGACGTCCCATGGGGTGTGGATGGAGAGAGAGAAGACCTGACGGCTAGTAAAAAGAATGTTAGAAACGTGTCTTTCGTAACCAGTAAGGAGTACGGAAGGAGTAGAAGCGGTCCAGAGGTCCAGAGGTCCAGCACACCGGGGGTGGTGTGTCATGAGGTGCGTCCAACGGGAAGCTGGCGCACCTCGTCTGGCCCCCACATCTTCAACAGGCTCCCGGTCCAGGGCTGAAGCGCGTTCCGCTGGTGGGGCTTGTTTCCGCCGCCGTCTGCTGGCGCTGTTGCTGGCCGTTCCCGGCCTGTTCACTGCTGCCCCCGGCCTGGTTGTTGCTCCCACTGCGCTGCTGCTCGGCGCGCTTTCGCTGGTCGCCCCCGCGCCGGCTGCCGCGGACGTGCTGGTGAGCAACTTGGGGCAGACGACGGATGATACTTTTTATGGGGCCTACAATCCGCAAAGAATAGTATCTGGGAGACGGGCGACTTGGGAGCAGTTACTATCCCTGGACAACGCGAATTTAGCTCAACAGTTCACTACGGGAAGCAGCTCTCAGGGTTACATTCTCAACAGCGTCGAAATAGAATTATCACGTCAGGATGCCAATCGTCGAATTGTTGTGGTGGAGCTCTGGTCTTCCAGCAACAGCGGTACGCCGAATGCCAAACTACACGACTTGACGGGACCAGCGATCCAGCCAGCCGGGGTAAATACTCTCACCTTCACGGCCCCGGCGAACACCGTGCTTTCGGCGAACACCAGTTATTTTGTTGTATTTTACAGAGGACCGAGCAGAGGGTCCGGACATCTCGCCACAGCCAGTACCACAGCAAGTCTTACGTCCTCGGCAAGCGAGGATTCCGGCGGACTGGCCGGGTGGAGCATCGCGAACACGCTGCGTTATAACTACTTCCCCGACAATAGCCCTATTGTATGGAGTAACAACGCGAACAGGGCGTTCCAGATACGCGTCAACGGCTCCGTCGTCCCCGGCGAACCCACGGGTCTGACGGTAACGCCGGGGAACGCGAAGCTGGATCTGAGCTGGACCGCGCCCACGGGCACGGTGACGGGGTACGATGTGCATTACACCTCGGCTGCGTCTTCGGGTAGCGATGCAGTGGCGGACGATGCGACGGTGCAGACGGGCAATACGGCCACGGCTGCGACCGGCTGGCTGGCGGTGACCCGCAGCGGCACGACGGCCACGCAGGCGATAGCAAGCCTGAGCAACGGCACCACCTACCGGGTGCGTGTGCGAGCGAAGACCAGCAACGGCAACGGAGCTTGGGTGTTCGGGACGGGCACGCCCAAGGCGCCCCCGGCGGCGCCGACCAATCTTTCCACGTCGGCCGAGGAGGAGTCATTGACCGTCACCTGGACGGCCTCGACCTCGACCGGTTCCGCCGCCCCCACGTACTATGAGGTGGCGTTCGACGTGGCGACCAGGACCGTCAGCAATCTACGCTACACGGCGCGCACGCCGGACGGGACGACAACGAGCCTGACAATCGACAGCGACAGTTCCGGCCTGACGATTGAGGACGGCACCCAGTACCGGGTGACGATTCGCGCCTGTAACCCGGTCTGCAGCGCCTACACGGGCAACGAAACGATCTGGACGGTAGTGAAAGCACCTGCCGCTATCGCCAACCTGGTCGTGACGCCGGGCGACGAAACGCTGGCTTTGTCCTGGACTCTTAACTTCTCCGGCGGCACCATCGTCCGAGGGGCGCCCACCGTCTACGAGGTGGCCTACACCACCTCGACCACCGTGGACGACGACGCGGCCGTGGGCACGGACCCGGCCACCGAGTGGGTGGACGCGGGCTACAGCGACAGCAACCTGGCGACCAGCTACACGATCACCGGCCTGACCAACGGCCAGGCCTACCAGGTGCGGGTTTGGCCGAAGCGCATAGTGGTCTCCCCCAGTGGGGAAGCTCACTTCGCTAGCAGAGGTTTCGGCACGGGCACGCCGGAGGGGACGATACGGGTGACGCTCGGTCCGTCCAGCGTCACGGTGGAGGAGGGGAAGAAGGCGTTGCTGAATCTGGGGTTCTCCCGCTGCGTGGAGGGGCATGTCACGTCGATTCGGGTCACCACGACGCGGATCC
>MWLD01000077.1 GCA_002018045.1 Candidatus Synechococcus spongiarum LMB bulk15M
GAACTCGGTTGTGAAACGCTGCAGCGGTGACGATAGTTAGGGGGTAGCCCCTTGCGAAAATAACTCAATGCCAGGATAGACTTTTGATGGCTCTTCAAGAAATATATTTCTTGAAGAGCCATTGCTTTTTGTCGAATGCGCCGCAGATATATCTCCAGCCGGTTTTTCTATTATGATGTAACGACTCTTCCAAGCATCAAGCAGTAATTGTTGTCGGTAATTAAGTACTTGACTCCATGGTTTGCCCCCTGGCTGCATCCGCCAGTTTTATGGAGCAGGGCCAAAGTGTGGCGACTGAAACCAGTCCATCTTTCAACTACCGCAATGTCCGCTACCGGCTTCTACCTGGCTTTGCCAGAAAAGCACGGCAGTTATTTAGTCTGGCGGGAACCTGCCGCTTGGTCTGGAACTGCTTCCTGGCCAGGAACCAGGAGGCCTACCAACTCCATCAGGAAAATCCCGAGCACCAGGCCAAGCCGTCCGTCCGCTTCTTCTCGTTGTGCAAGGGTTTCACTGAACTCCACAACAGTGGGGAGTTCCCCCTGGCTGAAGGAGTATTCCTCTGCTGTTGCCAGAGCCCCGCTTTAAGGCCGGAGGCCGGGACAACCCTCGGTTCACCATCCCTGACGGGGGGTGTGGATCAAGGGAGACCACCTCAGGTTATCTGGCCTGGCATTGGCCTTGTAGGGTTACGACGCCACGGTGGCAACCCCTATCCCGAGGGTCAGCCCGTGAAGGTTGACGTGGTCTTTGAGGCGGGCAAGTGGTATGCCATCGTCTGCTACAGGGTAGACCGACCTCCAGGTCCCGAGCCTGACATGGTGGCCGCCATGAACCGCAACTGTGGACAGGTGGGTGGTCTACAGCGATGGCAGTCCGAGATACACCGGCACCTCAGCCCAAGGTGTCCAACCGCCGCCACAGGACCAGGTTGCGAATCAGGAAGCTGTACCGCAGAGTCCGAAACATCGGCAACACCTGGCGGCACCGGCTTACCAGAGCCGTCGCCAGCACAACTCGTCTCCTGGTGTTGGAGAAACTCGATCCTCAGGGAATGACCGCCAGTGCTACTGGCGCCGTGCAGAACCCCGTCTCCAACGTCAAAGCTGAATCCGGGTTGAACAGCTCTGTTCCGAGTACAGGGTGGGCCGAGGTAACGACAGGACCGGGGTCACCGTCGCAATTCGAATGCACAGGCTGCGGACACGAGGCGAATGCCGATACGCAGCTTTTAACATTCCGGCCTCAGGGATTGTGGTGCTGCACGGGGAGGAGCGTTCTCGTTGGAGACTCCTACGATCCGTGAAATTGGTCCTGGCTCTGCTTTGGTGGGGTGATGTGCATGAATCCCTTGTTGAAGCTGTGCCAGTCTCGCGTCCCTTTCCTCCTGTTCAGTTCGGACTTCGTTCTCCGTGTCGTACAGGTAGATGGCTCTTGCCACGACCGCATGGTGCTTGGCCACCTGAAACTTCCATGATTAAATCTCGGAATGATTCTCCGCTGAATGGGACAATGGTGGTATGCGGGCGGCGTTGTGGTGATGTACCAGCCCGCACCTCCACCTCGCCTCGCGCCTTGTCATGGCTTGATTCCTCAGCCACACCGCTGTTTTCAGTCTGGATAGTCTTCTTTCAGTTGTATCAGTGCGTGCTCTGTCTGGATTTCTTGCCCAAAAGGCTCAAGACTGTTTCCCATCTTCCCGTACAGTTCCTTGAATTTTCGGAGCCAGACATCTCTTTGCTTGTCCTAATCTATTGCCTCAGCAGACAGCAACTGCTTGGCCTTGCGCTTCACAAATTCACGGAAATTCTGTTCGGCCATCATCATTCTCCCCACTCATGTGCTTTGGCTTGACTATGGACTGATCGACCACGTTAATGGCCTGATTGCCAATCCATTCCGCTGAAACCATCGCCAGGGATCCCCTGGGGGCAAGACCGGGAGCGCTGTTTCCTGGCTTGAGACTTGATCGCTGCTTGCACACTTGGCTCGCAGCATCACGGCAACACAAGGACGTCAACTGGGCCGCTAGGATTCGAACCTAGGAATGGCGGGACCAAAACCCGCTGCCTTACCACTTGGCGACGGCCCACTGCTGGGAGGTGAACTTTCTCACCTTACACTACCGCATTCCCCTTTGTGCGAAAGCGCAACAGCAACCGCTCCAGAGCCTTTTGCAATTGGGTTGGCTTGGCAGACTTGATCACATGAATTGGGACCCCCAGGCCCTTGGCTACCCGCCGTGCTCCTGGGTCATGGCTGAGGCTGTTGCGTAGGGAGAGTACTGCATCAGCTCGGTCCACCGTGCGCACAACCTGTACTGGTAGTTGCCGGTCATGGATGAGCGCGTCCAGTTGGTGCGAGGTCACACCAGAAGGATAGATGCTTAGGGGGATGTCTTGAGCAGCGGAAGGAGCAGGCTGCACCATCGCAGACTGTGCCATGGAAGATGTACCAGGTTCTCCCAGTCCAGGGGGGCACGGGGAGGGATTTTGCACATGGAGAATACCCCGTTCATCCAGGCGCCGCACCTGGGACTGGACAGGTCGGTCCCGCAGCAGGGCATCCACTGTGCGGGCGACATTCCAGTGAATATGCCAGCAGTCACGGCTGTGCATTTCCACGGCCAGGGGGAAGGTGGGTGGCGCACAGCGCTCCTGCACCGTTTTCTGCGAGCCGCGGCGGCGGGCTTCCTCATCCCCCAGGGTGACCGCCTGGAGGCCGCCGATCAGGTCACGGAGAGCAGGATTTTTGATCAGGTTGGCCAGTTGATGGCCATGGGCTGTACCCACCAGTTGCACGCCGCGCTCAGCAATGGTGCGGGCTGCCCAGGCTTCCTGCTCGCTGCCGATCTCGTCGATGACAATCACCTCGGGCATGTGGTTTTCCACCGCCTCGATCATAACCCGGTGCTGATGCTGCGGATCCGGCACCTGCATCCGTCGCGCACGGCCAATGGCCGGGTGGGGAATGTCCCCATCGCCGGCAATTTCATTGCTGGTGTCAATGACCACCACCCGCCGCTCCAGCTCATCGGCCAGCACCCGGGAAATTTCCCGCAGCACGGTGGTCTTGCCCACGCCGGGATACCCCATAATCAGGACGGATTGGTTGGATTCCACCAGGTCTCTGATGACGGCTACGGTGCCGTACACAGCCCGTCCCACACGACAGGTGAGACCAATCACCTCCCCTGATCGGTTGCGTATGGCACTGATGCGGTGCAGGGTCCGCGCAATCCCTGCCCGGTTATCGCCACCAAAGCGACCCACCCGGGCAATGACCCCATCCAATGCCTCCCGACTGAGGGGAGCGTCCTCCAGGTCCAGCCGCCGGCCTGGATAACGGGCTTCGGGAGGACGCCCCAAGTCCAGCACCACCTCCAGTAAGTCCTGACGGCGCTCGGCTGAAGCCAGTTGTTGTTGGAGGGACTCCGGCAGCACCGCTAGCAAGTGATTCAGGTCGTCGGTGACCCGCTGCTCGCGGATGGTGATGGGCTGAAGTCCGGGCTGGCCAGGGGCATAAGGAACTGGCACGGCCATGGCCGGGGAGTGGGAGACGTCACTTTAAGTCAAGCCTCCTGCGCAGCCGGTGGAATGCATTACCTTCGTTTGTCATGGCTGGCAGGAGCAACATCCGGGAAACCTGTTGGACAGTCATGGGAAGCGACTTGACAGATCACAGGTCACAGGTGTATATCTATCACACCTTTGGCAGCCCCGGCAATAGGGGTCAGAACTCATGATTGTGGGAGCAGGTGTCGTGGCTGGCGTCGCAGCAACCACTGCAGGGACAGCAGGTGGAGTTGCTGGCGCACTGGCAGGTTCTCATGCCGGACTTGCTGCTTTAGGAACTGCCGTGCCGGCCACGGTGCCAGGCCTTGTAGCCGGCGGACTGGTTGCAGGGCTTGGAGTCGCAGTGGTTGGAGTTGTGGAGTAGTGCGTTCAGTGCTAAGGAACCCCTGGAACACCTCAAGGTGACTCCCATGCCATCATTCACGCGAAAGCGGGAATCCGTGTTCCAACAACCAATCAACCCCCGTAACCATCAGGAAATTGGCCTCCGGTACCAGAGCGTCCAGGTTCCTTGTTGATCACGGGCTGATAATGGATTTCCGCTTTCGTGTGAATGACGGGGGATGCGGGGGATGACGCGAACGGACGTGTTTTGATGGTTTCCAGTGTTTCCCCAACAGACTCGCCAAGTTGAAAATCAGCCCAGTTGCTCCAGCCTCTCAGTTGTTGATGCTGAGGCAGCCAGGCCTGTTTTCCTGCCCCTGCTAGTGGTGTGAGCTGGCGCGCCCATGGATGACTGTGGATAGCTTCCAAGTCAAGCCCCAGACCCAGCCGACAGGTTCAAGAGAGCGTGGGCCTGCCTCACGGCCCCGTCCGCCAGGTCATGGTTCTGCCGTAAAGGCTTGCCCCGCGCCTGGGCAACCGTCAACCAGGGGCTCAGCAGTTGACGGGCGGCGCCACCAAAGGCCATGCCCGCCACCGCCGGGGGCTTCTCTCCATGCCCAGACAAGCCATGGCGATCCAGAAGCTTCTGGGTATGCCGGTTGACACCCCCAGCCACCTGAATCAGTCCCGGTGGACCATGGCGAGACACGCCAAGGGCCAATGCCACCGCCGCATGGGCCGTTCCGCGTCCCAGGTCCCCGCTCATGGGGCGACCATCCAGTTGCCAGAGATGGGGGACCGGCTGCGTCACAAGCAACCCGTGTAGTTGCCACAGATAGGGAACCAAGTGGGCCAAGGGGCCGCCAGCACTCACCGCCAACAGCCGCAACCGGGGTAGTAGAGGCTGCAGCAAGGCCAAGAGTTGGGTAAATGCGGAGAATGCTCCAGGGCGGGTGTGAATTTCCAGGGCTTCCGGTTGGCACGTCTCCAGGATCTCCAGCAGTTGGGAGCGCTCCAAACGCCACGGTCGCTCCTCAATGAGGCCCAGGGGACATACCGACAGGCAACGCCCACAGCCATAACAGCGGGCCATGGCCACACCCGTCGTTGAAATGGCTGTCACTGGGCAGGCGGCCTCGCACGGGCGGGGGCAATCCGCTGGACAATGACGGGGATCAAAATGGGCTTTACGGAAATGGGGATCGGTGTCGTCGTTGAGGCTGACCATGAGCCATGGGGGTGGTTGCCCCGGATCGAGGGCCGCTGCAATGCCCTGACGGGCGGCGGCCACCACCGCTGGATCCGGCGCCACATCAATGCAATGGATGCCAGCGCGGGTGTACACCCAGGCCAAATCCGTAATAGCAGCCAGGTCCTGATTGCTGGCGCCGCAGATCAACTTGCGCCAACAACCATGACGCAGAGCAGCCTCAGGGTCATGGCCCAACACAACCTCAGGCTGCCAGCGCCTCAGCCAAGGGCTGCCAGCGCAGCGTCCGGCTCCCCCCCAGCTCACAGACAACATATAAGCCGGGGTAGCGCCGGGGTAGCTCCACAAAGGTGTCCAGCTCCGCCCGACTGAGCACCTGGGCCTCCAGGAGCCACAGCAGCACCGGCTTGTCCGTTTGGAGCTGGGGCATGAGCTGGGGCAGGGCCATGGACACAGCACCAACGGCAGCCGCACCGCCAACGCTCTGATGCCCCAAGTGGGGTGGACGGACCCCATGGAGACCCAGGAGAAACGTCTCCGGATCCCCCAACCCCCGGGCCGAGCATATCTGTGCGGCATAACCGGCGGCGCGGAGGCGGCGCAGCAAGCGGGTCTCAAATCCCCCCTCCGGAGGGGCCATGACGGCCATGGCGCCATGGCGCTCCAGATCCTTGCGAAAGCGGCGGATACCAAGCAGCAGTGGCATGCGGGGTGTGGCTGTGTGTAGGGTCAGTCCACTTTGGCAAAGCGTGGTCCTACGCTGAGGGAATGCCTTCGCATGGGAGGGGCATCTTCCTGATCCGACAAGGATTAAAATTTAGAGAATAGGCTCTGTCCCTGGCGCCAAAACCACGAGAGAATCGAGAGGATCGAACGTCCGGAGTTGGAAGGCTTCCTCGGCCCTCTCGACTTGCCAGCATCGGAGCGTTTTTTGCGCCAGCTACCGTCCTTGTTGCGTGCGCGAGGCTGTGCGCCCCCTTTGCTGGGGACGTGGGGGATTCCTCTTCCAGCTCTTCGATCAGCCATCAAGGAAGACTCTAATGACAATCTTTCTCTGGCATAGCACGCCCGCGCCCCACAGAGGTCTTGTGGCAAACGGATTTCGAAGCCCCTCCAGAGGTTACCGTGACAGCTTTGGCAAAAGCTGCTTTGCCCTTGACACGAGATGCTAAAGAACCGCTGAAAGGAGCCGGAATCACGTGCCAGCAGGCTCTTGCCTTCCCGATCTTTACAAGGCTTTACCAAAGGACCAGCAGAGGTTGAGGCAACTTTAGCCTAATTCTGAAAGCATCTGACCAATGATCATGCTCAAAATTGCTGTCGGCACAGTTTTTGTGGTTGTCGTGGGATTGTTGCTGGCATCCATCTTGGGAGGACTACTCAGTATATTGATCAGCGCAGTCATCGGAGGAGTGATCGGCGCTGTAATTTGTTCTGGTCTTGGAATTGCGTCCGGAAGGAACGCCGTGAACGGTGCAGTGCCAGGCTTTATGGTTGGTGCGGTTATTGGGCTACTGGCTAGCCTGGCTTGAAGTGGCCGATGTGTTACCCCATCTCTTGATCGGGCCACCACTGACGTTTTGCCTCGGCAACAAGGGTATCCCAGTCATCGGGAGGATTTCCCTGTCTCAGCATGCCCTGAAAGACGCGATAGACATCAGATCTTGCGCCATAGGCCCGCTTGGTGGTCTCGTCATTGACCCAAGCCAGAATGATCACCCTGCTGTCTTGGTGGAAGCGGAAGAACAGTCTGTACTGTTGGAAAAACTTGGCGCGTCGCCAGTGCTTGTGCTCTGGACCTAGCGTTAAACCTTGCCGAAATTTGGCATGGCCGGGATTCCTTGGAATCACCTCCAGCATGAGCTTTCTGATGGCCGCTAGGCGCTTGCTGGCGCTTTTCTTGAGATAGTTATCAGGATCTCCTTGCCTGCTAGATCTTGCCCGAAGGCACTCCACCTCTCTGAACAACTCCTCCCACTGGCCAAGAAACAGGGAATGGGCGTAAATGCTCCAGTCATTGATAATCAGGGGTGACTCACAGGCTTGCGGGATCTTTATAGTCTTCTTCATCACCAGCTTCAAGGGGAGCGTTCAAGTCTACATCAACAGCGCCCACAAGTTCAT
Organism: Candidatus Synechococcus spongiarum LMB bulk15M; assembly: GCA_002018045.1. Classification (GTDB taxonomy): domain Bacteria; phylum Cyanobacteriota; class Cyanobacteriia; order PCC-6307; family Cyanobiaceae; genus Synechococcus_B; species Synechococcus_B spongiarum_E. The sequence continues at coordinate 7,234 of MWLD01000077.1, forward strand.
CCAGGCGAGCCACCAGATTCGTGGTCATGGGCTGCAACTGCTCGGGGTGTCCAGAGATGTGGTCATCCAGCATCTGAAGAAAGGGAACCAGGGCTGGGTCGTTCCCCTGCTCCATGGGCTGAACCTGTTCTCCAGAAGTATGCCGAAATACTTGCCTTGACCTAGCTAAGGGCGCCGCGAAAAGTTGGACGATCTTCGCTATAAGACCCTGACTCACCACGGTAAAGCCGGTTGCGAAGGGGTTTTGCATGGACCAGTAGGCTGCTTTAGACGGGGAAGCATTGATTTCTCGTGATTCCCTTGAAACCTGCCCAGTATCGGAGCGTTTTCTACGCCAACGACTGTCCTTATTGCGTGCGCGAGGCGTGCGCGAGGCGTGCGCGAGGCGTGCGCGAGGCTGTGCTCCTCCCTTGCTGGGGACATGAGGGATGCCTCTCTTGGCTCGTCGGTTTAGCATAACACAACCCCAGCAAGACCAAAAGCCTAGCAACGAGCCCCGCTCACCCGACACCTTGCTCTACCAAGCCCCATGTGTTAGGATTTTTGCTTGTGCATTTGGGAGCTGTGCCTGAGCGCTAGCCAGGCCGCCAGCCTCGTTGCACAGGCTCATCCGTGGGGATGGGCCTTCGGGTTGATCCATCCGGCCTGGGTCGTGGTTGATCAACAGGAAACTGACGCCTTGCGGCATCTCTGCTGCGGTGCTCAAGTCCTGGCCCTCTCTTGCTGCATCGTCGGGTTGACCGCTGTCAAGGCCGTCAATCTGCCCCCGGACTAGCCCTGCCGCCCACAACGGCAACGGTCACTTTCCAAACGGTTCAGCGTTGCCCTGGGCTTCACGGCCTGGCATGACCCTGCAAAGTCCAAACCTTTCCGCCATGTCCATTGGCATCCTCGGCACCAAGCTGGGCATGTCCCAGTTCTTTAACCCGGACGGCAAGGCCGTGCCGGTGACGCTCATCCAGGCTGGCCCTTGCCGGGTCACCCAGCGTAAAAGCATGGCTCGGGATGGCTACAGCGCCGTCCAGATTGGCTATGGGGAGGTGCGCGAGAAACTGGTCAGTCAGCCTGCTAAAGGCCACCTGGCCAAAAGCGGCGACACGCTGCTCCGGCATCTTCGTGAATACCGTGTTCCTGCCGATGAGGCTGTGGAGACGGGCGCCGTCCTCACGGTGGCCCAGTTCGAGCCGGGCCAAGCCGTTGATGTGAGCGGCGACACGGTGGGACGCGGGTTTACGGGCTATCAGAAGCGCCACGGGTTCCGCCGTGGCCCCATGAGCCATGGCTCCAAGAACCACCGCCAGCCAGGCTCCACTGGCGCCGGTACCACGCCGGGCCGGATTTATCCGGGCAAGCGCATGGCCGGTCGTTATGGGGGCAAAGCCACCACCATGCGCAAGCTGGTGGTGATCAAGGTGGACCCTGACCAGCATCTGCTGGTGGTGAAGGGCTCAGTTCCGGGCAAGCCCGGATCCCTGCTGAGCATCCATCCCAGCACAACGGTGGGTGGCCAATGATCTGCCTGATGTTCACACTGGAGAATCATGGTTGATTGCGCTGTTCACAACTGGGAAGGTCTGCAGGTGAGCCAGGCCCGACTTGAATTGAAGACTGCCCGTGAGGGCACAGCGGTTCACCTGCTCCATGCCGCCCTGGTGCGTCAGCAGGCCAACCGGCGCCAAGGCACCGCCAGCACCAAGACCCGCGCTGAAGTGCGTGGCGGTGGCCGCAAGCCCTTCAAGCAGAAGGGCACAGGCCGGGCGCGCCAGGGTTCGATTCGCACCCCCCTTCGTCCCGGTGGTGGTGTCATCTTTGGTCCAAAGCCCCGCTCCTATGCCAAGGCCATGAACCGCAAGGAGCGGCGCCTGGCCCTGCGCACGGCCCTGATGAGTCGTGCGCAGGATTGGGTGGTGGTCCAGGAGTTCAACGCTTGTATCAGCACACCCAAGACCAAGGACCTGCTTGCGGCCCTGGAGCGTTGGGACATTGCTCCTGACGCACGGGTGCTTCTTGTGCTCAAAGCTCCGAGTGAGGCTGTCGAAAAGTCGGCCCGTAACGTGTCCCGGGTGACCCTGATCCGTGCGGATCAGTTGAATGTCTTCGATCTGCTCCATGCGGACAAGCTGGTGCTCACTGAAGACGCCGTTACCACCATCCAGGAGGTCTACAGCGATGGCTAAATCTTTTGCCGGGCGCCTTGCGGATGTGGTGCGGGAGCCTGTGATTACCGAGAAAGCCACCCGTGGCATGGATCGGAACCAGTACACCTTCGCGGTAGATCCACGGGCTGCCAAGCCGGACATTAAAGCTGCTATTGAGCAGATGTTTGATGTCAAGGTGATTGGGGTTAGCACCATGAATCCACCCCGCCGCAAGCGGCGTGTGGGGCGCTTTTCCGGTGAGCGTGCCCAAGTGAAAAAGGCTGTGGTGCGCCTTGCCGAAGGTGACACCATCCAGCTCTTCCCCGAATCCTCCTGAGGCGCTGTTCCATGGCTGTTCGTAAACTCAAGCCCTATAGCCCTGGCACCCGCACCCGGGTGGCTGGCGACTACAGTGAGATCACCCGCCGGAAGCCTGAGCGCTCCCTGGTGGGCGCCAAGCACCGCGCCAAGGGTCGTAACAACCGCGGAGTGATCACCTGCCGTCATCGGGGTGGTGGCCACAAGCGCCGTTATCGCCTGGTGGATTTCCGCCGCGATAAGCATGGCGTCAAGGCTCGGGTGGCTGCCATCCAGTACGATCCCAACCGCAATGCCCGCCTCGCGCTCCTCTTCTATGAAGACGGTGAAAAGCGCTATATCCTCCAGCCCCAGGGCGTTGCCGTGGGCAGTGAGGTGATGGCTGGACCCGATGCATCCATTGCCAGGGGCAATGCCCTGCCGTTGTTCGCCCTGCCCCTGGGAACAACGGTCCACAATGTGGAGCTTTATGCCGGGCGGGGTGGCCAGATGGTGCGAACTGCTGGCGCCGGTGCCCAGGTGGTGGCCAAGGATGGGGACTATGTGGCTGTCAAGCTGCCCTCCGCCGAGGTGCGGCTTGTCCGCAAGGAGTGCTACGCCACCATTGGAGAAGTGGCCTATGCGGAGGCCCGCAACACCAGCTTGGGCAAGGCTGGTCGGCGTCGTTGGCTGGGACGACGCCCTCAGGTGCGCGGCAGTGTCATGAACCCTTGCGACCACCCCCATGGGGGTGGTGAAGGCCGGGCGCCCATTGGTCGCTCAGGACCTGTGACACCCTGGGGTAAACCGGCGCTGGGTCTCAAAACCCGTAAGCGCAACAAGCCCAGCAACCAATACGTGCTGCGCCGTCGCCGTCGTGTGTCCAAGCGTAGCCGCGGTGGTCGCGACGCCTGATGCCTTTTCCCTCTGTCTGACCTCCCATGGGACGCTCCCTCAAAAAAGGCCCCTTTGTGGCCGAAAGCCTGATGAAGAAGGTGGAGAAGCAAAACGCTTCCGATGACAAGTCCGTGATCAGGACCTGGTCACGCGCCTCAACCATCCTTCCGGACATGATTGGCCACACCATCGCCGTTCATAACGGCAAGACCCACATCCCCGTCTACATCACGGAGCAGATGGTGGGTCACAAGCTGGGTGAATTTGCCCTGACTCGGACGTACCGAGGCCATGGCAAAGACAGGAAAGGTTCACGCTAAGGACGCAAGACCATGATCAATTCCACCAGTACTCAAGCACGGGCTACGGCCAGGTTTGTGCGGGGATCCGCCAGCAAGGTACGGCGTGTGCTCACCCAGATCCGTGGTCGCAGCTACCGGGATGCCCTGATCATGCTTGAGTTCATGCCCTACCGGTCCACGGGAATGGTCACCAAGGTGCTCCGCTCTGCCGTGGCTAATGCCGAGCACAACTTGAGCCTGGATCCAGCCACCTTGATGATCACCCAAGCCACGGCTGACATGGGCCCATCCATGCGGCGGTATCGACCCCGTGCCCAAGGTCGGGCCTATCAGATCAAAAAACAAACCTGCCACATCAGCATTGCTGTGGCTCCACAAGACACCTGATTGCCATTAGAGCCATGGGCAACAAAATTCACCCAACGGGTCTGCGGCTGGGGGTTATCCAGCCCCACCTCTCCAGTTGGTTTGCAGACAAGAAGACCTACCCGCTTCTCCTTCAGGAGGATGACACGATTCGCCGTCACATCACCAGGAAATATGCCTCTGCCGGGATCAGTAACGTGCGCATTCAGCGCAAGGCGGATCAACTGGAGGTGGAGCTGAGGACAGCTCGTCCCGGAGTGCTGGTGGGCCGTCAAGGTAGTGGGATTGAGGAATTACGCAGCGGGATCCAGGCTGCCATTCGTGATCGCAGCCGCCAGGTGCGCATCAACGTGGTGGAGGTGGAGCGTGCCGATGCCGATGCTTCCCTGATGGCGGAGTACATCACCCAGCAACTGGAGAAGCGGGTGGCCTTCCGCCGCACCATCCGTATGGCCGTTCAGAGGGCCCAGCGGGCTGGTGTCATTGGCCTCAAGCTGCAGATCAGTGGACGTCTTAACGGCGCTGAAATCGCTCGCACCGAGTGGACCCGTGAAGGTCGTGTACCCCAACACACCCTACGGGCGGACATTGATTACGCCTGCAAGACCGCCCGCACAACCTATGGTGTGTTGGGCATCAAGGTGTGGGTCTTCAAGGGGGAGGTGCTTCCGGACGAGAAGCAGCCTGCAGCCCCCATGGGGGCTGCGCCACGGCGACGGGGGGCTGGTCGGGCCCGCCAGAACTTCGAAGACCGCTCCAACGAGGAGTGATTAGGAGATCTGAACCATGCTGAGTCCAAAACGGGTCAAATTCCGCAAGATGCAGCGGGGCCGGATGCGGGGTGTTGCCACCAGAGGCAATACCATTGCTTTTGGTGACTTTGCCATTCAGGCCCAGGAATGCGGCTGGATCACCTCACGGCAGATTGAGGCCAGTCGCCGCGCCATGACCCGCGCTATACGGCGAGGAGGCAAGGTGTGGATCCGCATCTTCCCTGACAAATCCATCACCATGCGTGCTGCAGAAACCCGCATGGGATCGGGTAAGGGCAACCCGGAATTCTGGGTGGCTGTGGTGAAGCCCGGACGCGTCCTCTTTGAGATGGGTGGTGAGGAGATCAGTGAAGAGCTGGCCCGCACCGCCATGCGACTGGCGCAATACAAACTGCCGGTCAAGACAAAGTTCCTGGTGCGCGAGGGCATTGGTGATACCCCCATGCCTGCCATTGCCAATGCCGGTATCACGCCTCCTGGGGAGGCTTAGGGCGACTTCTGCCATGAAATCCATGACCACCTCTGCAATCACCGATCTTCTTCACTTGGACGACATCGCTCTCAAACAGCAGGTTGTGGCTGCCCGCAAAACCCTGTTCGAGTTGCGCTGCAAACGGGCCACCCGCCAACTGGACAAATCCCATCTGTTCCGACAGACCCGAGTCAAGCTGGCGCGACTGCTCACCATCCAGCGACAGCGAAACCAAGGCACCCCTTCCACCTCTCCATCCACCCATTAGGTCCTATGGCCACCAAAGAACGGCTTGGCATCGTCGTCAGCGACAAGATGGATAAAACCGTCGTGGTCGCAGTCGAAAACCGCTTTCCACATCCCGTCTACAAAAAGACGGTGAGCCGCACAAAGCGCTACAAGGTGCATGACGAAACCAACCGCTGCCATGTGGGCGACCGGGTCCTGATCTCGGAAACCCGCCCCCTCAGCCGCCACAAAACCTGGACGGTGGCAGAAATCGTCAGTTCCATGAAGCGCTGAGGGGAGACCAGTCATGATTCAGCAGGAAACCTATCTCAATGTGGCCGACAACAGCGGCGCCCGCAGAATTCAGTGCATTCGGGTTCTGGGCAACAGGGGGCGCTATGCCCATGTGGGGGACGTGATTGTTGCCGCGGTAAAGGATGCCACCCCCAACATGGGAGTTAAAAAGTCCGATGTGGTCAAGGCGGTGGTGGTGCGCACCCGCGCCACTCTGCGGCGGGATACGGGCAATGCCATCCGATTTGACGACAACGCCGCCGTGATCATTAACGACGACAAAAATCCTCGGGGTACCCGTGTCTTTGGACCTGTGGCCCGGGAGCTGCGGGAGCGCAGCTTCACCAAAATTGTTTCTCTGGCCCCGGAGGTCATCTGATGCCAAAGCCGACACGGATACGCAAGCTACGCATCAAAACCGGTGACACCGTTCAGGTGATCACCGGCAAGGATCGGGGCAAGACAGGCAAGGTGCTCCGCACCCTGTTGGCGGACAACCGGGTGGTGGTGGAAGGCATCAACATGCGCACACGCCACGTCAAACCCAAGCAGGACGAGGAGAGTGGCCGCATTGTCAACGAGGAGACTCCCATCCATGCCTCCAACGTCATGCTCTACTCCGTAGATCAGAAGGTGGCAAGCCGAATCGAGATGGTCCTTCAGGAGGATGGCAGTAAAAAGCGCCGACTCAAAAAAACCGGAGAGATCCTGGATTGATGATGCATTCCTCTTCACCACCTGTTTTCCCCGTTCCTTCCGACAGCGACCAGAAGCATCACACCTGCCCACGATGACCACCTTCACTCCCCTCAAGCAGCGCTACAAAAAAACCATCCAGCCCAGGCTGCAAAAAGAATTGCGGCTGGACAACATCCACCAAGTGCCCAGACTCGTCAAGGTCACCGTTAACCGTGGTCTGGGCGAGGCAGCACAAAACTCCAAAGCCCTGGAAGGATCTACGGTTGAGATGGCCAGGATTACCGGGCAAAAACCGGTTATCACCCGCGCCAAGAAGGCCATTTCCAGCTTCAAGATCCGTACGGGAATGCCGATTGGCGTCATGGTGACTCTGCGGGGTGATCGCATGTATGCCTTCCTTGATCGCTTGATCAACCTGGCCTTGCCCCGCATCCGCGACTTCCGCGGTGTCAATCCCAAAAGCTTTGACGGCCGCGGCAATTACACCCTGGGGGTGAAGGAGCAACTGATTTTCCCGGAGATCGGCTTTGACGAGATTGATGCCGTCCGCGGAATGGACGTCACCATTGTCACCACTGCCCGAAGCGACGACGAGGGCCGCGCATTGCTCCGCGAAATGGGCATGCCGTTCAGCAAGACCTAAAGCCCCCAGCGGAAACCCACCATGGCCAGCCACGATTCCATTTCCGACATGCTCACCCGCATTCGCAATGCGAGTGAAAAACGTCATGCCACCACCAGCATTCCTGCCTCACGCATGTGCTGCAGCATCGCCAAGGTGCTGCGGGAAGAAGGCTTCATCCATGCCTTTAACGAAGAGGGCGAAGGCTTCCGGAAGCAGTTGGTGCTTGAGTTAAGGTACACTGGGAAACACAAGCAGCCTCTGATTCGTACTCTGCAGCGGGTCAGTAGGCCCGGCTTGCGCATCTATTCCAATCATCGCCACCTGCCCAAGGTGTTGGGTGGAATTGGCGTGGCGATTATTTCCACGTCCCAAGGCGTCATGAGCGACCGCACTGCCCGTAAGCAGGGCATTGGCGGTGAAGTTCTCTGTTACGTCTACTAACCCCAAGAAGACACCATGTCACGGATCGGCAAGCAACCAGTCCCCATTCCTGCCAATGTCCAGGTACAACTGGAAGGACGCACGGTTCAGGTGAAAGGCCCCAATGGGGAGCTACGGCGCACCCTGCCTGAGGGTATTGCCGTTGACCGCCATGAGCAAACCCTGGTGGTCACCCCCACCAGCACCAGCCGCACGAACCGGATGCGCCATGGCCTGTCCCGGACCCTTGTGGCCAACATGGTGGAGGGTGTGACCAGGGGCTACAGCAAGACGCTGGAGATGGTCGGTGTGGGCTACCGGGCCCAAGTCAGGGGCACAACCCTCGTGCTGAGTGCCGGCTATAGCCATCCCGTGGAGTTGGTGCCTCCCCAAGGCATCACCTATAAGGTGGAGAGCAACACCAGGATCACGGTCAGTGGTGCCGAGAAGGAGGTGGTGGGCAACGAGGCCGCCAAGGTTCGTGCAGTCTCCCCACCGGAGCCCTACAAGGGCAAAGGCATCAAATACGTGGCTGAGACCATCCTGCGCAAGGCCGGCAAGGCTGGCAAGAAGTAAGTCTCGTGTCCAACAGTCTTTTGGTCGTTCTCTCTTGATTTGAACCATGCTTGCCTCTCGCATAGCCCGGACTCAACGTCGCCACCGGCGCGTTCGCCGCCGAATTCAAGGCACCGCACAGCGGCCCCGCCTTGCGGTCTTCCGCTCCAACAATCACATCTACGCCCAGGTGATTGACGATGGCGCACGGAACACCTTGGCAGCAGCATCCAGCCTCGATAAGGATCTGCGCCAAGACCTGCCAGGATTGGGAGCCAACTGCCAGGCCTCCCAGGCGGTGGGTAAGCTGGTGGCCGAGCGGGCTCTGGCCCAAGGCATCCGCTCCGTGGTCTTTGACCGGGGCGGCAACCTCTATCACGGTCGGGTCAAGGCTCTGGCCGATGCTGCCCGGGATGCGGGCCTTATCTTTTAATACCGACCATGACCGACTCCAACAGCCAAACCCAAATCCCCACTGCTGCGGACGTTCCCCCTGCTGCCGAAGGTCAACAGGGACAACAGCAGGGCCAGCACCGTGAACGCCGTGAACGCCGTGAACGCCGCCAGCGCCGTGAGGATCGGGATTCCGAGTGGCAGGAACGGGTGGTGCAGATTCGCCGCGTGTCCAAAACCGTGAAAGGCGGAAAGAAGATGAGCTTCCGCGCCATCCTGGTGGTGGGCAACGAGAAAGGTCAGGTGGGTGTGGGCGTGGGCAAGGCCAGCGATGTGATAGGCGCTGTCCGCAAAGGCGTAGCTGATGGCAAGAAGCACCTGGTGAAGGTGCCCCTCACCGCCAGCAGTTCCATTCCAACGGTGGCGCAAGGCCGTGATGGAGCCGCCAGTGTGATGATGCGTCCTGCCGCCCCTGGTACCGGCGTGATTGCCGGCGGATCCATCCGCACTGTCCTGGAGCTGGCGGGTGTCAAGAACGTGTTGGCCAAGCGGCTCGGTTCCAAGACTCCCCTCAACAATGCCCGTGCCGCCATGATGGCCCTCAGTGCCCTACGCACCCATAAGGCTGCTGCCAAGGAGCGTGGCATCCCTCTCCAACAAATGTATTCCTGACCCCCCACTCAGGCCATGACTACCAATCTCCATACCCTTCAGCCCCAACCTGGATCCCGCCGCCCTCGCAATCGCAAAGGCCGTGGCATTGCCGCTGGTCAAGGGGCCAGTTGCGGCTTTGGCATGCGTGGCCAGACGTCACGCTCGGGGCGCCCCACCCGCCCTGGTTTTGAAGGTGGACAAATGCCCCTTTACCGGCGGATCCCCAAGCTGAAGCACTTCACCGTGGTGAATCCCAAGGTGTTTACGGTGGTGAACGTGGGTGATTTGTCTGCCTTACCGGAGGGCAGCGAGGTCACCCTCGCATCCCTGAAGTCAGCAGGAATCGTGGGCAAAAACTCTGCTCCCCTGAAAGTGCTTGGGGATGGGGACATCAACGTCAGGCTTTATTGCAAAGCCCACGGATTCAGCAAGACCGCCCGTGAAAAAATCCTGGCCGTCGGCGGCACCTGTGACGTTCTGCCCGGCCGCAGCAAGTGGGTCCGCCCCGGTAAGCCGTCTCAGGGCCAATCCTAGGGCGGCTTCCCTGCTTTTCGATTACCCGGCCCTTGACTCGTCACTCAGTTCCACCACCCCTCCCAGCGGATGACTCTTAGCCAGGGCAGAGCCCCAACCACAGGCGAGACACTCACCCAGATTGTGACGGCTCCTGATTTGAGGAGTCGTGTACTGATCACCCTCGGCCTGTTGCTGCTGATTCGTGTTGGGGCCTACATCTGGATCCCTGGTCTTGACGTCTCTCAACTGCAGAATCAACTGTCGGGTGGTCAGTTGATCGGTCTTCTCAGCATCTTTACCGGCGGAGCGCCCGGTGGGGTGTTTTCCTTGGGGATTTTGCCCTTCATCAATGCCTCCATCATCATGCAGTTGCTAACAGCGGCTCTCCCCTCTCTGGAAACCCTGCAAAAGGACGAAGGGGAAGCGGGACGCCGTAAGTTGGCGCAAATCACCCGCTATGTGGCCCTGGGGTGGGGCAGCCTCCAGGCGGTGATCTTTTCCCTTTACCTGCGGGGCTTTGCCAACGGTGAGTTGGAGGGGGCCGTGTTTGTCGTCTCCACCAGTCTGGCCTTGACTACGGGGGCCATGGTGGTCATGTGGATCAGCGAGATCATTACCGAGAAGGGTATTGGCAACGGGGCGTCTCTGGTAATTTTCGTGAACATCACCGCGTCCCTGCCCAATACCCTGCAGAATATTATTCGTGAGGCCCAGACCGGCAAGATCTTCCCCATTGTGGTGACGGTGGCGGTGGCACTCTCCATGGTGGTGGCCATCGTGGCCGTACAAGAGGGCAGCCGGCGCATCCCCATTGTCTCAGCCCGCCGCCAGATCGGCTTTGTGGCTGTCCTGCCGGAGCGGCAAAGCTACTTGCCACTCAAGCTCATCTCCGGCGGCGTGATGCCCATCATCTTTGCTTCGGCCATGTTGTTCCTGCCAGCCACCCTGGCCAACTTCACGAGCAATGCAGCGCTGGTGAACCTGGCCACCTGGTTAAGTCCCAGCTACACCGTTCCGGGACTTCCCCTTTCTACAGGCTGGGTCTACGGGCTGACCTATTTCTTCCTGATTTTCGGGTTTTCCTTTTTCTACGCCTCCCTGGTGGTGAATCCCACGGATATGGCCTTGAATCTGAAGCGGCAGGGTGTTGCCGTTCCCGGCATTCGACCGGGCTCTGCAACGGCAAACTACCTCTCTGGTGTGATCAATCGACTCACCCTGATCGGCGGTTCCTTCCTGGGCCTGATTGCCATCATCCCCAATGTGGTCTACTCCTTTACGGGGACCGGTGTGTTGCAGGGTTTGGGCGCCACGTCCCTGCTGATTCTGGTGGGCGTGGCCATTGAAACGGCCAAGCAGTTGCAGACCAACGTGATCTCCCAGCGCTACGAGGGCATGGTGCGGCAATGAGAGAGAGAGTCGTTGTCCTTGGCCCTCCCGGTGCCGGGAAGGGCACTCAATGCAAGCTGCTGGCAGCAGCCAGGGGCTTGCTGCACCTCTCCACCGGGGATCTGTTGCGGGCTGAGGTGGACGCCGAGAGCAGTTTGGGACAACAGGTGAAGGCTGTGGTAGCCAGGGGAGATCTGGTCAGTGATGACTTGGTGTTGGCTATTGTGCGCAACCGCCTCGCCATTCATCGGGAAGGCTGGTTGTTGGATGGTTTCCCGCGTAACTCCACCCAGGCCGCCATGCTGGACGATCTCCTGGCTGACCTGGGACAACCTCTACGGGTTGCCCTGCAACTGCAGGTTCCCGAAGAAGAACTGGTGGCACGGCTTCTCGGCCGTGGGCGCTGTGATGACAGTGAGGTCGTGGTGCGCAGGCGGCTGCAGATCTATGCCCGGGAAACGGAGCCCATCAACGCCCATTACCAGGCGCGAGAGCTGCTCAAGTGTGTCGATGGGCTGGGCAGTGTTGAGGATGTGGCCACCCGCATTGGCAACAGCCTGGATGAGCGTGAACACGGCGAGGAAACAATATGCTAAAATTTTCGTTTGGCCTTGGTCACGTTTGAGGGCAATCCATGAAAGTTCGCGCTTCTGTCAAGAAGATGTGCGAGAGGTGTCGGGTCATCCGCCGCCATGGGCGGGTAATGGTGATTTGCGTCAATCCCAAACACAAGCAACGACAAGGCTGATGGAACCTGTGCCCCACACCACGGCTTTGCTATCTCTGTCTCAACAACCACGTTCTTTTTGAGGAGAACTTCGTCTTGGCAAGGATTTCCGGCGTCGATATTCCCCGGGACAAGCGGGTCGAAATCGCCCTGACCTACATCTATGGCATCGGCCTTGTTCGGTCCCAGAAGATTCTGGCCACCACCGGGATTAGCCCTGACATCCGGGCAAAGGATCTGACGGACGATGATGTCCAGAAGCTCCGCACCGCGGTGGAGGACTACACTGTTGAAGGAGACCTGCGACGGCAGGAGGGCATTTCGCTCAAGCGCCTTCAAGACATTGGCTGTCTCCGAGGTCGCCGTCATCGCATGAACTTGCCCGTCAGGGGCCAGCGCACGCGCACCAATGCCCGGACACGGCGTGGTGCCCGTAAAACCGTGGCTGGCAAGAAGAAGTAAATGCCTGGACCCAACATCCCTTTATCCTCACCAGCCCCCTAGCCATGGCAAAGCCTGTCAAGAAAAGCGGCAGTAAAAAGGTCAAGCGGAACGTTCCCAACGGTGTGGCCCACATCCAGAGCACCTTTAACAACACCATCGTTTCCATTACCGATACGTCCGGTGCGGTCATTGCCTGGTCGTCTGCGGGCGCCAGCGGTTTCAAGGGCGCTCGCAAAGGTACGCCTTTTGCTGCCCAGACCGCAGCGGAAGCAGCGGCCCGCCGCGCAGTTGATCAAGGTATGCGCCAAATTGAAGTGCAAGTCCGTGGCCCTGGATCGGGCCGCGAGACTGCCATCCGTGCCTTAAGCACAGTGGGGTTGGAAATCACGTTGATTAAAGACGTAACTCCCCTGCCCCATAACGGTTGCCGTCGTTCCAAACGGCGCCGCGTCTGAATTTTGTTCCCCTTTTCCATGCCGACACGGACCGTGCTCCAATTCCAAATTGAACCGGCCCCTGATATCACCATTGGGGACGACAAGTCCCAAACCCAGGAATTTTTGATCGGTCCCCTTGCGCGGGGCCAGGGCACCACCCTTGGCAACGCTCTGCGAAGGACCCTTCTGGGAAGTCTGGAAGGCAGCGCCGTTACAACCGTTCGGATTGCAGGTGCCGCCCATGAATACGCCATCATCCCCGGTGTTCGTGAGGACGTTCTTGATATCCTCCTCAATGCCAAGGAGTTGGTGGTCAGCAGTCGTAGCCCTGAAGCCGTGGAAATCGGCCGGGTGCTGGCGACAGGTCCAGCAGAGGTGACCGCAGGCCAGATTCACTTCTCCCCCCAGGTGACAGTGGTGAATCCCGATCAGCACATTGCCACTGTGGCTGAAGGTCACAGCCTGGAAATGGAGCTTCACGTGGAGCGTGGCGTGGGCTATCGCCAAGCGGATCGGCTCAATGACGCCGTGGAATCCATCGATACCCTGCAAATCGACGCAGTCTTCATGCCTGTGCGGCGGGTGATCTACTCGGTCGATGAGAGTGCCGTGGGGGAAGGGGGTTCCGCCAGCGAGAACCTGCGGCTGGAGATCACCACCAATGGCTCCATTAGCCCTGACGACGCCATCGCCCAGGCTGCCAATCAACTGATTCTCCTGTTCCAGCCCCTGGCCAGCTTGGGTCTTCCTGAACAGGAAGTCCTGGAGCCTGAAACCTCGACGGAAAATCAGGTTCCTCTCGAAGAGATCAATCTTTCCGTGCGGGCCTACAACTGTCTGAAGCGAGCTCAGGTCAACACAGTGTCGGACCTGATGACCTTCAGCTATGAAGACCTTTTGGAGATCAAGAACTTTGGGGCCAAGTCTGCCGATGAGGTGATTGAAGCCCTGGAGCGCATTGGCGTCTCCCTCCCCAAAAGCCGCACCAAGGCATGATGGTGTGGCGCCCTTGCCTGTCCCGTAACCAACCCGACCATGCGACACCAATGCCGCGTTCCCCAACTTGGCCGACCTGCTGATCAGCGCAAGGCTCTCCTGCGTGGCTTGACCACGGAGTTGCTCCGCAGTGGACGCATCACCACAACCAGGGCGCGGGCCAAGGCGCTACGCCAAGAAGCTGATCGCATGATTACCTTGGCCAAGGATGGTCGCCTGGCTGCACGGCGACAGGCCCTGGGCTACATGTACGACAAAGATCTTATCCACAAGCTCTTTGAGAAGGCATCCGAGCGGTATACTGACCGCAACGGTGGCTACACCCGCATCATCCGCACCGTACGGCGGCGCGGCGACAACGCTGAAATGGCCATCATCGAGTTGGTCTGAAGGTGTTCGGACGCGCCGCCTGGCTCTGCTGCTTCAGTATGAGGGCACTGCCTACCACGGTTGGCAGCGTCAGCGCTGTGGCTCCACCATCCAGGCCACGCTGGAGGCAGCAATGTGCAAGCTGCAGCCTGGTTTCCAGGAGGTGGTGACAGCAGCCGGGCGCACGGATACGGGCGTTCATGCAGTTGGTCAGGTGGCGCATGTGGATGTGACCAGCCCCATCCCTGATCACCGCTGGCCCAAAGCGCTGAACGGTTGCCTACCGCCGGATATCCGTGTTCTGGCAGCCCGCACCGTCTCCAGCCATTGGCACGCCTGCTTCAGTGCGCGCTGGCGCCGTTACCGCTACCTCTTGTACGATAACCCGGTCCCTAACCTGTTCCTGCGGGCCACCAGTTGGCACCGCTACAGCACCACACTGAACGAGCGGCGGATGGCCGCAGCCCTCCAGCCCCTGCTTGGGTACCACGACCTTCGCGCGTTTCAGCGGGCTGGCAGTTCCCGCCTCCACGCTCGCACTACTGTTCAAGCTGTGGACGTGCATCGCTGGGGTGACGTGGTCGCCGTTGACGTGCAGTGCAGTGGTTTCCTCTACGGCATGATGAGACTATTGGTGGGCCAACTGGTGGCTGTGGGTGAAGGCCGTCTTCCAGTGTGTGCGTTCGAGCAGCGTTGGCGGCTGGGCAAACGTGAGGAGGTGCAGGAGGCAGCACCACCGCAGGGCCTTTGCTTCATGGGCGTTGGCTACGAACCGGTTCTGTTTTCTGCTCCAGCCCCTTGGCCGTGGGGACAGCTTGGGGTAGGATAAATCGTTTGTGGTCTTTCCTTACGGTGTGATGAACAAGACCGTTGTTCCCTCAGTGGACTCCTTGCAGCGGGACTGGTACGTGGTGGATGCTGCTGGTCAGACCCTGGGACGTCTGGCTAGTGAAATCGCCAAGGTGCTGCGGGGCAAGCACAAGCCCACCTTCACGCCCCACATGGATGTGGGTGATTTTATCGTGGTGGTCAATGCGGAGAAAGTGACCGTGGGTGGCAGAAAAGCCCATCAGAAGCTTTACCGTCGCCACTCCGGTCGTCCTGGAGGCATGAAGGTGGAAACCTTCAGTCACCTGCAAGCACGTTTGCCGGAGCGGATCGTTGAAACTGCTGTGCGGGGCATGTTGCCCCGCAACGCTCTGGGCCGCCAACTGTTCCGCAAGCTCAAGGTGTACCGCGGTCCTGTTCATCCCCACGGAGCTCAGCGTCCAGCCACGCTCTCCCTCTCCACAGCCAGTTGATGATGTCAAACACCGAAAACACCGTCTTCTACTGGGGAACTGGCCGCCGTAAGACTGCCGTTGCCCGGATCCGCATTGTCCCTGGTAACGGCAAGGTCACCATTAACGGACGTGCCGCCACGGATTACCTCAACCACAACCTGGCTTTTATGGCTGCGGTCACCGCCGCGTTGGAAACCCTGGGACTGGAAAAGGAGTATGACCTGTTGGTCAATTCCAAGGGGGGTGGTCTGAGTGGCCAGGCGGATGCCATCAAGCAGGGTGTCGCCCGGGCGTTGTGCAAGCTCTCCCCTGACAATCGCAAGCCCCTCAAGGCGGAAGGCCACCTCAGCCGTGACCCCCGCGCCAAGGAGCGCCGAAAGTACGGCCTCAAAAAAGCCCGCAAGGCCCCCCAATTCTCCAAGCGCTGAGCACGTCATGCCCAAACAGGACATCCACCCCACCTGGTACCCGGATGCCAAGGTGATCTGCAATGGTCAGGTGATCATGACCGTTGGGTCCACCCAGCCCGAGATCAACGTGGAAGTGTGGAGTGGTAATCATCCCTTCTTTACCGGGACCCAGAAGATCCTGGACACGGAAGGGCGTGTGGACCGTTTCATGAAGAAGTACGGTATCCGCTCCAGCCGGGTGGATTCAAAGAAGAGCTGAAGCTGCGACTCCGACTGTGGCCCCTTCTTCAACACTCTGCTGATGGCAGCACCGTGCTATCTCACCGAGAAGCTTCGGATGGCATGTCGGACGTTCCAGCAGTTGGAACACCAACTGGCGGATCCTGACCTGACCAGTGATCCTGACGCCCTCAAGCGTTTGGCTCAGGAACGGGCCCGCCTGGAGCCTGTAGTGAACGGCTTTGCCCGGCACCAGCAGTTGCAGCGGGAGTATGACCAAGCTATGGATCTGCTCCAGCAGAGAGACCTTGACCCGGATTGGCGTCAACTGGCCACCGAGGAACTCAAGACCCTACAAGAGGCGCTGGAGGTGAGTGAGCGGCAGCTTCGCTTGGCCCTGTTGCCCCGGGATCCCCGGGATGAGCGCAGTGTCATGCTGGAGATCCGTGCCGGCGCCGGCGGGGACGAAGCGGCAATCTGGTCTGGGGATTTGGCACGCATGTATGAGCGCTATGCCCTTCGCCAGGGCTGGCGGGTGGAGCCGGTGAGTGCCTCGGTGGCGGAACTGGGGGGGTTCAAGGAGTTGATCTTGTCTATTCAGGGGGACAGGGTGTTCAGCCACCTGAAGTATGAAGCCGGTGTGCATCGCGTGCAGCGAGTGCCTGCCACCGAGTCCCAAGGCCGGGTGCATACCTCTACCGCCACCGTGGCTGTCATGCCGGAGGCGGATCCTGTGGAGGTGTCTGTTGCACCCGGTGATCTGGAAATCAGCACCGCTCATTCCGGTGGTGCGGGTGGGCAAAACGTGAATAAGGTGGAAACCGCTGTGGACCTTCTCCATAAGCCCACGGGAATTCGCGTGTTCTGTACGCAGGAGCGCTCTCAATTGCAGAACCGGGAGCGGGCCATGGAGATTTTGAGGGCCAAGCTCTATCAGATGGCCCTTGATGCGGCTGCCAGCAAACAGGGCGCCCAGCGGCGCTCCCAGGTGGGCAGTGGCGACCGCAGCGAAAAAATCCGCACCTACAACTACAAAGACAAGCGGGCCACTGACCACCGCCTGACCCGAAACTTTGCCCTGGATGCTGTGCTGGCCGGTGAGCTTGAAGGCCTTGTGCAGGAGTCCCTGAACCGTGACCAGCGCCAACAACTGGAACAGTTGGCTGAAGCAACCGCTGCCGGGTGAGAGAGGTAACAGGGGGGTCGCTCGCCACTTCCTACGTCTGCCTCGCCTCGGCACTCAAGCACCAATGACGTACTTTTGCCACTCCTGGCGCTGGCCGTTGCGAATCTGCCGGGAGGCTTCAAAGTAAAGAGAGCTGACGGGGCGGCGCGGTCTACAGGCGATGGCCATGTCGGCTTCCATGGGGGTTCGGCTCCCTTTATAGACATTGCAGCGGATGCAGGCCGTCACCACGTTGTCCCAGGTGTGCTGTCCCCCCCGGCTGCGGGGGCGCACATGGTCAACGGAAAGCTGCTCTCCCTTGTAGCCGCAATACTGGCAGGTGTGCAGATCCCGCTGGAGAACGTTGCGGCGGGTGAGGGGGATTTCCTTGAACGGAATGCAGACGTACTGGCGCAGTCGGATTACGGTGGGGACCAGCAGGTTCTTATGTACAACAACCGTGTCCTTCTCCAGGCTTTCCGCCTTGCCCTTGAGCATCATGACCACGGCACGCTTCCAACTGGTGATGTTGAGGGGCTCATAGGAGGCATTCAGGACAAGAACCTGCCCCATCCAGACCATGGCTGATGTTCAACATCATAATAGGGCAAGAAACGAGCCGTTTCGGAGGGTGTTCATTGGCCGTTGGTGATCTCATGCAGAAAGCGCTAGCCAGCAACACCGTTCAGGTCCTGGTGGGTGACAACCGTCAAGTCCTGCGACAGATTGAGCCAGGGATCGTTCAGTGCTGCGTGACCTCACCGCCATACTGGGGACTGCGCGACTACGACCATGTGGACCAGATTGGCGCCGAGTCGTCTCCCGAAGCGTATGTGTCCAATCTGGTGATGGTTTTCCAGGGGGTGCGCCGTGCGCTACGTGACAACGGGACGCTGTGGCTCAACGTTGGTGACGGCTACGCCCGTAACGGTGGTACAGGACGCAGTGGCCCCAATGCCTTGGTGGGGAATACGAAAAAGCTGCTTCAGCAGCGCAACTGTAAGGTGCCCAACTGCTGGGGACTCAAGGATCGGGACCTGATGGGCCTACCGTGGCGCGTTGCGTTCGCGCTGCAAGAAGATGGCTGGCTGCTGAGGTCAAAGATCACGTGGATAAAGAAGGCTCCCATGCCCGAAAGTGTCAAGAATCGACCATCCAACGCCACTGAGGACATATTCTTGTTTGCGAAGAATCCAAGCTATTACTATGATAACCAAGCAGCGCGTGAGGCGAGCGGCGCCAACCTGAGAAACTACTGGATCCTGGGTCCCGATTCCAGTAGTGTGCCCCATCCAGCGGTTTTTCCCAGAGAATTGGCCAGACGGTGCATCCTGTTGGGAAGTCAGCCGGGTGACGTTATCCTGGATCCATTTTCCGGATCCGGGACCACTGGAGTTGTGGCGGCCAGGTCGAATCGCAGGGCAATTCTTGTCGAATTGAATCCGGTCTACGCTCGACAATCTCGGTTAAGGATCAATCAAGATCTTCAACTGACAATGATTCCATAGGGAACCATGGCTACTCTCGGAACGCTGCGAAGTGATTATCATGCCAAGCTGGGACAGCAGGTGATCCGGTTCTCTACTCGAGCGGGCATAACGTACCCGAATTTTGCGGATTGTGGTAGTCGCTCCAGCACTCTGATTGCCAACGGCATTGCAGAGGCGTTGGGTGTTCCCCGACAGACTGCGCGACAGATTCCAGCCCAGAGAGCTGGCGCTCTGTTTGAAAATCTCACTTGTGAGTTCATTGAACACACGCTCACAGCGATCAGTCACATGAGGCCAGGCAAATGGAAGTACTTGACCTCGCAGACGCAGATTTCCAGATTTGCACAGTACCGCCACCTCAAAGCGCTCGATGATCTCGTGCGAGACGACAGAGACCTATCAACTGCTCTCGGACGCGATTATCTTGTGACGCCAGATATTGTCGTCTCCCGCAGCGCTGTATCGCATGACGACATCAATGGGCAGGCAATGTTTCTGGATCATCCAGGCATCGCAACCCTGACGCCGTTCCTGGAATCAAATTGTTCTCCTGCACTACCTTTTTTACACGCCAGTGTGTCCTGTAAATGGACGATTCGGAGTGACCGCTCACAGAATACCCGCACAGAAGCCCTCAATCTGATCCGCAATAGAAAAGGCAGATTGCCTCATATCGTTGCTGTGACTGCAGAACCTCTGCCGATGCGTATCGCCTCTCTAGCACTGGGAACTGGAGACTTGGATTGCGTTTATCACATTGCCTTGGACGAATTGAAGACGGTCTGCGGGGCACTACCAAGTTGCGAAGATCAGGCGGAGATGCTATTCACCATGATAGATGGAGACCGACTACGGGACATCAGTGATCTGCCTTTTGATATCGCCGTCTGAATAGCTTGCGTATGCGCAACGGAGCAGATTGCAGTGTGTCTACCTGCACCAGCTCGGGCAGGAAAACCCAGCAACCCCAGCAACCCGAGCGCCAGGAGGGGGCAACGCCACTGACACCAATGAGTTCACGAAACAGCTCCCGCGCTGTGTCGGTCTCAAACCCAAAGAGTAGCCAGCCATCATCACGCACCTGCAAGTGGGTGAACAGGGTCAGCCGTTGAGGGACTGTCCGACCGCTGCGGCTGCCCCCTCACATGGCTGTGCAAGCGCTGATGCAGCGCCACCTCAAACCAATGCCATGGCAGACCAGCAGGACGCCTTGGCGAGCACCACGCTGCCACAACTGGCGCACCTCCCCTTTCAGTCAGCCAATCATGGCCGATCCCAACCTGGGTTCAGCCTGGCGATGACCCGAAAACGAAGCCGCCCGTAATCCATGGTCCATACACCATCGGGGCTGCACAGTTGGGGAGCGGTCGTCTTGCTCACCTCGGCCACGATGGCCTGCCGCGTTATCGGGTCCAGCCCCTTCCTCCGCTCGTGACCGTCACAAGGAATGGGCGATACTGGATTTGAACCAGTGACTCCACCGATGTCAACGGTGTGCTCTACCCCTGAGCTAATCGCCCCTGAAACGGCAGCAGGAGGATTGTAGCAGTTCTCAGCCAGGTGCTGGCAACCGGGCGCCTCAGTCCTCAGCAGCGCAGCAGTTGCAGGCGCCAGCGCTGACGGCGGGTGAGCGTACGGCTTTGTACGTGCAGTTCACCACGCCCCCGCAGCACCACCACATCCCCCACCTGCAACTCGGTGTGGGGACGCAATACGGTGCGGCCGTTGAGGCGCACCCGGCCGGCGCTGACGGCTGCTGCCATGCGGGCACGGGATAGACCGAGACCCGCAGACGCAACGGCGTCCAGGCGGCACGAGGCTTCCACGGTGGTAATGGTGCGGGGCTGACGCGGCTGATGGCGCAGTTGTCCCCAGGACACGGCGCTGGCCTCTACCACCACTGTGCGCACCTGCATCGTGCGACCGTCCAGAGCCGCGGCACAGGCTGGCGTGGCAATGACTTGTGCACCGTTGTCCCGCAGGAGAATCACGTCCCCCCAACCCCGCGGATCAACACCTGTTGTCAGCAAGGCTGCCTCGAAATCCTCCAGCTCGGCGGGGTCAAACAGGAAGTTGCCCTTCAATTCCACCAGGGCAAAGTCCATGGGTACGTCCATGAGGGGTAGCTCCTCCCGGGCCAGGAGTAGCCGCTGCCGCTCGGCGGGGGTGATGCCGCCGGAACGCCGCCAGTGCAGGCCACTGCGCTGCTGAAGAACAGGTTCCACAGCCAGGCGCTCATCCGGATCGAGAAATCCCGTTGCCTCCGGCTGCCAACTGCGCAGGGCCACCTCAACCACCTCCAGCACATGGGCCAGAGCTTCGGATGAATCCATTAGAGGGCCACCACCGCCTGGGGGCGCACCCGTTGCAGATCTTTCCATGGCATGTCTTGTCCTGCCCTTGATTCCACGACCAGTAACCAGGAACCTTCTTCGCTGCGGTTGCGGAGTTGGCGCAGGCGGTCCTCGTTGCTGCTATCCACGCCGGAGCTGGCGGCAAAACTGCCCAGAAAGCCAGCCACCAGCCCCAGCAGGCCTCCAATCAGGCGATTGCCCCAGAGGCCGGCAAAGGCAAATGTGTCCAAATTGGTCATGACGGTGAATGTCACCCCCGCAAAGAAGCCGAAGGGCACCAACCAGAACGCCATGGCCTTCTGCAGCCGTTGTTGGCGCAGTTGGGGATTGAGCACCTCCACTTGATCAAACGGAGTTTCCCCTGGCCCCACCGACTGAAGACCGGCCAAGGGAGTGGACAGTTTCACCAGGTGCTGGCGGAGGATGCACAGGTCCTGATGGTGATCGAGCACCACAACAGCAATGGCCATGGGTGGAAGAGGGGCAATCAGTCACTACACTGCACCAACGGCACTGTCGCAGGGCGCATGACAAAAGTTCTGGTCTCCGATCCCATTGACCAAGCCGGAATCGACATTCTCTCGCAAGTTGCCCATGTGGATGTGCGCACGGGGCTGGTCGCAGAGGAGCTGCTGAATGCCGTCGCGGACTATGACGCGTTGATGGTCCGCTCCGGAACCCGGGTGACCGCAGCAGTTATTGACGCTGCTCCCCGTCTCAAAATTATTGGCCGGGCCGGCGTTGGGGTGGACAACGTTGATGTGACTGCCGCCACCCGCCGCGGTGTGCTGGTGGTCAACTCTCCCGAGGGCAACACCATTGCTGCTGCTGAACATGCCATGGCCATGATGCTGGCGCTCACCCGTAATATTCCCCAGGCCCATGCCAGCACCATGGCCGGCCGCTGGGACCGCAAACGGCACTTGGGCAACGAGCTTTACAAGAAAA
The DNA here is from genome assembly GCA_002018045.1 of Candidatus Synechococcus spongiarum LMB bulk15M. Taxonomy (GTDB): domain Bacteria; phylum Cyanobacteriota; class Cyanobacteriia; order PCC-6307; family Cyanobiaceae; genus Synechococcus_B; species Synechococcus_B spongiarum_E. Next base: position 29,094 of record MWLD01000077.1, read on the forward strand.
ACCTCGGGGTGGTGGGCCTGGGCAAAATTGGCGCCCATGTGGCCAGAATTGCCCAGGCCCTGGGCATGGTGGTGCTGGCCCATGACCCCTTTATCTCCAACGAGCGGGCACAAAAGCTGCAAGTGCGCCTGGTGGAACTGGACGCTCTGTTTGAAGAAGCGGACTACGTCACCTTGCACATTCCTCGTACCCACGAGACGGCAAACCTGGTGGGAGAAAAATTGTTGAAGCGCATGAAGCCCACAGCACGCCTCATCAACTGTGCTCGGGGTGGCGTTGTGGATGAGACGGCTCTGGTGGATGCACTGCGCAACAACACCATTGCTGGCGCTGCCCTGGACGTTTATGCCAGTGAACCTCTTCCCGCCGAGAGTCCCCTGCGCTCCGTCAAGGACAACCTCATCCTCACTCCTCACCTTGGCGCCTCCACGGCCGAGGCCCAGGCCAGCGTGGCCATCGATGTTGCTGAACAGATCCGCGACGTTCTTCTCGGACTCCCTGCCCGTAGCGCAGTCAATATTCCGGGCCTGAGTCCCGATCTGATTGAGGCGTTGCGGGCTCACCTGAGCCTGGCTGAGCATCTGGGTCATTGCATCAGCCAACTGGCCGGAGGCAATGTGCAGGAACTGGAAGTGCGTATGCAGGGAGAGTTGGCCGCTCGGCCCAGCCAGCCCCTGGTTACGGCCTCTCTCAAGGGGCTGTTGAGTTCAGCGCTGGGGGAGCGGATCAATTACGTCAACGCCGGTCTGGAGGCCAAAAGTCGAGGCATCAAGGTTCTGGAAGTGAAGGATGAAGCCTCTCGGGACTACAGCGGAGGATCTCTTCAACTCATCTGCCGGAGCAGTTCGGGCTTTCACAAGCTCACAGGGGCTGTTTTTGCCGGGGATGAACTGCGTATTACCAGTGTGGATTCTTTCCCCATCAGCGTGCCCCCCAGCAACCACATGCTCTTTACCCGTCACCGGGATATGCCCGGCATTATTGGCAGGTTGGGATCCCTGTTGGGACAGCACAACGTGAACATTGCCAGCATGCAGGTGGGGCGGCGCATCATGCGGGGGGATGCGGTAATGGTGTTGAGCGTGGACGATCCAATCCCGGAGAGCCTGCTGGAGGACATCACCAGCATTGACGGCATTCGCGAAGCCCATGCCGTCAGCCTCTAGCCGGCCGATGGTCTGTGGAGGCTGGTATGGACTTGCAGCCCTGTGGTGGAAGACTCCCTGCTCTGGCGGGTGGCGCAGTTGGGGATTCACCACACTGCCACAGTGCGTGACCCCGACACCGAGGAGGTTGTCACCACGCTCGCAGCCGCCTTCCAACTACCCACACCCCCACCCCGCTTCTCCCTCACGGAGCAATCCCGGCAAGAGTGGTCCAGCAGTTGGAAGTGGTCCATAGCTCCAGCAAGGAGTTGATCCAGTGGGTTGGAGTCGGTGCGGATGTGCTGCCGTGCAACGTCCTTGCTCCCGTGATCGTGCAACCGGCTCCCGACTTTGCCCGGTTGTTGAAGCCCACCGGGGGACAGGACTGAACTGAGCATTGCCGGCCTTCACGCCTTGGATCCACCCCTGAAATTCGGATCTGCGTGGACCTGGGCCAATAAGGAGTACTTATTGACCATGAATGCATCGATTTATCTTATTGGAACTTCGCCTCCAAGGGCGTGAGATTGGTAACAAGTGGGGGTAAAAGTGTGTCGTCCCGCAGGACCCGGTTTTGCCAGGCCCTGCTCTGCATGCTGAATTTATGGCTTCCTACAAGGTCACCTTCATCAACGAAAGCGAAGGTCTGAACGAGACCATTGATGTCTCGGATGACCAATACATCCTTGATGCGGCGGAGGAAGCAGGACTTGACCTGCCCTACTCCTGCCGTGCCGGTGCCTGCTCCACCTGTGCTGGCAAGCTCAACAGCGGCACCGTCGACCAATCAGACCAGAGCTTTCTGGATGACGACCAGATTGAAGCAGGCTTTGTTCTCACCTGTGTGGCGTATCCAACGTCGGATTGCGTCATTACCACCCACGCCGAGGAAGACCTCTACTAAACGTTCCCTACAGGTCTTCCGTATCCACCACCCGCATCACTAGCGGGTGGCGCTTCTCCTCAGGCCACTGCGATGGGACCCACCCGTGCCTTGCTCCCCCACCGCAGTCAGCACTCCAGTCCTGGTGCTCAGTACAGCTTCCGGATTCTTGGGCCTTGCTGTCGCTTATTTGACCGGGAAGAGTTGCCCTGGCCCTGTTGTCGTTTGCAATGGCGTAGCAAAGAGCCCAGTTGGCGGCGGATTGGTCGGCGCTTTGTACCTGATCTGGCTTGCAGGCGCAGCCCCAGCTATGCCGTTGAGCTGCTCCTCCAACCTGACCTACGGCCCACAAAAACCGTTCTCACCCTCTTTGCAGAGCGACTCAGCCCGGAGTTGAAGGAGTGGTGGTATAGCAGGTGCTCCCTTCGTTATCCGGATGGAGCTGCACCCGACCCTCCTCGGCGGAACACCGGAGAGGCCCATGGTTGACCGTTGCGGCAACCATGGGCCTCTCTGTTTTCGGAGGGACTCGGACCACCGGGCACGGATCAGAAGTAGATCTTGCCGCCACCCCAGGAATCCCCCTGCACCTTGGGGGCCACCAGAATGTAACTGGCAATCAAGCGCAGGTCATCCTCCGAGAGATCACGCATCTTTGGAAAGATGTCGCTGCTGCGAAGGCTGGGGTGCAAGTCGGCGATGGAGTACTCACCGTCATAGGAGGTGGGGTCATGGAGGTAGTCCACCAGGCTCTCGACGGAGTTGCGCGGCGGTGTGGCAAGGGCGAGGGTCTCCGGATCCAGGCCAACGTTGTGGTTTGTCTTGGTGATCCCGCTGGCATGGCAACTTCCACAGCTACGGTTGAATATGGCCTTACCTGACTTGACCTCGGCTTCCGTGAGAAGCGTTGTGTCACCTTGAAGATTCTGAAGAACGGTCAAGGTGTCCGCATCCCAGTTGGCCGCATGGACAGCCGTGGGGTAGACCAACGTTGCCAGGGGCAGCAAGAACACCGCCAGGAGCGCACCGCAGCGCCGGGCCATGGAGTCCAGTCCAGTGGTGAGGCGGTGCAAAAAGCTGTTCATCGGTGGGGGATGCTGATAGGCCACAATCCCTTGTATCACGCAAGTCAGCCTCCTTGCCGCCATGGGATTCAACTCGTCAGAGAGTGTTTCAGAAACGGGTCAGGGCGGGGTTGTTCCAGAGCGTATCCCGTCTGATCCGGCCGTCAACTCCAGGACGAGAAAGTCCCTGGCCATGATGGTGGAGGGGAAAATAGCCCGGGCCTCTGCCAGCAGATCATCGGGCCCAATGGCCTGTCCCGGTATGTAACGGGGGCTGAAGTGGGTTAATGCCAACCGACCCACGCCTGCGGCCAGAGCCACCTGTGCTGCCATGGTAGTGGTGGAATGGAGCCGCTGCAGGGCCAACTCCCCGTCCCGGTGCGCAAACGTGGCCTCGTGGATCAGAAGGTCTGCCCCACGAGCTAGGTCCACAGCCGTGTCACAAAACACCGTGTCGGTGGCATACACCAGACTCACCCCCGCCTGGGGAGGGCCGCAAAGGCTGGAGCCTGCAATGGCGCGGCCACCCACGGAAACGGTTTCACCTTGCTTGAGGCGACCGTAGATGGGGCCTGGGGGAATGCCCAATGCCTTGGCTTTTTCCACGTCGAACCGCCCCGACCGCGGCTTTTGCGCAATGCGAAACCCACTGGCCGGGATGCGGTGCCAGAGCGGGCGAGACTCTACAACCAGATCGTCGTCCTCAAAGAGAACATGACCCTGCGGGGGAGGGGTGTTGGCATGAAAGTGCAGCGGATAGCTCAGGCGGGTAGAGGAGAACCGCAGGGCTGACTCCACAAAGTTCTGCAATGGGGGCGGACCGTAGAGGTGCAGACCTGTTGATGTGCCCGCCATACCCAAACTGGCCAGCAGCCCCGGCAAGCCGAAGACGTGGTCCCCATGCATGTGGGTAACGAAGATGCGCCGCAACCGGGATACCCGTAGGGGACTACGCAACAGTTGATGCTGCGTGGCCTCGCCACAATCCAGCAACCAGAGCTCGCTGCGCTGGGGGAGGCGTATCGCCAGAGACGACACGTTGCGCTGACGGGTTGGAACGCCAGAACTGGTGCCCAGAAAGGTGACCTGCAACGACGTGAAACGGGGGGCTTCACCTATTGTGCGCTGGCCGGCTACACTGACTCCATGACCAGACAGTATTCGGCCAAGGAACTCTCCCGGCGGATGGAGTCACTGATCTCCAATGCGCAAAACCGCTACCTCACCACGGTGCGGATTGCCTTCCGCGCCAAGCAGCGCCACTTTGACGATTTCGAGGGCCTGCTGGAAGAGAGCGACATCAAACCCGTGCAGCGGGCCATCGTTGAACTCTACGACGAGCACCTTACCCCCGAACTGTTGGCCTAGTCCGGCACCCCTCCAGCGGGAAGGGGACGGCTGGCGCCTGGCTGTAGATCCTGCCAAGCCCTTCGTGGCCCTGGTGGGCGGTGAGGACTGGGCCTGTGAGTTGCGCGCCGCTGAACTCCAGGCGCTGTGCCATGGCGTAACTCTGCTGGTGCGCCAACACCGTGCCATCGCTGAACAGTTGATGGCGGAAGAGTCCATCACCATCAACCATGAATCCCGTGGTCTGTGGATAGAACTGTCCGGGACAGCAGCGTCCTGGTCCCTGCGCTTTCTCCTGGAACCGGAAGCAGATCGTGGCTGTGAAGGGGCTTGGTCAGCGCAGGCCAGTCCCCGGTTGGCCATGGCGCTGCAGCAACTGGATGGCTCCGGGACACTGCAACATTGACACGCCCGTTCCCCGGACACCGTTCCCCATAGCCATAGAGCCCGGATACGGGCGGCTCAACTGTGACCAATGGAACACCTTCCGACTCCACTGCTATCAAAGCAGTGCCTGGGCAGTTTCCAGACGTTATGCAAGGAAATCTCGCGGTGGGTCCGGCTTGGCAAGAAGATGGAGATCCCTGCCTTGGGTCGCCGTGGATCTTCCCACCATTCGTGCCGCCCTCTGTGACCATGATCACAGCAAGCGGTTACAAGCACTGGTGGCGCTGCGGCATCACAGTACGGCCGATGCAGAGCCCATCTTGCTGACGGCGTTGAAGAGCGACACGTTTATCATTCGCTCCTTTGCCTGCATGGGCCTGGGCCGGAAGCGAACCGAGGCCGGTTTTCACGCTCTCCTGGAACGGGCGCGGCAGGACAAGGACCCCAACGTGCGGGCAGAGGCCGCCAGTGCGCTGAGTTGGTTTGGCTTTGATCGCTGCACATCCCTGCTGCTGCAACTATTTTCCCAAGACGATCATTGGCTGGTGCGCCACAGCATTCTTGCAGCATTATCCGAATGCGGAGATCCCGACGTGCAACTGCAAGTGGTGCGTCAGGGTCTTGCAGGGAACGACGATACGGTGCGCTGCTGTGCGTTGGAATTGTTGGGTGTGCTGGTGGGGTCCCCCCTTGAGAAGGAGGCGGAAACACTGCTGCTGGCAGCCAGTCATAACGACAACCCCTGGATCCGCCGCACCGCGGCCCGCACCATTGGGAACTTCCCAGGGGAAACAGCCCGCCAACGCTGCCTTGAACTGCGCCAGGATCCCGACTATCGGATTGTGGCTGCGAGCATGGAGTCTTCACTCAAATTGGAGAGTGGCCCGGAGCCCGATGGGGCCGTTGACCAAGGCAAAGGATAAAGGGAATCCGACAGCATGAGCCATGGATGCATTTTCCATCTAGATTCTGAGTATCACTAGGGGTGCCACCATGGTTTGGTGGCTGAGATCACACCCTCCGAACCTGACGCGGTTTGCACCGCCGCAGGAAAGTGAGCCTGTCGTGATCCTGGCTTCTGGTGCGCTCTTTGCAGGATTTCCGATGCGCAGCACATGGGTGGCCGCCCGCAAAGGCCAAGGCAACGTAACTCAGATGCACTATGCCCGCCAGGGGCTGCTGACGGAAGAAATGGATCATGTGGCCCAACGGGAGAATCTCCCCCCGCCCTTGATCATGGAAGAAGTGGCCCGGGGGCGAATGATCGTTCCCGCCAATATCAACCACACCAACCTGGAGCCCATGGGCATTGGCATTGCGGCACGCTGCAAGGTCAATGCCAACATCGGTGCTTCCCCCACCACCTCGGATGTGCGGCAGGAGGTGGAGAAGCTGAACTTGGCGGTTCGGTATGGGGCCGACACCGTGATGGACCTCACCACCGGTGGCGTCAATCTGGATAAGGCGCGCACAGCCATTATCCAGGCATCTCCCGTGCCCATTGGCACCGTGCCCGTCTACCAAGCGCTAGAGAGTGTCCATGGATCGGTCCAAAGGCTGGATGAGGACGATTTCCTTCACATCATCGAGAAGCATTGTCAGCAGGGTGTGGATTATCAGACCATCCATGCCGGCCTCCTCATTGAGCACCTGCCCAAGGTGCGGGGGCGAATTACCGGGATTGTGAGCCGTGGGGGAGGCATTCTAGCCCAGTGGATGCTTTATCATCATCGTCAAAATCCTCTCTACACAAGATTCGACGATATTTGCGAGATTTTCAAACGCTACGATTGCAGTTTTTCCCTGGGGGATTCACTGCGCCCCGGCTGCCAACATGACGCTTCCGATGAAGCCCAACTGGCGGAACTCCACACCTTGGGAGAGTTGACACGTCGCGCCTGGGAGCATGATGTTCAAGTGATGGTGGAGGGTCCGGGTCACGTACCCATGGATCAGATTGAATTCAACGTGCGCAAACAGATGGAAGAATGCTCCGAAGCACCTTTCTATGTGCTGGGTCCCCTGGTGACCGACATTGCTCCCGGCTATGACCACATCACTTCAGCCATTGGCGCAGCGTTGGCTGGTTGGCATGGAACAGCCATGCTGTGTTACGTGACTCCCAAGGAGCACTTGGGGCTTCCCAACGCTGAAGATGTGCGGGAAGGCCTGATTGCTTATAAAATTGCTGCCCACGCCGCAGACATTGCGCGCCATCGTCCCGGCTCTCGGGATCGGGATGATGAGCTAAGCCGGGCTCGATACGCGTTTGACTGGAACCGCCAGTTCGAACTCTCCCTTGATCCTGAGCGGGCTCGGTCCTTTCACGATGAAACCCTGCCGGCCGATATCTATAAACAGGCGGAGTTCTGCTCCATGTGCGGTCCCAATCACTGCCCCATGCAAACCAAGATCACCGACGAGGATGTAGCTGCCCTGGAGCAAGTGCTGGCCAGGGATCAGGCCAAGGCTGGGTGATCGCTCATGTGTCCGCTTATCTGTTCCTGATCCGTTCCAAGGATCGGGAACGGTGAATGCAAGAGAAAGTGGTAAAGCCGAAAGCACTTTGCCACTGTTGTCTTGCAAGTCTTAAAAGTAGGCTTAACCAAGCTGGGAGGGGCTCATTATACTGTGCCACCCGCCGCCGGACTTCAGCGCAGCACCACGATGGCTAAGGCTGCCCATGATCAATCTGTGGCAGCAGTCAGAGATTGGAGAAACTTGCGAGTTGGCTCCAACACCTCCTGGCCCAGGTGCCAGTAGCCTATCCTGGCGGCAACGCCGACGGAAGGATGTGGCTTCTTTTTTGTCGCCAGAAAAACTCGCGTACGCGCTTTCTCCGGGTTACTGACCCTTGAGTCTGGGCATTGTTCTTGCACGCATTTGAAGAAAGCGTCAATGCAGTGGCGCTCGGGTGTATCAGCGAATGTCTTGCACAACAAAGTCTCCAACATGCCAGGTTGACCTTGGCCCGGTAGGATCATGATCCCTACAGCAGGCTGTCCATCATATGAAAACTGCTCCGGGTTGACTGGAACTGGCAATTTAGCGTGCTTCAGGCTTTCCTGCACACTCTGGAACGCGCTAGCTGAGCTTTGCTCAGCATCCCGGACAATTCCCATGATCTTTACATCCCCAAACCCTGATGCACTCCGAAGTCCGATCAGAAATTCCTTCAATTCTCTGACACCGCCAAAATTCATGATCTGTAGTTGATCGGACAATTTCAGATGTTTGCACAAGGCATCAAAAAAGTTGTGTGAATCCTTGCCTTCGACGAGAAGCAACACTTCTGAGTCGATGGGCTCCGGTTTCGGAGGACGGTCTCCGACAATAGTAGGCGGCGCCGCTGGGGTGACGGGACGCGGTTGAGGTTCCATCGATCAACGAACCTCGAATCCATGGCGAATTGCAGCCGCAACTCCTTCAGCTTCCAAGGTAATGCAGCGGCTCTTGCCTTCCCTATCTTGCTCAACGCGGTGGACCATCAACTTGTCACCTAAGGCCCCATGGGCTGCCTCCATGCACTCGAAGCTATGGGTTGTTGCAAAAACCTGAACTTTAGCATGTTCTGCGGCAGCGGCGATGGCGCCCCAAACCTTCTCCAAGACTGAATAATGAATGCCGTTTTCGACCTCATCTACCATAACGACACCATCGGCTGCAGAAGATATGGCCAGAATTATTCTTGCAATGCGTGTCATCCCTTCTCCCATCATAGAGAGTGGCACCAATTCCGCAAGACCAATGTCGCCCCAGATCATGGGGTAACCTGCTACAGAGTTCTCTTCTAAGGCTTGTAATCGTGGTTCCATAATCTTTAGCGTCTCAACCAGTAGCGCTCCCTGCTTGCGTCTCCGTAAGTCTCCCAAACGGGTGGCATCCTCACGTGGATTATGGCCTCGTGTAGAAAGAAATATAGCAGGGAAAACAGGCCGATTAATAACATCTACCTGCATACCATGACTACCCATATGAATATATCCTTCATTGATAATTATTCCTGAATCTGACTTACATAAGAGATGTAGACTATCGGACCATACATTATCCTCACCTGCTGAAGACATACTTGGTGGAATCATGATAATATCCTTTCTATCAGATGAAGCTGTATCAAGACGTTGACCCTGAAGCGGTAGTTTAACAGTGTTTTTGCTCTCAACCTTAATTGTCAATTTTATAGAACTATCTGAATTATTCTGGCTAATCATTTCAATAGATTGATTCGGATTAAAGTGATAGAATAATGGTTTTAAGAGTATCTCTCTCACAGCCATAGGTGTGACCAGTTCACCGAAACCACGAAATGCCTTAATCATCAAGACGATCTCTGGATTACCCATGCCACATAATAAGAACAAAGCTTCAAGAAGACTCGTCTTGCCAGAATTATTACGTCCTGCCAAGAGGTTAATCCGGCCTAACTTTTCCATCTTTAAGTACTCAAAAAGACGGAAATTGCGAATTTCCAGATTTTGAAACATGGTCATCTCCCCAATGCACTGCACTCTAGCCATACGGGGCCAGCAAGGCAAAGGCCTCGCTTGTGGCGCTCCATCCCTAGCTTCCTGCATCCCACCTGAAGAGCACCTGCCTTCTTCATCAGGCTACCCAAGCATTGTCCACGGAAACCATCCTGCATTCGTGACTCGCCGGTGATCAGCCCGGGGAGAGGGAGACGCAAGGCGCC
>MWLD01000029.1 GCA_002018045.1 Candidatus Synechococcus spongiarum LMB bulk15M
GAGGTTCCAAAACCCGGCAGCCTGGCTAACGCCACCGGTTCTCTGCCAACGGGACAGCACGGGTGAGCGCTTCACCGGCAATAGTGAGGTTGATGAGTCGTCCCTCCTCCCGAAGGTTTCCTGGGGGTCCCTCTCTGCCGAGGGGAATCTCTCGGGAATCAAGTACGTGACTCCATGGGGTTACCCCCTGGCTGCATCTGCCAGATTTAATGGAGCAGGGCCGAAGTTTGACGACTGAAACCGGTCCGTCTGTCAACCACCGCAATGTCCGCTACCGGCTCCTGCCTGACTCGGTCAGGACGGCACGGCAGTGATTCGGCCTGGCGGGCGCCTTTTGGTTCATCCGGAATCACTTCCCGGTCAGGAACCGGGAGGCCTACCAACTCCATCGGGAGAATCCCGGGCGCCACGACAAGCCGTCCGTCAGATCCTTCTGGCTGTGCAAGGAGTTCACCGGACTCGGGAACAGTGGGGAGTTCCCCTGGCTGAAGGAGTTTCCTTGGCTGTTGCCAGAGCCCCGCTTCAGGGCCGGAGGCCGGGACAACCCTCGGTCACTGTCCCTGACGGGGTGAGGATCAAGGGGTCACCTCAGGCCCCCTGATAGAGGCACTCCTGCCGCCGTAGGGTGGCCTCCGCGTCAAACCAGCATTGCGCTGCCCAGAGCAGTTGGTTGCCCTCCAGATGCACCATGGCAAAATGACGCAGGGGACGGCCCTGTTCATCCTGGCAATGGCGGGGTACCGCAGCAGCGTTGAGATAGGCCGTGTTGTGGCGATCCAGCAAGAAGGAACGACGTTGCCCCCCACCCCTGATGCGATGATGCATATGGCCGAACACCACGAGAGGCAGGGGGCGGCGGCGGCGGATCCGGGTGATGGCGGCGGCCAGGTCCAGATCGCCCCAATCCCGTGCGGGGCGGCACCAGTCCCGACCGCAAGGATCCTGGGCCGTGCTCCCCAATCCCGTTGGCCCCACATGGGCCAGGAGCACCAGGGGATCCTGGGCCGATACGGTAGCTGCCGCCGTGGTGATCCGCGCAATGGAGGTCTCCAGAGGCACAGGACCCCAGACGGAGCGCACGGCAGCCGAAAGCACGTAGCCGCCGCCGGAACTGGCGGGACGACCGCCAACAACAGCCAGTCCAGGAGGCTCCAGCCGCCGCAGGCCCCAGCCACAATGCACGTCTCCCAGCAGATGCAACTGACGGCGCAATACCTCACCACCGGTATCTCGTGCGGCGTCATGGTTGCCCAGAACGCAGGCCACGGGATGGGGAAGCCTTGCCACCATCCGACTCATGCGGTCTTCCCCTTCCCCCAGATCGCCCACCACCAGCACCACATCCGGACCCAGGCGCTCCAGGATGAAGTCGTCAACGGCATCCCAGAGACCATGTAAATCTCCGGCGATGGCAATCCGCGTTGGGCAGCGGCCCATTCAAGGCTTCGTTAGGCTTTAACATCCTGCCTGGTCTTGTCTCCCGTGTTTGCCGCAGCGCCACTGCTGGAAGAGCGTCCCGGGTTGGGCCACGGACCCACTCCAGGGACTCTTCCTGCTGCCATTGCGGAATTGCGGAAGCGGAGGCGGGCCGTCATCCTGGCGCACTACTACCAGGAACCCGAGATCCAGGATATTGCCGACTTTACGGGTGACTCCCTGGAACTCTCCCGGCGGGCAGCCGAGACGGATGCGGATGTGATTGTATTTTGCGGGGTTCACTTTATGGCGGAGACCGCCAAAATCCTCAACCCCTCCCGCCTGGTGCTGCTTCCCGACCTGGAGGCCGGCTGCTCCCTGGCTGAAAGTTGCCCCCCCGAAGCCTTTGCCAACTTCCGAGCGCAGTACCCTGACCATCTGGTGGTGAGCTACATCAACACGTCAGCAGCCATCAAGGCCCAGAGCGATTTGATTTGCACCAGCAGCAATGCCGTGGATCTGGTGCGCCAGCTACCGGAGGACCAACCCATCCTCTTTGCGCCGGACCGTAACCTGGGCCGGTGGGTGCAGCAAAAGAGTGGCCGCCCCATGGTGCTGTGGCCTGGCGGCTGTATCGTCCATGAAACCTTCAGTGAGGCAGCGGTTCTGACGCTGAAGCAGGCCCATCCGGAAGCGGCGGTGATTGCCCATCCGGAGTGCCAGGAAAATCTCCTGGATCTGGCTGATTTTGTCGGCTCCACCAGTCGTTTGCTGAGTCATATCCGTAGCGCCGATGCCCCGGCGTTCATTGTCTTGACAGAGCCGGGCATTCTGCACCAGATGCGCCGGTCCATGCCCAATACAACCTTTCTGGAGGTGCCAGGGCTGGATGGGTGCAGTTGTAATGCGTGCCCCCATATGCGTCGTAACAACCTGGCCAAGCTCTGGCGCTGCATGGAAACCCTGGAGCCCCGCATTGAACTACCGGAAGATCTTCGTCAGCGGGCTTTGGTTCCAATTCGGAGAATGCTGGACATGACCCGCCGCGCGGATTGTCGCCTCAATCCGTGACCAATGCTACACGGTCTTGTGGCACTCATCGCAGTGGTGGGGCGTAGCCCCGCCAGGATAAGGAAAACGGGTAACAGCGTAACGCTTTCAGCAACCATGCTCGTCAAGACCGTTATTGCCGATCTGCTCCGGGAAATGGAGTTTCTACACGGTCGCTGGGCCATGGCGTCTCGCGACTGGCAGACCCTGAACCATCAGACCATGCACACCAGGTTGCAGGGTGAGCTGCAACATTTACGTTCCCGTGTCCAACATATTGAAGGGATTGCCCAATCCCTCACCGTTGCCGGTGGCGAAGCCGTGAATCTGAGCCTGCTTCAGGCCCTCTGCAGAGCAGTCCTGAAAGGGAGTTACATACCTGACCGCACAGGCGGCTGATACCGTTTTCACAGATCATGGCGGTTTCTGCCGAAGAACGCCTCTCCCTGCGCAGAAGCCCCAACCCCGGAGGCCGGACTGTTGTTGGCTGCATTCAGGTCCGCGTTGTCGCATTGTCCTGGTGTCCGCAGCTCGTACATTGAATTTTGACTGTGCAGGCCTGGACTCACGGTCCACGTGACCACCGCGTGAGCGCCTCTGCGAAGTGCAAGCGGCAGGGCATAGGTGACTCGTGTCTTGTAGGCGAGCATCTGCTCGATCTCGGCTCACCCTGCACTCGGGACGGATCTGTTCAGCCCGGATTCGGCTTTGACGTTGGAGCCGGAGTTCTCCACGGCGCCAGTAGCACTGGCGGTCATTCCCTGAGTATGGAGTTTCTCCAACTTG
>MWLD01000066.1 GCA_002018045.1 Candidatus Synechococcus spongiarum LMB bulk15M
CCGCAACGCCTGTGTCTCAGCTCGTTAGCCAAATCAAGGGTGTCACCAGTCGAGTGCTCAGGAAGGAATTCGGATTTCAAGGGGAGCGCCTTTGGAGTCCCAGTTACTTTGCCTCCAGCGCTGGAGGGGCGAGTATTGAGACCGTAAGGGAGTACATTAAGAGCCAGGACGAACCTGATTAGAGGACGGGCTGCGCACGGCTATGTTGGTCCCTATCCCCCTCCCCTAAAGGACGGAGCACCTCCCTCCATTTAGGTGGTTTCACCGCTGCGAACCCTGCCCAACCTCTTCCCCACTGTTGTGGACGCCAGTCCGGATGCCGGCCCGAGGGTTGATCCCACCGATGACCACCCACAGGAAGCCTGTGGCGTCTACGGGGTGCTGGCGCCAGACCTGGATGTGGCCAATCTCACCTACTTCGGCCTCTACGCCCTGCAGCACCGGGGACAGGAATCGGCAGGGATTGCGGTGTTTCAAGGGGAGCAGGTGCGCCTCCATAAGGAGATGGGCCTGGTGAGTCAGGTGTTCGACCACGGCATCCTGGCCCGACTTCCAGGGAGTCTGGCCATTGGCCATACCCGCTACTCCACCACTGGAAGCAGTCAGGTTTGCAATGCCCAACCGGTGGTGCTGATGACGCGGTTGGGACCCATGGCCATGGCCCACAACGGCAATCTGGTGAACACCACGGCGCTGAGCCGGGCCATGGTCGAACGGGGCATGGAGTCTGTCTCCAGCACGGATTCCGAGCTCATTGCCTTGTTGATCCAGGAGGCCGTTAATAGTGGCGCAGACTGGTGTGAAGCCTTGATCAGGGCAGCCTCCTGCTGCCGTGGCGCCTACAGCCTCAGTATTGGAACCCCGGCGGGCCTGTTCGCCTTGCGGGATCCCCATGGCATCCGTCCGCTGGTGTTTGGCCGCCTTGCGGACATGGAGCAGGAGCAGGACGGTTGGATTGTCAGCAGTGAAACCTGTGGACTCGACATTGTTGGGGCCAGGTTCCACGACGCCGTGGCTCCGGGTGAACTGATCTGGTTTCGTCCTGGAGCCACGGAACCGGACCGCCGCCGCTGGTGTAAGGCCACACCTCGGCTCTGTGTCTTCGAGATGATCTACTTCGCACGGCCGGACAGCAACTTTTTCGACGAATCCCTCTACAGCTACCGGCGACGGCTGGGGAAGCTGCTGGCCGAGGAGTCACCAGTGGAAGCGGACCTGGTGATTGGTGTGCCGGATTCCGGTATTCCTGCGGCTATCGGCTTTTCCGATAGCAGTGGCGTGCCTTATGCCGAAGGTCTGGTGAAAAATCGCTATGTGGGCCGCACCTTTATCCAACCCGGTCAGGGTGTCCGGGAAGCGGGCATCCGCCTCAAGCTCAATCCCCTACCGGATGTGCTGGCCAATCGGCGCATTGTGGTGGTGGACGACTCCATTGTGCGGGGGAGCACCAGCCGCAAAATCGTGAAGGCGTTACGGGAAGCCGGGGCCTGCCAGGTGCATATGCGCATCAGCTCCCCACCCGTAACCCACCCCTGTTACTACGGCATTGACACCGACACCCAGGACCAGTTGGTGGCCGCCAGTCTTTCCCTGGAAGAAATCCGTCAGCACCTGGGGGTTGATTCCCTGGCCTACCTGAGTCGGGAGGGAATGTTGCGGGCCACCCGTCAACAGGAGCATCCGTTTTGTACCGCCTGTTTTGACGGCCAGTACCCCATCCCCCTGGATGAGGAGACGGGCGCCAGCAAGCTGATGCTGGAGTCCATGGAATCGGACTGAAGGCTCAAGGTGAAAGACCGGATTTAACCGGAGGAGTTGGAGGGTGTTGCCTCCAGGGGACCGTTGTCGGCATCGTCTGATGACGAATCATGGGACGATGGATCGGGCGAGGCAGTGTTGGCGGTGCTGACTCCTTTCTCCTTCTCTTCCCGCTGACGTTGGCGGCGCCGTTGCTCTGCCGCAACAGCCTCTTCCATTGCTTCCAGGCCCTGGGCCATCTTCTCCAGATTGGTGCGGTAAAGGTCCACGTCCTTGCCAAAGCGCTCCTGGGCCAAGCCCACGTCCGCCGCCAACTGCTTAGCCGCCCTGGCTGCGGCAGTGGCGTCGTCGGGATCAATGCCCACCGCCACCTCAACCAGGGTCATGAGGCCAACAGCTTGCAGGCGATTGTAATGAAAGCCGGGCTGCTGCACCCGTTCCAGAAACTGGCGAACCGCCACCGGGGTCTGCTGATTGCTGCTGGACCACTGACGCACCCCATGCCGCATCTGGCCGGCCACGGATTCCCGCGCCTGGGCCACTTCAGCGCGAATGGCTTCGGCGTCCAGCCCCAACGCGGAACAAATGGCCTGGAAGATCTCCTCCTTCCGGGTTTCCGGGCGATACCCCTGCATGAAGCTGTCGAACGTCTGGCACAAGCCTGTGGCAAAGACGGCGTCTTGATGAAAGCGTTTCTGGAAGAGCAGAAGATTGAGTTCCACCAGGAGTTCATCAACCACCTGGCGATAGGCGGGGGCGATCACCCTGTCACAGCAGGCGTGGAAAGATCGCTTGGTGTCCGAGATGGTGGGGCGCTCGCTCACCCTGGTTCAGCTTGTTAAGCACCGACCCTAGCGCCGCTGCGGGCTCTTTAGGGTTCCCGCGTTCCACTGTTCAAGACTCTGGCGCGAGGGCATTGTGTCCGGGCTCAACCCAACAGGTCACGCTTGCTGCGCTTGAGTTCTTTCCAGAGGTCATGGATGCAGCCGAAGGCTTGCTCCTGGTTGATCTTGCCGCTGCCCTGCAGGGCCACCAGCAGCAGCACCTTATCGGCAAAGGCTTCCAGGTTCTGATGAAAAACCAAACGCTTGGGCGTCCAGTCCAGACCCTGATAGGAACTGAAGGCCTCCAGCGGGTTGGTGGGACCGGAATACCCTTGGCGATCAAGGGGTTGTCCTGGTCCGCAGGAACGGTCTGCCATATCAAATACCCGGAACGACGCTCGATTGTCTATCCACTGTGGCGCAGAGCGACTCCTAGCTGGCCAACAGGGGGGTAAAACGCCCTTTCTCCGGCAAGGTGGCGTACTCGGCCACGATACTGGTGAACTCTTCACCGCTGAGGGTTTCCCGCTCGATCAGGACCTCCACCACCCTGTCCATGCACTCGCGATGCCGATCGAGCAGGGCAACCGTGTCGTCGTAAAGCTGGCGAACCAACTTGAACACCTGTTCATCCACGTTGCGGGCACTGGCGTTGGACATTTCACTGCGGATCATCAAGTCTCGGCCCAGGAACACCTCCCGATCCTGACCGGTCAAGGCAATGGGACCGATCTCACTCATGCCGAACCGGGTCACCATTTGCCGGGCAATGGAGGACACCTGTTGAAAATCACCCCCTGCTCCCGTGGTGATCTCTGCCTGACCAAAGACAATCTGCTCTGCGGCTCGTCCCCCCAAAGCGCCCATAATGCGGGCCTTGAGTTGGGCGCGGGAGACCAGCTCCTGCTCCTCGTCAGGGGAAAACCAGGTAAGACCTTGTGCCTGACCACGAGGAATGAGGGTGACTTTCTGCACGGGGTCGTGGGCCGGGAGCAGGCTACCGACCAGTGCGTGACCCACTTCGTGATAGGCGATCAGCCTTTTGCTGCGACCGTCGGTGAGGGGCTGTCGTTCCATGCCGGCAACAACCCGATCCACGGCATCGTCCACCTCTGTCAAACTGATGACCGACTTGCGGCGCCGGGCGGTAAGGATGGCGGCTTCGTTGAGCAGATTGGCCAGATCCGCGCCGGTGAATCCCGGCGTCCGCCGAGCGATGGATGCAAGGGAGAGATCCTCCGCCAGCTTCTTGTTGCGGGCATGAACCTGCAGGATCGCCAACCGCCCCTTGATATCCGGAGCTTCCACCGTCACCTGGCGGTCAAAACGACCCGGACGCAGAAGAGCTGAATCCAGCACATCGGGGCGATTGGTGGCAGCCAGCACAATGATGCCGGAATTGCCCTCGAAACCGTCCATCTCCGTGAGGATCTGGTTGAGGGTTTGCTCCCGTTCGTCATTGCCGCCCCCCATGCCGGCGCCGCGTTGACGGCCAACAGCGTCAATCTCGTCAATGAAGATCAAGCAGGGGGAGTTGTCTTTGGCTTTCTTGAAGAGGTCCCGCACCCGGCTTGCTCCTACACCCACGAACATCTCCACGAACTCGGAGCCGGAGAGGGAAAAAAACGGCACCTCGGCTTCCCCGGCAATGGCCTTGGCCAACAGGGTTTTGCCGGTGCCCGGTG
Organism: Candidatus Synechococcus spongiarum LMB bulk15M; assembly: GCA_002018045.1. Classification (GTDB taxonomy): domain Bacteria; phylum Cyanobacteriota; class Cyanobacteriia; order PCC-6307; family Cyanobiaceae; genus Synechococcus_B; species Synechococcus_B spongiarum_E. Next base: position 4,268 of record MWLD01000066.1, read on the forward strand.
GACCCACCAGCAGGGCGCCTTTGGGAATACGGGCTCCCACTGCGGTGAAGCGCTCCGGTGTTTTCAGAAAGGTGACGATTTCCTTGAGGTCCTGCTTGGCCTCTTCCACACCGGCGACATCGTCGAAGGTGACGCCGGTTTCCGCCTCCATCATGAAGCGGGCCTTGGACTTGCTGAATTGCATGGCCTGCCCCGGTCCACCGGGGAGGCCGCTGGAGCGCCGGGCCAGGAAAATCAGGGAACCGATGAGCAAGAGGGGCAACAGCAGATTCCCGAGCACTCCCCACACCGGCGAGGACGGCCGTTGTGGATGAACGTCAAAGCTGATGTGTTTCTCCTTCAGTTGATCCAGCAGATTCGGCGCGAGGCCCGGTAGCTCCACCCGGAGACGCTGTACGTGATCAAAATCGGGGTCCGTGGTTTCCACGATGGCCGTACGGCCACCGTTAAACATGTCCACCGCATTCACCCGGTCCTCTTGCAGGCTTTTCAGGAAGCGGCCGTAGGTCATGCGCCCATTGGCCACGTTGCGGGACTCCACAGGGGAATCCACTACTACGTCCATGGCGCCTTTGTTGCTGGCGGCCTGCCAGAGCAGCCCCAGACCGACCACCACGGGAATCAACCAAAGGGCGATGATCCGCCACCGCTTGTTCATGGCTGCATCAGAGAGTTTACACAACGTAAACGGCTGGTCACCGTGACTGCGGTGGCGCCCGTGAATTGGCAACACTTCTATCTTGATAATCGTCCATGGCGATCGCCATGGCGTCCGGTAGTTGTCCTATAGACGACGCAACGCCACAATGGGATCAAGCCGGGCAGCGCGGCGGGCCGGAACCACACCGAAGAAGACCCCGATTCCTCCGGAAAGGCCCACGGTCAACAAGACTGTTCCGGGTCCTACGAAGGCGGGCAAGGGGGTAAAGGCTGCCGCCAAGGCAACAGCGCTCAGGCCAAGACCGCTGCCGATGATTCCCCCCATGCTGGCCAACACGGCGGCTTCAATCAGGAACTGGAGCAGCACGTCCTGGCGACGGGCGCCCAGTGCCTTGCGTAAACCCACCTCCGCGGTCCGCTCGCTCACGGCCACCAGCATGATGTTCATGATGCCCACACCCCCCACCAGCAGGGAAATGCCACCAATGGATCCCAGCAGAACGGTGAGTCCCCCGGTGATCGTGGTGACGATAGCTGTAGCCTCCTTCTGGGTGCGCACAATGAAGTCGTCTTCCCCGGAATTGGGAATTTTGTGACGCTGACGCAGGAGATTGGCGATTTGGAAGCTGGCGGCGTTAATTGTGTCGTCATCCCTGGCTTCCACGCTGATGACGGTCAAGGAGATGCCATAGGTGGGGTCTCGACCCGTGATGCGATTCACCATGGTGGTCAGAGGGATATAAGCCACTTCGTCCTGGTTTTCCCCAAAGAACGACCCTTTTTCTTCCATCACGCCAATCACCGTAAATCTGTTGTTGCCAATGCGGATGCGTTGGCCCAGAAGGTTGATGTTGGGAGAAAGGTTGGTTGCCAGTGCAGATCCGAGCACAACAACCGACCGATTGCCCTCCAGATCAGCATGGGTCATGAAGTGTCCTTGCTCCACATCAAACTGGCGCACCGCTAGAAACTCGGGCGTGATGCCATAGACGGGGACGTTGACGCTACGCCCACCCGCCTGGATGATCCGGGTGGCGGAAATCTGGGGCGCCACGCGCCGCACGCTGGGCACCTGGCTGGCAATGGCTTCTGCGTCCTCCAGCACCAACGTGCGCGGCCTGGCGGTGCCTCCTCGCCGTTGACGGTCATTTCCCGGCACCACAAACAGCACGTTGGTTCCGAGACTTTCCAACTGCTCACTGGCCAGCTTCTGGGTTCCCTGGCCGATGCCCACCAGGGTAATCACGGAGGCATTGCCAATGACGATGCCCAGGACGGTCAGCAAGCTACGGAGGCGACTGGCCCGTAGAGCGCTCCAGGCCATGGACCAGGTTTCTTGCCAGGGAAGAGCCATGGCGCAATGTTAGGGCAGTCCCAGGGCAAACGGAAGATCAAGCCCATGACCGACGACGCCCCTCGTCTTTAGTTACGGCAACGTGTTCGGGCATGATCCACGTCTGGCTTTCCATGCCGAGGCTTTCAGGTTGTCAGGATTCATGCACGCGGGCCGTCGTGCCGGGTCAGGTGTGGGGCCACAGGAGGGATCAGCAGTTGTGGTAGGCCCGGTACCAGGTCACAAAGTGCTTCAGCCCGTCCTGAAGCCTGGTGCCGGGTTGAAAGCCAACGGCTTGTTGCAGAGCAGAGACGTCGGCATGGGTCCGATGCACGTCCCCGGCTTGCATGGGCATGAACTCTACACAGGCCTTTCGTCCTGAGACCTCCTCCAGAAGCCGGATGAACTCCAGCAGGGGGACCGGTGTTCGATTACCGACGTTGAACACGCGCCATGGGGCGGCGCCGCTAGCCGCCGTGGGCTGCACGTCCATGGGCTGAGGCCGGGGTGGCTTGGGCAACAGGCGCATCAGGCTATCCACCACGTCGTCCACATAGGTGAAGTCCCTTCCCATCCGTCCATGGTTAAACACTTGCAACGGCTCCCCCGCCAGGATTTTGCGGGTGAAGGTCCAGTAGGCCATGTCGGGGCGGCCCCATGGGCCGTAGACCGTGAAGAAGCGCAGGCCGGTGCAAGGCAGGCCAAAAAGGTGGCTGTAGGCGTGGGCCATGAGTTCGTTGGCCCTTTTCGTGGCGCCGTAGAGGCTCACAGGGTGGTCCACGGGATCCGCCTCGGCGAAGGGCAGCTTGCGGTTGGCGCCGTAGACCGAACTGCTGCTGGCATAGATCAGGTGGGGCGTCTGCTGATGACGACACCCCTCCAGCACGTGACCAAAGGCCACCAGGTTGCTGTTGACGTAGGCGGCGGGATTGTCCAGGGAGTAGCGCACTCCGGCTTGGGCCGCCAGATGGACCACGGCGCTGAAGCGAGTCTGCGCAAAGAGTGCCCCACAATCCCCGGCCCGGGCCAGATCCATCTCCACAAACCGGAACCGGGGCCAGGGCTGCAGTTGGGCCAGGCGGTCCCGTTTCAGTTGGGGGGAGTAGTAGTCGTTGCAGTTGTCCAGGCCCACCACGGGCATGTTGGCCTGCAGCAAGGCGCGGCTCAGGTGAAAGCCGATGAAACCGGCCGCTCCCGTCACCAACACCGGGTCAGGATGACGTGTGTCGTCCATAGTGATCCTCGAAACGGACAATGTCGTCTTCCCCCAGGTAAGATCCGCTCTGCACTTCGATAAGCTCCAGGGGAATGCGACCGGGGTTGCTGAGCCGGTGACGGCAGCCCAGGGGGATGTAGGCACTCTGATTTTCGCTGAGCAGCAGGGTATCCCCATCCCTCTCCACACAGGCTGTGCCCTCCACCACCACCCAGTGTTCAGCACGGTGGTGATGCATCTGTAACGACAAGGAGCAACCGGGCTTCACGTGGATTTTCTTCACTTGCCAGCGCTCTCCATCCACCCCCGTGTCGTAGTACCCCCATGGTCGATGGGTGCGCTGGTTGGCTTGGGTTTCCCGCGCTCCGGCAGCCTGAAGACGCTCCACCACCTGCTTTACCGACCGGGTCTGATCCCGTCGGGCTACCAGAACCGCGTCGTTGGTTTCCACCACCACCAGATCTTCAAGGCCCAGGCCCACTACCAGGCGGTGTTCACTACGGAGGTAGGAGTTGCGCACGTCCTCATGGAGGACACGGCCACACACGGTGTTGCCCTGCTCATCGTGATCCCCTTGCTGCCAGAGGGTGCTCCAGTTGCCCACGTCACTCCAGCCTGCCGTCATGGGGGCCACGCTGCCCAAGCGGGTGTGTTCCATCACAGCCACGTCGATGGATATGGCAGGGCAGCGGCGGAATGCCTCCGGCTCCAGGCGGAGGAAGTCCAGATCCGTGTGGGCCTGCTGGAGGGACAGGCGGACGGCGTGCAGCACATCAGGTGCGCAGCGCTCCAGTTCCTTCGCCATCACACTGGCGCGAAACAGGAAAATGCCACTATTCCAACAAAAGCTCCCATGGGTCAGAAAGGCCTGGGCCTTCTCACGGCTGGGCTTTTCCACAAAGCGGCGAACGGGATGAAGGCCAAACCCATCCGACCGGGGATCAGCTTCGATGTAGCCATAGCCGGTTTCAGGGGCTGTGGGTGTCACGCCAAAGGTCACCAGGCGACCCCCAAGAGCAGCAGGAATAGCCTGGTTAATGGTGGCACGGAAGGCAGCGGCATCGGCAATGACGTGGTCAGCGGCCAACACCAGCAGCAGGGCATCGTCCTGACCCGCTGCCATGGCCTGGAGGCTGGCGACGGCCACCGCCGGTGCCGTGTTGCGGCCCACAGGCTCCAGCAGCACGGCGGCGGGCTCCACATTAACGGCCCGCATCTGCTCGGCGGCAATGAAGCGATGGGCATTGTTGCAGACCAGCAGAGGCGGCTGCAATCCCGCCAGCCCCGCCAACCGCAGAACGGTCTCCTGGAGCATGGTGCGGTTCCCCACAAGGGACAGAAACTGCTTGGGGTAGGCGGACCGGGACAGGGGCCAGAGGCGGGTGCCAACACCCCCGCAGAGGACCACCGGAATCACCACTGTGGGTGACGCCATCAGGATTCGGGCTGATGAGGCGAGCCTATGGCATCCGCCGGTGTGGGCTGTGCCGTGATCGGCAGCAGGCCCGTGGGCGGGCACAGAAGGATCCAACCCTCCGCAACGTGAACCTGGGGAACAATTGCCTCCACAAAGGGAACCAGCACGGATTGCCCCCCATGGCGCAGACGAATCTCCAGTAGGTCGTTCCCCCCGTGGAGCAGGTCCACCACGGTGCCCAGGGCCGGACCCGCTGGATCCAGGCGCACCTCCAGGCCCTCCAGATCCAGGAGATGAAATTCCCCTGCCGCCAGGGCTGGACGGGTGCTGCCGTCCGCCAACAACCGGTACCGCACCAGCGCTTCAGCCTGGTTCCGTGTCGCAACGCCCTTGAGCCGAATCCCGTAGAGTCCCTTGCGGGACAGGCAACGACCCCGCAGCAACTCGACCGCCCGGGGCGGCTCGTCCGCCGTCTGTAACCACCGGGGACCAGGCTTCAGAAAACGCTCGGCAAAATCACTGGAGGGCAGAACGCGCAGTTCCCCCCTGAGTCCTTGCGCAGCAACCACAAGACCGACCTCAATCAGAGGAGAAGTGACACCCATGGAATTGTCACTCACCAAGGCTTGCATGAGACCAGATCTACGCCGTACACTAGAAGAAAGGCCCTGTCCCAGGGAAAAGAATGGAAAGCGGATCAAGAAAGTTGCGCCTGCCTTTACTCTTCGGCCTCGCGAGTTTGGGGATTGTGGCCGCCTTGGCGACCGGACCGAGGCTATTGCGTCCCACCCAGGCCAGTGCCTCCGGTCTTCTCGATGCCGTCAAGAACAACCCTGGCGAGGCTGAGGCGCTGTGCCAGGAATTCAACGCCATCAACGCTACTGGCGACAGCGTCTACTCCGCCACGGGCCTGGAGCAGGTGTCCTCGGGTCAGGGGCTCACCACCAGCGACGCCGAGATTCTCATCACCTACGTGGTGGGACTGTATTGCCCTGACGTGACCTGAAGGATAGTAACCCCGGTGGGATGGCGATAATACTTGAAGCATCCCATGAATGCTGCTGGGGCGCTGCGTGACGTGATCCATGAGCAGCGCCGGATGGTGTTGCCGGATGGTGTTGCCCTGCAGGCCGGTTGCTGGAAACCCCGACGCGGCGGACCCTGGCCAGCGCTACTCATGCGCCAGCCCTATGGGCGGGCACTGGCCTCCACCATGGTTTATGCTCACCCCGCCTGGTATGCCGCCCAGGGCTACCTGGTGGTTGTGCAAGACGTGCGGGGCTGTGGTGATTCCGGCGGCAAATTCCGTCTGTTTGCCAGCGAGGCCAGCGATGGGAGTTGCACCATGGCCTGGCTGCGATCACAGCCGGATTGCAATGGCCGCATTGGCTGCTACGGCTTTTCCTACCAGGGCCTCACACAATTGCTCTGGAACGGTCCGGACGTGCCGGATTGCACAGCTCCGGCCATGGCGGGTCCCAGCCTGCAACGTCACTGGTGTCGAGACGGCCAGGCGGATTGGTGGATTCTGGGATTGGCCTGGGCACTGCAGTTGGCGGCAGCAACCTGCCAACGGCGAGGGGATGGTGTGACCTATGGCCGAATCCGCAAGGCCCTTCACAGTCGAGACTTTGTTGAGGAGGGCTGGTGCCTTCTCCAGCAGGTGGACCCCGAGAGTCACCTGTTGCGCTGGTGGTCGGGCGACTGGGAATCACCCGTGGCGGATGCAGGCCTGGACGCTGTCTTGCGGCGACCCATGCTCCTGATCGGGGGTTGGTACGACCCCTATCTGCGCGGCACCATGGCGCTCTATGACCAAAGCCTGAAGGCTGGTGGTTGCCCCCGGTTGCTGGTGGGTCCCTGGACCCATGGAAACTGGCACGGTGGTCAACTGGACCAGCGACACCTGGCCTTCTTTAACCACCACTTGAAGGATGGCCCTCCTGAACAGCCCCAGGACGCTGTTCAGTTGTTTGATATGGGGTATGGCCGCTGGTGGCGCGGTTCCCGTTGGCCCCAGCAAGCACTGGGGCGGTTTTGGCTGAGGGGTACAGGCCTCAGTGGGGTGGATCCCCACGCCGGCGTGCTGCTGTTGGAATCGGAGAAGGCCATGGCGGGGGGCCGGGATCAACTGGTGCTGGATCCATGGCGGCCTACCCCGGCGCGCGGTGGGCACCTGGACGTGCAGGCCGGACCAACGGACCGCCATGACCTGGATTGCCGCAGCGATGTGCTCACGTTCACCACCACGCCTCTACCTCGTGCCCTCACCCTCGGCGGCACAGTCCGACTGCGGCTGAAGGCCGCCAGTGAGGGGCAGGGCTTCGATCTCTGCTGTGCCCTGTCCCAGGTGGGGGAGACTGCCGCCCGGCCGCGGGTGGAGCAACTTTCCATGGGAGTGGAGCGCTGGCTGGGATCCCAGGCTCAAGCTCTCGTCTGGCGGCAGGTTCACTTTCAACCCCTGCTGCGAACGGTGCCGGAGGGGCTGCGGCTGCGCCTGTCCATTGCCTTGGCGGGCTGGCCCCTGATCGGGATCACTCCGGGGAACGGACGCGCACCCCACGCCGTAGCGGCCCACGAACGGCAAGTTGTGGTGGTGCGGTTTTGCTGGGAGGGAGCCTGCCTGCGGTTGCCGTTGCAGCAACGGGATCAGGCCGCAGCGTAGGCTCTAGCCAGCACTCTGCATTCTCCCCTGTGGTTGAACACCAAGGGCTTGTTCAAGCGGCCGAGCAGTTGGCCAACTGCCGTCAGCACGACCCCTACGCTACTCTCGGCCCCCAGGCGCTCACCAGCGGTGGCCATGTGGTGCGCGCCTGGCTTCCGGAGGCGGAGCGTGTGGAGTTGGTGGTTCAAGACCAGGTGCTGCCCATGGAGGCGGTCCACCATCCCTGGTTGTTTGAGCGGGAGCTACCGACAGATCCCGGCAGTACCTACCAACTGCAGTTGCTGCGGGGTGGCATCAACAGCCGCCAATACGACCCCTACGGCTTTCGCCAGGAGTGGATGGGTGAGCTGGACCGCCACCTCTTTGCCGAGGGCAACCATCACCACATCTGGACCCGCATGGGCGCCCATCGGGTGGAACAGTCCGGGGTGAGCGGTGTGCAGTTCTGTCTCTGGGCGCCCAATGCGGCGAGTGTGTCCGTCATTGGCGCCTTCAACGGCTGGGATGGGCGGATGCACCCGGCGCAGAAGCGCACCGGTGGCATCTGGGAACTCTTTATCCCCGGCCTTGGGGAAGGGGAACTTTACAAATACGAGATCCACACCCGCCATGGTCATCCCTATGCCAAGGCCGATCCCTACGGGTTTCACCATGAGGTGCGCCCGGCCACGGCCTCCATCGTGGCGGAGAACCGCTTTGCCTGGGGCGACGAGGCTTGGGTGCGACAGCGGGATCACCGGAATCCCCTGGAACAGCCCATTGCCATCTATGAGATGCATCTGGGCAGTTGGCTCCATGCCAACGCGGCAGAGCCCTACGTGGAACCGGACGGCACGGTGCGCACACCCGTTCCCGCCAATGACATGAAGCCGGGAACACGGCTGCTCACCTACATGGAACTGGCGGACAAGGTAATCCCCTATGTCAAGGCACGGGGCTTCACCCATATTGAACTGATGCCTATCACGGAGCATCCCTTTGAGGGCTCCTGGGGGTATCAGGTGACGGGTTGGTATGCCCCCACAAGTCGTTATGGCAAGCCCGATGAGTTCCGGGCCTTTGTGGATCGCTGTCATCAAAACGGGATTGGCGTCATTCTGGACTGGGTGCCAGGGCATTTTCCAAAAGACAATCACGGCCTGGCATACTTTGATGGTGATTTCTTGTATGAACATGCCGATCCACGCATTGGTGAGCATAAAGAATGGGGCACGCTGATTTTTAACTACAGTCGCAATGAGGTGCGCAATTTCCTTGTATCCAGTGCCCTGTTCTGGATCAGTGAATTCCATATTGACGGAATTCGTGTAGATGCGGTTGCCTCCATGCTTTACCTGGATTATCTTCGCCCGGAAGGGGAATGGTTACCCAACAAAAATGGTGGTCGCGAGAATCTGGAGGCAGTGAATTTTCTCCAACAGCTCAATGGAACTCTCTTCCACTACTTCCCCGGTGTTCTTTCGATTGCGGAAGAGTCAACAGAGTGGCCAGGTGTTACCCAGCCATCCAGTGACCAGAATCGTGATGCCTTGGGCTTTAACTTAAAATGGAATATGGGTTGGATGCATGATATGTTGGATTATTTTGCCATGGATACATGGTTCCGACAATTTCATCAAAATTTGATCACTTTTTCCATGATGTATTATTATAGTGAAAATTTTGTGTTGGCTCTTTCTCATGATGAGGTTGTGCATGAGAAAAGTCATCTACTGCATAAGATGCCAGGGGATGATTGGCGTAAGTTTGCCAATACCCGCGCCCTACTCTCCTACATGTGGACCCACCCTGGCAAGAAAACTATTTTTATGGGCATGGAATTTGGTCAACGTGGCGAATGGAATGTCTGGGATGATCTGGAATGGGATAAGCTACAATATCCCGAGCATCAGAAACTGATGAAGATGATTGACGACATCAATGTTCTCTATCAATCAGAGCCGGCCCTCTGGGGCGAAGATTTCAACACTAATGGTTTTCAATGGATTCACTGTGACGATAATCGTAACAGTGTCATCAGCTTCATGCGGAGAGATGAGAAAAGCCGAAGCTGGCTGGTTATTATCTGTAACTTTACCCCAAATCCCCACAAGAATTATCGAATTGGTGTGCCACTAGAAGGTTGGTATGGAGAAATCTTCAACAGCGATGCAGCAATCTATGGAGGCAGTAACCTTGGCAACCTGGGGGGTCGCTTTACCGATCCCTGGCCAATGCACAGCTATGCCCACTCCCTGGATCTATGCTTGCCCCCCTTAAGCACCGTGATCTTTCGCCACAACCACCATGGTCCTGACGGTGGAGAAGGAGAAGCGGTGGCGGCTGTGGAGACAACTCCAGGGATGGATCAGGAACGATAATGCATGCAAACAGCGTGGGCCTGATCTCCTGATCTTGGGATCTTGTCCTCACCGTTTGCCCTGAACTGCTGTCCCCGAAGTTCGTTCCAGCCATGTCCCTTGTCTGTCATGCTTGACCCGATGGCCGATTCCCTTCCCCTGCTCCTGCGTGCCGCTCACGGCGAACCCGTTGAGCGCACTCCCGTCTGGATGATGCGTCAGGCGGGTCGTTACATGAAGACCTATCGGGATCTGAGGGACCGTTATCCCGGCTTTCGGGAGCGCTCTGAAAACCCTGATCTCTCCTACGAGATCTCCATGCAGCCCTTCAAGGCCTTTCGCCCTGATGGGGTGATCCTGTTTTCAGACATCCTCACGCCCCTGCCGGGGATGGGCATCGAGTTTGACATTGTTGAGCGTCATGGTCCCCTGATTCATGAGCCCATCCGCAACCAGGATCAGATTGATTCCTTGCGTCCCCTCGAGCCGGCCGCGTCCATGTCCTTTGTCGGCTACGTATTGACGCGGCTACGTCAGGCGGTGGGTACATCCGCGGCAGTGCTGGGATTTGTAGGTGCCCCGTGGACCTTGGCAGCCTATGCCGTGGAGGGAAAAAGCAGCAAGACCTACAGTGTAATCAAGGCCATGGCCTTCCGTGAGCCGGCTCTGTTGCACCAGCTCCTGGCACATCTGGCAGACGGGATCGCCGCCTATGTGCGCTATCAGATTGATTCGGGCGCCCAAGTAGTGCAGATCTTCGACTCCTGGGCCGGTCAACTGAGCCCCCAGGATTACGATGTCTTTGCGGGTCCCTATCAGCAGCGCCTCATCCGCCAAGTGAAGCAGACCCACCCGGACACGCCTCTGATTCTCTACATCTCGGGCAGTGCGGGGGTGTTGGAGCGGATGGGAGCCAGCGGCGTGGACATTGTCAGCCTGGACTGGACCGTGGACATGGCGGACGGCCTGGCCCGACTCCCCGCACACCTGGGAGTCCAGGGCAATGTGGATCCCGGTCTTCTGTATGGCAGCCCTGAAATGATTTGTGCCCGTATTGAGGACACACTCCGCAAGGCCCAGGGACGACACCACATTCTCAACCTGGGCCATGGCATTTTGCCGGGCACTCCCGAGGAGAATGCCCGCCTGTTCTTTGATGCCGGCAAGCGCTTGGGAGCAAAACCGTCTGCTTGACGCCTCCCTGCGCGGACTTGATTCCTTGTCTCATCCCAGTCGAATTCTGATCACGGGCGCCAGCGGCTGCATTGGCCAGGCGGTGACGGCATGGCTGCTGGAGCATAGCAACGCCCGGTTGTTGCTTTGGCTGCGGCAGCCCCGGAAGCTCGCGGCCATTGATCGGCGGCATCCCCGCCTGGAGTTGCTGGTGGGTGATCTGCGCCAACCCCAGCGTTTCCGCCAGCAGTTGGCCCACGTGGACCGGGTCGTCCATACTGCCACGGCCTGGGGAGATCCGGACCGTGCCTGGGCAGTCAACGTGCAAGCTGTGAAGGATCTGCTTGCCTGTCTTGACCACCGGCGTCTTCAGCAAGTGCTCTATTTCTCTACCGCCAGCATTCTGGATCGTGATCTGGAGTTGCTGCCGGAGGCGGAACAGTGGGGAACAGAGTATATCCGGACCAAAGTCACTTGTCTGCGCCAGTTGATGGCTCATTCCCTCCGGGAAAAGATCGTGGCTATTTTTCCCACCCTTGTTTTTTCCGGCAGAATCGATGACGGTGGTTCGTGTCCCACCAGCTACCTCACTGCAGGCCTGAGACCATTTCTGCACTGGCTTTGGCTAGCGCGCTTCTTGCGGTTGGACGCCAGCTACCACTTCATCCATGGGACAGACGTGGCCAGCGTCTGCGGTCATCTGCTCACAACACCCCATCAGCCTGGACCACAGCATTGGGGAGGCATCCACCGCCATGTGCTGGGCCAGTGTCCCCTTACCGTCAATCGCACCATGGCCCAACTCTGCCGCTACCGCCATATGGCCTATCCTCCCGGTGTAGGGCTTCACCACTGGCTTATGCAGGCTTTAGTGTTTTTGTTCCGCATCCAGTTGAGCCCGTGGGACCGCTTTACCCTCCAGCGACGTCACTTCGTTCATCACCCCGTCACCCGACCGGAAAGCTTCGGTTTGACATCGCGCTTCCCTGATCTGGAGACAGTGTTGTCCGCAGCTGGTGTCCCTCAGCGAGGCCGCCTACCGGCTGCGGACCATGGTTTACGGTCCTGTACGTAGGCTCGGTTTAAAGGGAAAACGTCGAAATTCCTGGTTTTTCCCAGCCGCAGGAGAGGTCCGGAATCGAATCCGAGCCGGTTCTCCTTACGGAGAAGACCTGAACATAGGGTGGACCTGCTCACCGCAGTGAACAAGGCGGATCGGGAACGCATACGGTTTTGTCAACGGAGCCAATTCGTAACAATCCTCAGTCCCCATGACGCCGTTGGACCTGGTGAACATGTACAATCCCTAGCAGTGAGCGAAGCTACGCCATGTCTCGTTTTCTGGGAATCTGCCTTGCTGCCGTCCTGAGCCTTGCCGGCCTTTTGGGATGGGGATCCCCAGCCACCGCAGCCACCGTTGAGGTGAAAATGGGAACCGATAGCGGCCTTCTGGCCTTTGAGCCCAACACGGTTTCCATCAGTGCCGGCGACACGGTCAGGTTCGTGAACAACAAGCTGGGCCCCCACAATGCCGTGGTGGAGGGTCATGACGAACTGAGCCATGCCGACCTTGCCTTTGCTCCTGGAGAGAGTTGGGAGCAAACCTTTGCCGAACCTGGCACCTACAGCTACTACTGCGAGCCCCATCGCGGCGCGGGAATGGTAGGAACCATCACCGTTGAGTAATACGGACCGGGCCGTTTCCCGGAGAGCCTTCCGGTAGCGAAGCCTTGACCACTGGACTGTTCCGGAAAGCCCGATCACGGGAGCCAACTTCAAACCATGGTTCACGTTCCGGTTGACCGCAGTGGTTGGTACGGTCTCCCGGCTGGTGTGGATCCAAGGCGCTTTTTAGGTTGCCGGGTAGACGTTGATCCATGGAGACGCCATGCAGCCCAAACCTGAAACGTTTACCCTCAAGGCATGGGAGGCCGTTACCTGTGCCCACGCGTTGGCGCGGGCCCGCAAGTCCCTGACCCTGGAGAGCGAACATCTGCTCAAAGCCCTGCTGGACCAGAAAGATCTGGCCGTGCGGATTCTGGAAACAGCCGGCTTGGATGTGGCTGCTCTGGATAACAGCCTGGAGCAATTCCTTGCCAAACAGCCCAGGCTCAGCGCTCCTCCGGACACCGTTTCCCTGAGCTCCAACCTGGACCAATTGTTGGATCGTGCAGAGAAGGAGCGGCAAAACTGGAAAGATCACTTCATTGCCATCGAGCATCTACTGCTGGCCTTGTGTGAGGACAACCGCTGTGGCAGACCCCTACTGCAAGACCTTGGCGGGCGTCGTCAAACCGTCAAAGACGCCGTTCAGTCCATCCGCGGCAACCAGCAGGTCACCAGCCAAACCCCGGAGGCCACCTATGAGGCATTGGAGAACTATGGCTGTGACCTGACCGAAGCAGCCCGTCAGGGGAAGCTTGACCCCGTGATTGGCCGGGATGAAGAGATTCGCCGCACCATCCAGATCCTCTCGCGCCGCACAAAGAACAACCCCGTATTGATCGGTGAGCCCGGTGTCGGTAAGACCGCCATTGTTGAAGCACTGGCCCAGCGCATTGTCAACGGTGACGTGCCGACGGCGCTGCAGAACCGACGCCTCGTTGCCCTTGACATGGGTGCGCTGATCGCCGGCGCCAAGTACCGCGGTGAGTTCGAGGAACGCCTCAAGGCAGTGCTGAAGGAGGTCACAGCGGGGAAAGATCGGATTGTGTTGTTCATTGACGAGGTCCACACCGTGGTGGGGGCCGGAGCTGCCGGCGGGTCCATGGATGCCAGCAACCTGCTCAAGCCCATGCTGGCCCGCGGGGAGTTGCGCTGTATTGGCGCCACCACCCTCGACGAACACCGCCGCTACATTGAAAAAGATGCCGCCCTTGAGCGCCGATTCCAGCAGGTTTTGGTATCCCAGCCCACGGTGGAAGACAGCGTTTCCATTCTGCGCGGCCTCAAGGAGCGCTATGAGGTTCACCACGGCGTGCGTATTGCCGATAACGCCCTTGTGGCCGCAGCGGTGCTCAGCAGTCGCTATATCAACGACCGCTTCTTGCCGGATAAAGCCATTGACCTGGTGGACGAAGCTGCCGCCCGCTTGAAAACGGAAATCACCTCCAAGCCCGAGGAGATTGATGAAATCGACCGCAAGATCCTGCAGCTGGAAATGGAGAAACTTTCCCTCGCCAAGGAAAACGATCCGGCCAGTCAGGAGCGACTGGCGCGCATCAACCATGATCTGGCCAATCTCATGGAGCAGCAGCGCGCTTTCATGGCCCAATGGACACAGGAGAAGAGTGCGTTGGATGATCTTCAGGCCTTGAAGGAACAGATTGAACAGGTGCAGGTCAAGCTGGAGCAGGCCAAACGCAGCTACGACCTCAACAGGGCCGCGGAGTTGGAGTATGGCACGCTGGTCCAGTTGCAACACCGTCTGCAGGAGGGGGAGCAGCGGCTCCAGAAGAACGAGAAAAGACTTCTGCGCCAAACCATCAGTGAAGAGGATGTGGCGGAGGTGGTGAGCAAGTGGACCGGTATCCCTGTGAAACGCCTTGCCCAGTCGGAACTCCGCAAGCTACTGGACCTGGAGCAGCGGCTCCATGAGCGGGTGGTGGGTCAACAGGAAGCGGTCAGCAGCGTAGCCGATGCCATCCAGCGCTCCCGCGCGGGGCTGGCGGACCCACGGCGCCCCATTGCTTCGTTCTTGTTCCTGGGTCCCACCGGCGTGGGCAAGACGGAACTGTGTAAAGCCCTGGCAGAGCAACTCTTTGACGATGAGTCCGCCACGGTGCGTCTTGATATGTCGGAGTACATGGAGCGCCATGCCGTATCTCGACTCATTGGCGCGCCTCCCGGCTATGTGGGCCATGAGGAAGGGGGGCAACTCACGGAGGCCGTGCGCCGCAAGCCCTATGCGGTGATCCTGCTGGACGAGGTGGAAAAAGCCCATGCCGAGGTGTTCAACGTGCTGCTACAAGTGCTGGATGACGGCCGCATCACGGACAGTAAAGGTCGGACGGTGAACTTCACCAACAGCGTTGTGATCCTGACCAGCAACATTGCCAGCCAGGCTATTCTGGATCTGGCCGGTGACGACAGTCGCCATGGGGAGATGGAAGCCCGCGTCAAACAAGCCTTGCAGAATCACTTTCGTCCCGAGTTTCTGAATCGCATTGACGAGACCATCATCTTCCATGCCCTCCGGAAGCAGGAGCTTCGTCGGATCGTGGAACTTCAAGTGACCCATCTCCAGCAACGGCTCCGGGAGCGTGGCTTGCACTTGACGCTCACATCAGACGCCTATGACTGGTTGGCCACGCTGGGCCATGACCCCGTCTACGGGGCCAGACCGTTACGGCGCGCTATCCAGAAACATCTGGAGACCCCCATGGCCAAAGCCGTTCTGCGGGGTGATTTCCGGGAGGGGGACACCATCGTCGTCCAGCCGGAGGAGGGCCTTCCTGGCAGCCCCCAACTGCACCTGAGCAAAGGGGACAAAATCCATGATGTAGCCACAACGGCAAGCTGAGCTACGAGGGGGCCAAGCCCCCTCCGGTGTGGAATCACGAGCTGGGCGGTGTGCGGGTGATCGTTGCCGATATGGCCTGGGCATCACCCGTTGCCGGTTGCCCTGGCAGGTGAGCGGTGTCGTCCTCCGGAGATTTGGCGGTGCTGGCAGCGATGGGGCGCAGGGAATTGGCCATGACTGCTGAACCCTCGCTGAGCTTTTGGCGCACAAGGTTGTCGATGGTCTGCCGGAGTGTGTCGTCCTTCTCCAGGCAGCGGACGGTGTTGTCACGCCCCTGACCCAGGTTGTCCCCTGCGTAGCTGTACCAGCCTCCTTTGCGCGCCACCACACCTGTTTCCTCGGCCAGATCCAACAAGCAGCCCACAGCGTTGATGCCGCGACCAAATTCAATGTCGAATTCGGCAATGCGAAAGGGTGGAGCCACCTTGTTCTTGGCCACTTTCACCTTGGCGCGGATGCCGTATTCCTTGCCGGAGCGTTTCAGGGTTTGGATACGGCGAATGTCCAGGCGCACCGAGGCATAGAATTTGAGTGCGTTGCCCCCTGTTGTGGTCTCGGGGTTGCCGTAGACCACGCCGATCTTCAGGCGCAACTGGTTCAGGAAAACGACCGTGCAGCCCGACTTGCCAATGTTGCCGGTGATCTTGCGCATGGCCTGGCTCATGAGTCTTGCCTGACTGCCCACCGACACGTCCCCCATTTCTCCCTCGATTTCGGATCGGGGTGTGAGGGCCGCGACAGAATCCACCACGACCAAGGCAACGGCGCCGGAGCGCACCAGTTGGTCCACGATCTCCAGGGCCATTTCCCCTGTGTCCGGCTGGGAAATGAGCAGGTTTTCCACGTCCACCCCCAGGGCGGCTGCATAGCCGGGATCCAAAGCGTGCTCTGCATCCACAAAGGCTGCTACACCCCCAGCCTGCTGGACTTGGGCAATGGCGTGGAGAGTCAGAGTGGTTTTGCCGGAACTTTCCGGGCCGTAGATTTCCACCACACGGCCTTTGGGGTAGCCACCTCCCAAGGCCAGATCCAGTGGCAGGGCGCCGGTGGGGAAGGTCTCCACCTTCATCCGGGAGGCATCCCCCAGACGCATGATGGACCCCTTGCCAAAGCTGCGCTCGATCTGGCTTAACACCAGCCCGAGGGCCTTATCGCGGGACTGGGCATCAGCGGAGGGATTGGAGTGAACAGCCATGGTGGAAGAGATGGGTCTTGTCGGGATCATTCCCGCTTTTTCCAGGGTTGTCACACCCGGAGGAAGAAGTACGTTTGAACCATAACAGCACAGGTTCAGGTGGGCCAGGTATGGAACGGGGCACAAAAGGTGGCGTGATCCAGCCAACGGGCAGGTGGATGAAGCTGCTGCCGATCAGCATGACGCAAGTAGCCCCAGGCTGCTAAGTAACAACCAACGCCTCCGAGTTGGTGATCCGCCGTCACCTGTTCAAGGGTGGGGAGTCGGTCTTCCACAAACCAGACGGGTTGCCGCTGCTCCAGCAGGCGCCGCAATACACGGATCTTGGGGCCATCCTCCCGACCGTAGACAGCCGTGGGCTGGAGACCACCCTGCTCTAGCAAGGCGGTCGCGAATTCCTGCCCCTTGGTGGTGATCACAACCCAGTCCACCCCCCCATGACGACAGCGGCGCAGACGCTCTACCACGCCGGGATAGGGGCGGTGCCGGGCTAGCCATCCCCGGGGATCGCTCAAGAGACAATCACTGCGGTGGCGCTCCAAAGCATCCTGCAACACCGCCGAGGATTGCCCCAACTTCCTCTGCCACTGCCGTAACGCTGCATGATAATCCTGGAGAAACGTCTCCTCGGCGGCGCCGTGGGCCAAGGCCCAGGCCACCACCACCATCTCCCAGCCCGTGTGTACCCAGGGACGAATGCGCCGAAACGCCGGGGGAATCTCCCCGTTGGAGCTAATCCATGGGGCGCCGAAGCCCTGGGCCACATGGAGGCTGCTTGTCCAGTATTCCTCCATGCCGTCCACGAGGACCCCGTCCAGATCCAGGGCAAGAATGGCGGGACGGCGCATCGGGAGCCTCTACGGATCACAGTCTACCCTCAGGCCAGCACCTCCAGGCGGGAGAGAAAGAAGAGCACCCAGACGGCAAACAGAATCAGAGCCATGGAGAAAGGGGTAGGTATTTGTACACAATCTACGAAACTTCACATTGGTTTGGCAAGCCCTGGCCACTTTTTCCTTCACACACTTAAAAAGCGGTTGATCACGCTCTGGGAGAGCCCCGCTGTGGGACCACTGGCCACAATCCCGCCCTTTTGCATGGCGTAGTAGGTGTGGGCCTGGCGGACAAAGTGGAGGTGTTGCTCCACCAGCAGCACACTGACACCTGTTTGGGCCATGATGCGGCGCACGGCCTTTTCAATATCGGCTACCACATTGGGCTGGATACCTTCGGTGGGCTCGTCGAGGAGCAGCAGTCGTGGTTTGCCCTGAAGTGCGCGGGCCATGGCCAGTTGCTGTTGCTGGCCACCGCTCAAGTCTCCACCGCGCCGCTCCAACATGGTGTTCAGCACCGGGAACAGGTCGAACACCTGGGGATCCAGACGATCATGGCGGGCCAAACCACCGGGGCGGGCCTCCAGGCCCAGCCGCAGGTTGTCTCGCACCGTCAGTTGGGGAATGATGTCCCGGCCCTGGGGCACGTAGCCGATCCCCGCCCTGGCCCGCTGGTGCGGGGGCAGGGCCAGCAGATCCCGTCCTGCCAGATGGATCCGGCCTCGCTGGGGATGGATCAACCCCATCACGGTTTTGAGCAAGGTGGTTTTGCCCACACCGTTGCGGCCGATGAGGCACACCATCTGCCCCCCATGCACTTGCAGGTCCACATCCCGCAAGATGCGGCTTTCCCCATAGCACGTGGTGAGACCAGAGATCCGCAGCAGGGGCTCCGGGGTGTTCCGGTTATGGAACTCCGTTGGGGAAGAGACGGTCATGACGTCAGCTTGGTGGCGGGGCGGCAGCACCTGACGGCTGCTCCAGCGCCTGAAGCAACAGCAACTCCAAACGCTTCAGCCGTTGCTCCATGCGCTCCAGTCGCATCTGTAGCCGCTGCTCCATGGCGGCCATGGCCCCGCCACTGCCAGGCTTGCCGCCATGGGACCCTGAAGGTTGCCCCGGCGGCCACTGTCCTGTTTCTACCGTTTGCTGCACCAGCTTCCAGGTGAACCGTCCGCTGCCTTTTGGAGGCGCTCCCAGCCGCGCCTCCAGGAAGGCTCGTGCCGGGGCCAAGGTATGGAAACGCTTTTTGAGTTGGTTCAGGTTGCATTCTTCCCTGGGTAGCAAACCGGCGGCAGCCAGGGCGGCGATGGACGGCCTTACCTTGCGGTCGATCAACGCTGCTGACGGTCTGTGATGCTGCACAGGGTCTGCAACGCGATGCAGCGCTGCGTTCTGCTCCCCTATGGTGCGGAAAAGTTGGGCATCGGTGCGGGCCATGCACGCTATCAACTCTTCAAACCGCCTGCTTAAGTCGCTCATTGTCCTGGCCCGCCGCCACGAAGCAACTGCCGTATTTGTTTCAAAAGTCGGGTGACCTTGAGGATGCCCCGGACACCGCCCTCGCCGCTGGCGTCTTCCACCTGGCTCGGGAGTTGGTCAACCTCTTGTTGATCCCTTGCGAAGGCTTCCAGCGTCCGGACCGAATCCCGGGAAGCCTCGAACTCTTCGACCCTTTCTCTGCCAAGAGCAGATTGCCGATTCCGATAGCGGTACATCGTGTCCGGCAAGTCTTGACGTTTGTCTCCGAGTGCCCGTGAACGACGTTGCAGTTGTGCCCGTGAACGGACCGGGAATTCGTGGCTGCAACGCATCGCCTGGTAACGACCCTCAAGCTGCCGGCGGTTCAGGGGAGAGGGATCAGCAGGACAATTGCCGGTTGGATGCCTGTTGGTGGAGGGCAGGGCTTCGATCACGTTGCGTTCGGCATTTCTCGATGCTAACGCATCAAAAAGGGCTTCTATCCTGAAGGTGCCGCAGCTATCCCCTTCAACCTGACAGGTTGTTGATCGGGGATGTTGCGGGCGATACGCTGGCTGCGCCTGTACGCACCCTATGAAATCACTGCTCTGCGGCGCCTGACCAGACAAGCGTCAAGACCGGTGAGGACCTTCTCGACAGGCTGTTTCGTGAACGGCGTTCGTGGATCTCTACGCAGTGGTGCGTGGGTGTCTTATCACCTCGGAGCGGGACGATTCCATCAAGTCCATGGAGGTCTTCTACGGATTCAAGTGTGAGGGTGAGTTGTTGACGGCCTTGGACTGGCTTGCGGCGGTGGGATCCTGGCCTGATGGTCGGGTTGGCGGCATGACGGTATAGGTGCGGTGGAATTTTTCGGTGAGGTTAAGCCAGTAGGAGCGTCCGTCCTGTTCCCGGCGTCGCGTAATGAAACCCTGGGCCAGGAGTTCCTTGATGTGTTCATAGGCTCCCGAACCACGCACGTCTACCAGCACGGCTTGGCGGATGGGTTGCTTGAGGGCAATGGTGGCCAGGGTGCGCAGGGTGGCGGCACCCAGATTGAGGGGCACCAGCGTGTGGACCAACTCCGCCAGGTCTGCACGCAGTTGCAAGCTGTACCCGTCACCGTCCTGGCGGAGTTCCAGGGCGGTCTCCCGGTGGGCGTAGTCCGCCATCAAGATCATCAACGCTGTGGAGGCCTCCGCGGATGAGCAGCCTGCCAACTGGGCCAACTCCTTGAGCGTCACGGCGCGGCCCTTCAAATAGAGAACAGCCTCCAGCCGGGCGGGGAGGGACAGCCCTGCAGCAGTTGCCCCTGCACCGGAACCCTCGGCCTTAGCCGAGGAAGAGTTGATAGGCTTGGTTACCGGTTTCATCCCAATAGCGATACCCCAAGGTTTGCAGGAAAGCTTGCCATTCCTGCCGCTCTGTTTCAGGCACCTGCGCGGCCACCACAATACGTCCATGATCCGAGCCCTGGTTACGGTAGTGGAACATGCTCAGATTCCAGTTGGGTCGCATGTGGGAGACAAAGTGCATCAGGGCTCCAGGCCGCTCGGGAAATTCAAAGCGATAGAGCAACTCGCCGCTGGCTGCCGGGCAGCGGCCACCGACCATGTGGCGGATGTGAACTTTCGAGAGTTCGTCGTCGCTGAGGTTAACGGTGGCAAAGTCGCCCTCCTGCAACTTCTGCACCAGTGTATCGGTATCGTCGCGGCCGTTTACCTCCACACCAATGAAGATGTGGGCCTGCTGTGGGTCAGCCATGCGATAGCTGAACTCCGTCAGGTTATGGTTGCCCAGCACGGCGCAGAACCGCAGCAAGCTGCCGGGGCGCTCCGGAATGGTAACCGCCAGCAGGGCTTCCCGCTCGGCCCCCAACTCCGCCCGCTCCGCTACAAAACGCAACCGATCAAAGTTCATGTTGGCGCCACAGGCCACGGCCACCAACTGCTGATTCCGCCGGCCACGGTTGACCACGTCCTGCTTGAGCCCGGCAATGGCAAGGGCGCCGGAAGGCTCCAGCACGGAGCGGGTGTCTTCAAAGACGTCCTTGATTGCTGCACAGATGGCGTCCGTGTCCACCAGCACCATGTGGTCCACATACTGGCGGCAGAGACGGAAGGTTTCCTCCCCCACCTGCCGCACCGCCACGCCATCGGCAAAGATGCCCACCTGGTCAAGGCATACCCGCCGTCCAGCCGCCAGGGAACGGGTCATGCTGTCCGAATCAACCGGCTCCACGCCAATGATCTCCACATGGGGCCACAGGGCTTTGACGTAGGCGGCAATGCCGCTGATCAATCCCCCTCCCCCCACAGCCACATAGATGGCCGCTGGCGGCTCCGCCATCTGGCGCAAGATTTCCATGCCGATGGTGCCCTGGCCAGCAATCACCTCCGGATCATCAAAAGCATGAATAAAGCAAAGCCCCTGCTCCTCCACCAGCTTTTGCGCATGGCTGCACGCATCGTCAAAGGAGTTGCCATGGAGCACCACCTCAGCCCCCAGGCGGCTCACGCTGCGTACCTTGACAGCAGGGGTGATGCCAGGCATCACAATCACGGCGCGGCAACCACGGCGCTGGGCCGCCAAGGCCACACCTTGGGCATGATTCCCGGCGCTGGCCGTCACCACGCCCCGATCGAGTTCTTCTGCTGACAGCAGCCGGATGCGATTGTAGGCCCCCCGCAACTTGAAGGAAAACACCGACTGCAAGTCTTCCCGCTTGAGCCAGACCTGGTTGTCCAGGGCACGGCTCAGGTTTTTGGCCACCTCCAGGGGGCTTTCGATGGCCACGTCGTAAACCTGGGCCCGCAGGATACGTTCCAGGTAGCTGTTGTTCTGTGCTGGGGGGTCGGTGGAATCCATGTCGTCTCGAATCTATTGATTCCCTAGGTGACGCTCGGTAACTCACACTTCACCTCTACGGGGAAGGGCCGGGCTTTCCAGATGTGTTCACAATATTCCCGAACGGAGCGGTCCGAGGAAAAGAAACCGTTGCGCGCACAGTTGAGCAAGGACATACGATTCCAGCGGGGACGATCAAGCCAAGCTTGGCTCACGTCTTCTTGGGCGCGTAGGTAGTCTTCAAAGTCGGCAAAGACAAAGAAGGGATCGCAATGGGTCAAGTTGTGGATCAGTGGCTGGAACATTTCTCTGTCACCATTGCTGAAATGCCCCTGCGTCACCAGGTTCACCACCTGTTGCAGCAAGGGCTGGCGGGCCAGGACTTCCCCGGGGCGGTAACCGTCTTGGTGAAGCTTCCGGAGTTCTGTTGCTGTATAGCCAAAGAGGAAGAAATTCTCCTTGCCCACTCGATCACGAATCTCCAGATTGGCTCCATCAAGAGTACCAACGGTGAGGGAGCCGTTTAAGGCGAATTTCATATTACCAGTGCCAGAAGCCTCTTTTCCCGCTGTGGAAATTTGCTCAGAAAGATCTGACGCCGGATAGATACACTGCCCTGTGGTTACATTATAATCCGGTAAAAATAACACTCGCAGACGACCATCCATATCCGGATCGGAATTAATGGTGTCTGCAATGCCGTTAAGGAAGCGGATGATCAGCTTGGCCATGTAATAGCCTGGTGCTGCCTTGCCACCGAATAAGACGGTACGGGGTGGCATATGGTCTGCACAGCCCTCTTTAATCCGCACATATTGGGCCGCCACTTGCAGAGCGTTGAGGTGTTGTCGTTTATATTCATGAATCCGTTTGACTTGAACATCAAAAAGGGAAGTTGGATCCACTAGAATACCAGTACGGCGGTGAATAATGTTAGAGAGATTTCGCTTGGCGGCCAGGTGGGTTTGCTCCCAGCGCTCCAGGAAGTTCTTATCATCCTGAAATGCCTCCAGTTTGCTCAACTGGTCCAAGTCTTGAATCCACCCCTCACCAATCACCTCGTTGAGCAGTGCTCTCAGCTTGGGATTGGCCAAGGCAAGCCAGCGTCTGGGAGTAACACCATTGGTGACGTTGGTGAATTTTTCCGGCCAGAGGGCTGAAAATTCCGGCATCAGATTTGTTTTCACCAACTCGCTGTGCAATGCCGCTACACCGTTGACATGGTGGGAACCAATGGTGGCCAAGTGGGCCATGCGTACTGCCTTTTCTCCGTCTTCATCAATAATGGAGAGTGTTCTCAGAATCTGATTGTTCCCTGGATAGCGCAAACGCACCTGCTGGAGAAAGCGCCGGTTGATTTCATAGATAATTTCCAGATGCCGTGGCAAAAGAGAGGCAAATAGCGGCAGATTCCACTTCTCCAGCGCTTCAGGGAGCAGGGTGTGATTGGTGTAGGCCAGACAGCGACTGGTGATGCTCCAAGCGGCATCCCATGTGAGATATTTCTCATCAATCAGCAGCCGCATGAGCTCCGCCACGGCAATGGCGGGATGGGTGTCATTCATCTGAATGGCCCAGTGCTGAGGAAATTCCTCCAGGGGGATCTGCCGCTTTTCAAAGGATCGCAACATGTCCTGAAGTGAACAGCTCACAAAGAAGTGCTGCTGCTTGAGGCGCAGGCGACGACCCTCGTCGGTGCCATCGTTGGGATAGAGCACCTTGGAGAGGGTTTCAGACCCCACCTTTTCCTCTACGGCGCCATAGTAATCGCCGATGTTAAAGGCATAGAAATCAAAACTCTCGGTGGCATCGGCGCGCCAAAGACGAAGGCGGTTGCAGGTGTTCACCTGGTAACCCAGAACCGGCACATCGTGGGGGATGCCAATGGCGTGCTCTACCGGCACCCAGCGGGAATGATAGTGGCCCTTTGCGTCGGTATAGCTTTCGGTATGACCGCCAAAGCCCACCACACAGGCCTCATCGGGCTGGGGCAGTTCCCAGGGCCATCCGGCCTTCAGCCACTTGTCGGTAATTTCCACCTGCCAGCCGTCACGGATCAACTGGTCAAAGATGCCGAACTCGTAGCGGATGCCGTAGCCCACGGCCGGCACCTGCAAGCTGGCCAGGGACTCCATGTAACAGGCAGCCAGTCGCCCCAGACCACCGTTGCCCAGTCCCGGTTCTTCCTCCACCTCCAGAACCGTATCCAGGCTCCGGACGCCAAACTGCCGTAAGGCCAGAGTTGCAGCTTCTTCAATCCCCAGCATGACCAGGTTGTTGCCCAACTGAGGACCGATGAGGAACTCCGCCGAGAGGTAAGCCACGGTCTTGCGCGGTGTTTCTCGCAGAGCCTGCTTCCCCACCAGGTAGCGCATCATCAGCCGATCCCGCACCGCATAGCTCAGGGCCATGTAGAGGTCGTGCTTGGTGGCGCTTGGAGCCAGCTTCCCGAGCGTGAAAAACAGGTGCTCGGTCATGCCGTCGAACAACTCGCCGGCTTTGAGGCCACTGCGTTCCGGATCCGCGTAGCAACCAGGTGTCGGGAGACGAAACTCTGCAGGAGTGGGATTGGTCATCTCGGAGAGGACAGGGAACAGGCAGCACCACCTGCCTCGGAAATTTGATGCTAGCGAGGACAACCCAAGCAGTTGTTAAGCTCTCTTGAAAGCTTTTGACGTGCTGCGGGTCCCCATCATCATCATCGGACAAGCCGGCCGCAGAGGTCCATGCCCTGGTGCGGACGGATGCCGTTGTCACCCGCTGAGGATGGGTCTAGAGTCTAGTGTTATTGAGCCATATCAGCCGACCTTCTTCATCCGTGCCCACAACGATGCTCATATCCCAGCCCCTGTCCTGGGCACTGCCACTGCACCCGCTGGTGGTGAGCGCCCACGACAAGGAGTCGGCCGAAACTCTTCTGGGTGCTGCCGAATTTGTGGTGATTTTTCTGGCGGCCCGTCTTCTTGCGGAGGTTCTTGTCCGTCTCAGCCTGCCCACGTTGATTGGCGAACTGGTGGCGGGCGTCATCATTGGAGCCTCGGGTCTCCACTTGGTGCTTCCACCGGAAATCCAGACCAATATCAGCACCAACCTGCTGCATCTGGTGAGTGGTCTTTCTTCGGTCCCCAAGGAGATGGTGGACGAGATCTACGCGGAAACCTCTGTCAAGCTGGCCAGCTTTTCACAGGTTGGTCTGTATGCTCTCCTGTTTCTCACAGGCCTGGAAAGCGACTTGAAGCAACTGCTCAAGGTGGGGGTTCGGGCCTTGAGCGTCGCCACCGTCGGTGTGGTTCTGCCGTTTGCAGGAGGGACCCTGGGGCTGATCTATCTCTTTGGCGTTGACGTGATTCCAGCCATCTTTGCCGGTGCAGCCATGACGGCCACCAGCATCGGCATCACCGCCAAGGTGTTTGGCGAACTCAAGTACTTGAAAACCAGCGAAGGGCAGACGGTGATTGGCGCCGCAGTCCTGGACGACATTATGGGCATCGTGATCCTGGCGGTGGTGGCCAAGTTGGCGACGGGTGGTTCTCTGGCCGCCGCTCCCATCGTCAAACTGCTGGCGGCGGCGGTGGTGTTTGTGGCCATCTCCCTTTTCCTGAGCCGCACTGCCGCCCCCTGGTTTGACCGACTGGTGGATGCCCTGGAGGCTCCGGGAGAAAAAATCGTCTGCGGCTTTATCGTGCTGGCTCTAGGCTGCTTTGTTGCCACAGCCATTGGTCTGGAAGCGGTGCTTGGCGCATTTGCAGCAGGCTTGGTGTTGAGCAATTCCAAACACGTCCATGAACTCACAGCACTGACCGAGCCCATCGTGGCCCTCTTTGCCACCCTTTTCTTCGTGATGATCGGCACCGGTTTCGATTTTTCAGTGATCAATCCCCTGAATCCCGACAACCGGGGTGGCCTCGTGATGGCCGGCTTCCTGCTCGTTGTGGCCATCCTGGGCAAGGTGGCCACAGGCTGGGCTTACTGGGACAAGGAGAAAACCAACCGCCTGGCCGTGGGTCTGGGCATGATGCCGCGGGGAGAAGTGGGTCTGGTGTTCCTGGCCCTGGGGGGCAGCACCCATGTTCTCAGTAACAATCTGGAAGCGGCAATTCTCCTGATGGTGATTGGCACCACCTTCCTGGCTCCCCTGCTTCTGCGCCTGGTGCTTCCCGGCACGGGCGGCGACGATCCTGAACTGGTGAGCGCTGCTTCGTCCTGAGATCCTGCTTCGTCCCCTTTCCCGCTGCACGCCATGACCGTCATTCGTTCAAAGCCTTCAGTGATCTTGCCGGAATCCCTGGCGGACGGTGGGGCAACAGCAGGGAACATCAGCGTCACCAGCGACCGTTGCCGGTTTCGGGGGCATTCCATCCACTGCCTGCGGGCAATTCCTGAGGACCAGGGGGCAATGAGGGCCAGCCAGAGGCGACCGGCCCTTGTGCTCGTTCACGGCTTTGGCGCCAGCACTCGGCATTGGCGCCACAACGTTCCCTGCATCGCTCAACAGTACGAGGTCCATGCCTTTGATCTGCTGGGCTTCGGCCGTAGCGCCAAGCCCACGGACCTGGCGCTGGACACCGGCGTCTGGTGCGATCAACTCCTGGCCTACGTCGGAGAGCGGGTGGAACGACCTGCGGTGTTCGTGGGCAACTCCCTTGGGGGATACGTGGCCCTTCGGGCAGCGGCGACTCAACCCGACTCCAGTGCTGGCGTGGCTCTGCTCAATCCCATGGGACGGTTTCGCCGTGAGCAACAAGGGATGCAGGAGCCAGGGGTCTTCTCCTGGGCGACCAACGGCCTGATGGCCATGGGGGGCGCCCTTCTCAAAACACGAGTCTTTCAGAGACTGCTGTTCGAGAATCTGCGGCGACCCGGCAGCATCCGTCGCCAACTGCGGAAGGTGTATGTGGATCCAACCAACGTGGACGAGGCTCTGGTGGATTCCATTCGACGTCCTGCCCTCGATCCAGGTGCTTTTGCCGTGTTTTCCAACGTCCTCAACATGCCCGCCCATGCGCCGGTGGACGAGTGGTTTTCCCGATTGCGCGCCCCGCTGCTGTTCTGCTGGGGACGCCATGATCCCTGGATCAACCCCGTTCCGCGGCTGGCGCTGTTTCGGCAAGCAGCGCCGGACGCCAGGGAAGTGATTCTGGAGGCTGGCCACTGCCCCCACGACGAGCAACCGGAGCGCTTCAACTCGATCCTTTTGCAATGGTTGGACAGTCTTGAAGACACAGCCAAAGCCTGAAACGTCCTCACCAGTGTTCGTGCCGGGGAAGAGCCTCCTCTCCTATAGGCTGGTTTTCTGTGTGACCATGGCTTGATGGACTCCCGGATCCCCTTATCGCTGAAGCGCGTCCTGGCACTTTCCGGGTGCAGTGCTTTGCTGGTGCTGAGCAGTGCCCTTCTAGCTGGCCGCAGCGGAGCGGTTCTCATTACGGACAGCCCCAAGGAGGTGGTTGACGAGGCGTGGCAGATCATTTACCGCAACTACCTGGACTCCACAGGCGACTATGACAAGGGCAGTTGGCGCCAGTTACGCAAGGAACTTCTCTCGAAGAGCTATAGCACCAGGAACGAGGCCTACGAGGCCATTCGGGGCATGCTGCTCACGCTGGAAGATCCCTACACCCGCTTCATGGACCCTGACGAGTTCAAGGAGTTGCACATCGATACCTCCGGCGAGTTGACGGGGGTCGGAATCCAGCTCAGCTTTGACGAGGAGACCGAGCTGTTGACTGTAGTAGCGCCCATCGAGGATGGCCCCGCAGCCACGGTTGGCGTGCAGACCAACGACCGAATTGTGGGCATTGACGGCAAGGACGCCCGAGGGATGAGATCGGAAGAGGCGGTGAAACTGATCCGTGGACCCATCGGTTCTCGCGTCACCCTCACCCTTGATCGGGATGGCAAGACCTTCGACGTGGTGATCATCCGGGACCGTATCAGCATCAACCCGGTGGTGAGCCGGATCAATACAACTGCGGACGGCGCCCAGGTGGGCTACATCCGTCTCAAGCAGTTCAGCGCCAACGCGGCCACGGACATGTCCAAGGTGGTCAAGGACATGGAAGCCCAAGGTGTGGATGCCTACGTGCTGGATCTGCGTTTCAATCCCGGCGGACTTCTGGAAGCCAGCGTGGACATTAGCGATCAGTGGCTGGACGTGGACGTTCCCATTGTGAGCATCCAGAGTGGACGCTCCAGGAGGATACGCTTCACGCGAGAGGAACCGCTCACGAGCGATCCCCTGGTGATTCTGGTCAACGAGGTCAGCGCCAGCGCCAGTGAAATTTTATCCGGCGCCATTCAGGACAACGACCGAGGACAGCTTGTGGGTGAGCAAACCTTCGGGAAGGGGCTGGTGCAATCCGTGCGTGCGCTTTCGGACGGTTCCGGCATAACAGTGACCATCTCCAAATATCTGACTCCCGACGGTCGGGACATTCACCGGGAAGGGATTGCGCCGGACGTGGAGGCCACGCTGAGCATGGAAGAACTTCGGGACCTGGGCGTGGATGGCCTGGGCACCAGTAAGGATCGCCAATACCGGGTTGCGGAAGGGGTTGTCCTGAAAGCGCTGGTTCAGGCTGGCGGGGGAGACGCTCAGGACATCTAAGGGACGGTCGGCAGACCTCGGATCGTGGCGCCGACAGGTTGCATCAGGCCGCCGCCGGAGGAGTCGTCATCATCGTCGTTGGGGAAGCCGTCGCTGACGAAAAGCAGCGCCAGGGCCATCGCACCAATCAGTAAGGAGAAGTTGGTGGCAGTGAGATCGTCCAAGAGGATCCAGGCAGTTGCCGTAGCGTAACAGGACTTTTCCCTCCGTGGAGAAAATTGGAGCTTACAAAGCTGTTTCCGCCGACTGCCGACTTGCGATGACGTCACCTGCAAACCGGACAAGAGGTGAAGAAGATTTTGCAGGGTCCAGCAGGCTTGTTCAGGGGGGGAAACGGTGATTGTTGTGGCGCCCGGACGTGTACCGGAGCCCCCCCGTTGCGGTAAGCTCCACCTCACAGGGGAACCCCCGAACAACACCAGGGCGCCCCGAAACTCGCGCTTTCCGCATGACCCGGCCTGTAGGAAGAGAGAGGAAAGCTTGACAGAGAAAGCAACTCCGGCTTAAGATGAGCAAGCCGTTCTGACTTTGCCCAGAAGCACTCATGAAACCCATGAACAAGCCGGATCCGAAGCTGGTGAAATTGGGAGAGGATCGCCCATGGTTGTTTGGCGTGGATGGAGCGAGGGGAGACACGACAGTTAATGAGAAGAAGTTTCAAAACGTAGCTTTCGTAACCAGAAAGGAGTATAATTGGTCCAGAGGTCCAGAGGTCCAGAGGTCCAGAGGTCCAGAGGTCCAGAGGTCCAGAGGTCCCAGCACACCGGGGTGGTGTGTCATGAGGTGCGTCCAACGGGAGGCTGGCGCACCTCGTCTTGCCTCCACGCCTTCAACAGGCTCCCCGTCCAAAGCTGAAGCGGGTTCCGCTGGTGAGGCTTGTTTCCGCCGCCGCCTGCTGGCGCTGCTGCTGGCCGTTCCCGGCCTGTTCACTGCTGCCCCCGGTCTGGTCGTTGCTCCCACTGCGCTGCTGCTCGGCGCGCTCGGCCTGTTCGCCGCCGCGCCGGCACAAGCGCAGGTCTGGTCTGCCACGCTGACGGTGGATCAGGATGACACTTATTTCGGCTGCAGCACCGGGATCACATCCCAAAATGACTGCTCAAGCTCAACCGTCCTCACGGAAGATGAATTCACCTACGGGGGCACCAGCTACACCATAGACACACTCAATTGGAGCCCTCTTACTAATCGACTTTTCTTAAATATCAACGCCAACAGCCTTAGTGGTCAGGCGACCAGGACCGCCCTTGGTTCTTTGACGCTGACTGTGGACGTCGCCGCCCTGGCGGTCAGCGACGCCACGGCAAGTGGATTCTCGATCTATTGGTCGTACGACCCGGGCACGGCCGGGGACTGGACCGATGGCCGGACGGTGTTGCTGAGCCTGACGGCGCTTGCGGCCCCGACGGCCCTGACGGTAACGCCGAGCAACGCTCAGTTGGATCTGAGCTGGACTGCGCCCTCGGGCTCGCCGACGGGGTACGACGTGCATTACACCTCGGCGTCGAAAACGGGCGGCAGCGCGGTAACGGACGGTGCGGCGGCCTCGGGCAGCGACCCCGCCACCGCCTGGGTAGCGGTCACCCGCAGCGGCACGACGGCCTCCCAGACGATTTCAAGCCTGAGCAACGGCACGACCTACCGGGTGCGGGTGCGGGCGAAGACCAGCAGCGACATCGGCACCTGGGTGTTCGGCACGGGCACGCCCGCGCAGCCCCCCGACGCCCCGACGAACCTGGTGGTCACGCCGAGCGACGCATTCCTGGTCCTGACCTGGATCGCGCCCTCAAGCACGGTGACTGGCTACGACGTGCACTACACCTCGGCGGCCTCGGACTCGGTCGCGAACAGCGCGACGGCCTCGGGCAGCGACCCCGCCGCCGCCTGGGTCGCGGTCACCCGCAGCGGCACGTTTGCCTTGGAGGAGGTAATAAACCTGACCAACAACAAAGCCTACCGGGTGCGGGTGCGCGCGAAGAACCACAACGTCAACAGCGCCTGGGTGTTCGGCACGGGCACGCCACTGGTAGCGGTTAGCTGGGCCGCAACGCAAACCATTTCCGAGGGTCTGCTAACAAGTCAATCGGTGCTCTTCACGGGCCTCCCCGCCGGCGCCAGCGGCAGCCTGACCTATGCGGCCGGCAGCAACAATCCGGCCAGCCTGGCGGATGACCTGCAGACCTACAGCACGGCGCTGGCAGCCAGTAACGGGGGACTGGAAATTACCCTGCCCTTGCCCGTCGACGATGCGCTGAACGAGGAACACGAGACCTTCACCATCACGATCAACCCCGGCACGGGATATTTGTTGGGCGCGCCGGCCACCCGGACCGTCACCATCACCGACAACGACCCGCCGGCGGCCCCGACGGGGCTGTCGCTCGCGCCGGGGGATCAGAAGCTGACGGCGTCGTGGAGCAAGCCTGTGGGTCCGGTGGCGGGCTACCAGTTGCGCTACAAGGAAACAGCGGCGGCCGACCAGGCCGCCACGACGGCGAACGACCCGTCCACGGGCTGGGTGACGAGCACGCCGTCGGGCACGAACACGTCTGCGGAGATCACGGGGTTGACCAACGGGACGGCCTATCACGTGCAGGTGCGGGCAACGGACGGGCAGGCAGAGACGGGCAACGGCTACGGCTCCTGGTCGGCCTCGCAGACGGGCACCCCCGTGAGCGTCCCCGACGCGCCCACCAGCCTCAACGTCGCGCCGGGCAACGCACGGCTCTCCCTGTCGTGGACCGCGCCCGCCGGGACGCTGACCGGCTACGACGTGCAGTACACCTCGGCGCTGGCGGCAAGCGTCGGGAACAACGCGGCGGCCTCCGGCAGCGACCCCGCCACCGCCTGGGTGGCGGTCACCCGCAGCGGCACGACGGCCTCCCAGACGATTTCGTCCCTGGTCAACGGCACGACCTACCGGGTGCGGGTGCGGGCGAGGAACAGCAGCGGCAACGGCGCCTGGGTGTTCGAGACGGGCAGGCCAGTAGCCCCCACGGTGTCGCCCATCACACCCACCCCTACCATCACACCCACACCGACCACTCCCACCACAACGACGACGCCACGCCCGCGTGATCTCAGGCCCAGCTTCGGCAGCGCCAGTGTGCCCGCCCAGTCCTACACCGAGGGCACAGCAATCCCGCCACTCGAACTGCCGGAGGCAACAGGTGGCGATGGTCGGTTGTTCTATGCGTTGTCACCGGTCCTGCCGGAGGGTCTGACGCTGAACAGGAGCGTCCGCCGTCTAAGCGGCACACCCACCACCCCGCAGGCTGCAAGGCAATACACCTGGACAGCGACCGACGCCGACGGTGATGCAGCCAGGATCACCTTTACGGTTACGGTAGCGCCGGATCTCAGGCCCAGCTTCGACAACGTCAGTGTGCCCGACCAGTCCTATACCGAGGGCACGGCAATTACCCCATTCGTCCTGCCGGAGGCAACAGGTGGCAACAACCCGTTGACCTATGCGTTGTCACCATCCCTGCCAAACGGTCTGACGTTGAACCAAGTCACCCGTCGTTTGAGCGGCAGCGCGATCTCGCCCCAGGATACAACCCTCTACACCTGGACAGCGACCGACGCCGATGGTGACGAGGCAACGTTGACCTTTACC
>MWLD01000049.1 GCA_002018045.1 Candidatus Synechococcus spongiarum LMB bulk15M
TGTTGCTCTTCTTCCTGGCCTGGGAGCTGGAGTTGATTCCCGTCTATCTGCTGCTGGCCATCTGGGGGGGCAAGAAACGGCAATACGCGGCCACCAAGTTCATCCTCTACACCGCAGGTAGTTCGTTGTTCATCCTGGTGGCGGGGCTGGCCATGGGCTTCCAGGGGGACGGTCCCCCCAGCTTTGCCTACGGAGACATTGCCGCCAAGCCGTTGGGACCGGCCTTCCAGATGCTCTGCTACTCCGGTCTGCTCATTGCCTTTGGCGTCAAGCTTCCCGTTGTGCCCCTCCACACCTGGTTGCCGGATGCCCACGGCGAAGCCACCGCACCGGTTCACATGCTTCTGGCCGGCATCCTCCTCAAGATGGGTGGCTATGCCCTGCTCCGCTTCAACGCCCAGATGCTGCCCGAGGCCCATGCCCAGTTCGCCCCGCTTCTGGTGGTTCTGGGGGTGGTCAACATTATCTATGCCGCGTTGACCTCCTTTGCGCAGCGCAACCTGAAACGGAAAATCGCCTACAGCTCCATCAGCCACATGGGCTTTGTGCTCATCGGCGTGGCCAGCTTTTCTCCGCTGGCCACCAGCGGCGCCATGTTGCAGATGATCAGCCACGGCCTCATCGGCGCCAGCCTCTTCTTCCTGGTGGGCGCCACCTATGACCGCACCCACACCCTCATGCTGGATGAAATGGGAGGCGTGGGCCAGCAGATGCGCAAGATGTTCGCCCTCTGGACCACCTGCTCCCTCGCCTCTCTGGCACTGCCTGGCATGAGTGGTTTCGTGGCGGAGCTGATGGTGTTTGTGGGATTTGCCACCAGCGATGCCTATAGCCTGGTTTTCCGGGTAGTGATCGTGTCCATGGCGGCGGTGGGGGTGATCCTGACGCCGGTCTATCTCCTGTCCATGCTGCGGGAGATTTTCTTCGGTCAGGAAAACCGGAGCCTCCTGGAGCACAACCGTCTTCGGGATGCGGAACCCCGGGAGATTTACATCGTTTCCTGCCTCCTGGTACCCATCATCAGCATCGGTCTCTACCCACGCCTCACCACGGAGACCTACCGCGCCAGCATTGAAGCCCTGGTCCAGCAGAACCGCAACGCTCTCGTGGCGTCCACGGGGACGTCCCCCGGTCGGCTTCCACCGGCCCTGGCCACGGCCGTCATGCCGGGCAGAGTTCCTTCCCTGCCCCCACTGGACTCCGGGTCGGGACAGGCTTATCATTCAGCCAGCAGGGCCGTTGTGGTTACAGGGGCCGGGAGGAGGTAACGCTTGGGCACCACCGACGGCAGCAGAGTAGCCATTCGCCTCCTTCAGGAGGCTGCCGAGCGGGGTGAACTGGACCCGTGGGATGTGGACGTGATTGCTGTCGTGGACGGCTTTCTCGACCAGTTGCACGTGCGCATGGCCTTGCCAAGGCTGGCCAGTGGCCGTGGCGGCAGTTACGAGCAGGACCTGTCGGAGAGTAGCGAGGCCTTTTTGGCGGCTTCCGTTCTGGTGGCGCTGAAGGCCAGGATTCTGGAGCAGCATATCCTGTCTCCGGAGTCTGATGGAGACGATGAAGACATCTTCGACGACACGGACGATCCGGAGGCTGCTGAATCGGAACCGCTACTGATGTTGCCCCTGCACACCGAAGAGCACCTGAAGCGGCGTCTTGTGGCGCCGCCGCCTCTGCGGCGGCCCGTGACCCTGGGGGAGTTGATCCGGAACCTTGAGACCATGGCCGATCAACTGGAGCAGCACGACACCGCCAGCAGAAGTCGAAGCCGTACCAAGGCCTTCAGCCGACGACACGCCATGGAACAGGTGGCGGCCCTGGCCCATCGGGAGAAGCTGCCGGAGACCACTGCCGCACTGGATCGCTTTCTGGACCGTTGGGCTGCTGGTGGTGGCGCGTTCGAGGAACTGGTTCGTGCCTGGGCTGAAGCGGCGCCTGCAGATCTGGACCGGGATCGGGTCGGCGTGTTCTGGGCGTTGCTGTTCCTCTGTAGTCAGGGCAGGGTGGATCTCCGTCAGGACCAGGGCCTGTACGGTCCCCTCACCGTACAGGTCCGGATCAGGCGGCAGGCAGCTCCCGGACGCTTGATGGCGCTGCGGACGGCCCCACCGCGCGCAGCCTAGGCAGGCTTGGTAAATTCAAGACTCTCAAGACAAAAGGTCGCTCATGAAGGCGATGATTCTTGCCGCTGGCAAGGGAACCCGTGTGCAGCCCATTACCCATACGATTCCAAAGCCCATGATTCCGATCCTGCAAAAGCCGGTGATGGAATTTCTGGTGGAGTTGCTCAAGGAGCACGGCTTTACGGAAATCATGGTGAACGTATCCCACCTGGCTGAACAGATCGAGGGGTATTTCCGGGACGGCCAGCGCTTTGGTGTGCAAATCGCCTACTCCTTTGAAGGTTATATCGAAGACGGTCAGCTCATCGGTGCGGCGCTCGGCTCTGCCGGGGGCATGAAAAAGGTGCAAAACTTTCAGCCCTTCTTTGACGACACCTTTGTGGTCCTTTGCGGAGATGCTCTCATTGACCTGGACCTCAGCCAAGCCGTCCGTCGCCATCGTGCTTGCGGGGCGCTGGCTTCCGTGGTCACCAAGTCCGTCCCGCGGGATCGGGTGGGGGGGTATGGGGTTGTGGTGAGCGACGAGGATGGCCGCGTCCAGGTGTTCCAGGAGAAGCCACCGCAGGACGCGGCCCTCAGCAACGCCATCAACACAGGCATTTACATCTTTGACCCCGAGATCTTCAACCATATCCCCAGCGGCGTTCACTATGACATCGGCTCCGACCTCTTCCCCAAGCTGGTGGCCGACGGCGCCCCCTTCTATGCCCTGCCCATGGATTTCGAGTGGGTGGACATTGGCAAGGTCCCGGACTACTGGCAGGCCGTTCGCGGTGTCCTCCAGGGGAAAGTGCGCCAGGTTCCCATTCCCGGTCGTCAGGTGCGCCCCGGCCTGTATGCAGGCCTGAACGTGGCGGCCGACTGGGACAGCATTATGATGGAAGGCCCCGTCTTTGTGGGGGGGATGAGCCACATTGAGCCGGGAGCGCGGCTGGTTGGACCAGCCATGATTGGCCCCAACTGCCACATCTGCAGCGGCGCCACCGTCAACAATTCCATCATCTTCCACCACTCCCGCATTGGTCCCAACGTGACCCTCGTTGACAAGCTGGTGTTCGGGCGCTATTGCGTGGAGAAAAACGGCGCCCATATCGACGT
The DNA here is from genome assembly GCA_002018045.1 of Candidatus Synechococcus spongiarum LMB bulk15M. Classification (GTDB taxonomy): domain Bacteria; phylum Cyanobacteriota; class Cyanobacteriia; order PCC-6307; family Cyanobiaceae; genus Synechococcus_B; species Synechococcus_B spongiarum_E. The sequence continues at coordinate 3,222 of MWLD01000049.1, forward strand.
GCAGGAAGC
>MWLD01000023.1 GCA_002018045.1 Candidatus Synechococcus spongiarum LMB bulk15M
AGGTTGACGTTCAGCTTCCTGGTTGCTTGATTGAGATTCTTCTCAACCCCATGCCCCCACCAATGCCCACCCTGTGGGACCATGGCAGGGAACGCTGGCCCTGTAAGCTGCGATGGCCGTCTCCGATTCGAAGACTTCCTTGCCGGACCGTGGTCCGGCCCAGTCGTTGCGGGAACCCTATTCCCCCGCCCGGATCGAGGCCCATTGGCAGCAAAACTGGCAGGCCTGTGGGCAATACCGAACACCCGAGCCCCAGCCCGGCCAGGACACGTTCTATGCCCTCTCCATGTTCCCCTATCCTTCGGGGAGCCTGCACATGGGGCATGTGCGCAACTACGTCATTACCGACGTGGTGGCTCGGGTGCAGCGGATGAAAGGCAAGGCGGTGCTCCATCCCATGGGTTGGGATGCCTTCGGCTTGCCTGCAGAAAACGCCGCCATTGCCCGCTCCGTGGAACCGGGCCGCTGGACGGAGCACAACATTGCCCAGATGCGTAGCCAGTTGGATGCCCTGGGGTTGTCCCTTGACTGGGAGCGGGAAGTGACCACCTGCCACCCGGACTATTACCGCTGGACCCAATGGATTTTCCTGGAACTCTTCGCAGCAGGACTGGCCTATCAAAAGGAAGCTGCCGTGAACTGGGACCCGGTGGATCAGACCGTGCTGGCCAATGAGCAGGTAGACGGCCAAGGGCGCTCGTGGCGCTCCGGCGCCCTGGTGGAGCGACGCTTGCTCCGCCAATGGTTCCTCGGTATTACCCGCTATGCCAGGGATCTCCTGGACGACCTGAAGCTACTGGAAGGTTGGCCGGAGCGGGTGCGCACCATGCAGGCCAACTGGATTGGTCGCTCCACCGGGACGCAGGTGCTGTTCCCCCTCACGACCCCCGACAACAGCCAGAGCACAGTGGTGGAGGTGTTCACTACCCGTCCGGACACCCTGTTCGGCGTCACGTACATGGTGCTGGCTCCGGAGCATCCCCTTGTGGACAGCCTGACCCAACCGGAACAGCAGGCCACAGTGGCGGCTTTCCGCGCCGAGATGGCGCGCACCAGCACCATGGACCGCACGGCGGAAGATCGTCCCAAGCGGGGTGTTCCCCTCGGCTCCCACGTGCGGCATCCCCTTGGTGGCGACCCGATTCCCGTCTGGATTGCAGACTACGTTCTGCTGGACTACGGCTCCGGCGCCGTGATGGGGGTCCCCGCCCACGACAGCCGTGACTTCGACTTCGCCCAGCGCCACGGCCTGCCCGTCAAAGTGGTCATCACCCCCGACGGCCAGGCTTCCCCGGTGCTGGAAGAGGCGTTTTGTGACGACGGCGTCCTGGTGAATTCCGGAGACTTCAGTGGTCTGCCCAGCCAGGAGGCCAGGACCCGCATCACCGCCGGGCTGGCGGCGCAGCAGCTTGGAGAGGAGAAAACCGTGTATCGCTTGCGGGATTGGCTGGTGTCACGCCAGCGCTACTGGGGGTGCCCCATCCCCATCGTCCACTGCCCCAACTGTGGCGCTGTGCCCGTCCCTCAAGACCAACTGCCTGTGGAGTTGCCCAGGGATCTGCCCTTGGCCGGCAAGGGAGGCAATCCCCTGGTCAAGGCCAAGGCATGGCTGGAGGTGAACTGTCCCTCCTGTGGCACACCCGCCCAGCGGGAAACCGACACCATGGACACGTTCATGTGCTCCAGTTGGTATTTCCTGCGCTATGCGGACGCTACCAATGCCCAGGAGGCTTTTCAGCGGGACGAGGTGGACCGATGGCTTCCCGTGAATCAATACGTGGGAGGTGTAGAACATGCCATCCTGCACCTGCTCTACTCGCGATTCCTTACCAGGGCCTTGGCGGACCGGAACCTGTTGGGGTTCCGTGAGCCCTTTCAGCGGCTGCTCACCCAGGGCATGGTGCAGTCCGTCACGTATCACAATCCACGCACGGGCAAATACGTGGCCCCGGAACGGGTGCAGGATCCCGATCAACCTTTGGATCCTGACGATGGGGAGCCTCTGGAAGCCTTCTTCGAGAAAATGTCCAAGTCCAAGCTCAACGGCGTGGACCCGGCCTCGGTGATTGCCCGGTACGGAGCCGATACGGCACGGATGTTCATTCTCTTCAAGGCGCCGCCGGAGAAGGATCTGGAATGGAGTGATGCGGACGTAGAGGGGCAGTTTCGCTTTTTGCAGCGGCTCTGGCGCCTGGTTGCAGGCTTCCGGCAACGGGGTGGACAGCTCGACGGCGCCCGGCCCCACGCCACAACGCAGCCAACTGCCGTTGACCACGGGATCCGTCGCTGTGTCCACACCGCCATCCAGGCCATTGAAGAAGATCTGGACGGGGCCTATCAGTTCAACACTGCCGTGTCCGAACTCATGAAGCTGGCCAACGGGTTGGGCGCCCTGGACAAGGCTTCAAGCGCTGTGCAAGTTGAGGCCGTGAACGTCCTGTTACGGTTGCTGGCCCCCTTTGCTCCCCACTTGGCCGAAGAGCTCTGGCGGCAACTGGACGGTCCGGGCAGTGTTCACAGCCAGAGCTGGCCCCAACCGGATCCGGAAGCCCTCAAACAGGAGTTGCGGGACGTGGTGATCCAGATCCAGGGCAAAACCCGGGGAACCGTGACGGCGCCCAGCGGCGCCTCCCAAGAGGAACTGGAGCGCTTGGCCTGTAGCAGTGAAATCGCCCAGCGCTGGTTGAAAGGGGCCACCCCACGGCGGGTGATCGTGGTGCCGGGGCGCTTGGTGAACCTGGTTCCGTGAGTCACTACACCTGAACAGGCCACCCTGACCTTGCAAGCTGTTGCCAGGGGACGATCCCCGGACCCCCAGGATCAAACGGTTCAACGCTGGAGGTCGTATGAAGGCTCATGCTTCGGGTCGGGTTGCCATCACGCTTACGCTGGTACGGCTTGAAGGTGATGTCGCCCGTGCGCAGACTCACCCTGTAGACACCCCCGCACCAGCTTCTTTTTCAGGAAGGTGTTGTCCCCTCAAGGCAAGTAAGTCTCAAAAGCCCCAAAAGCAAGCTTGACGAGGGAGCAACCCTGGCTTAAAGTCACCGGGTATGTTCCTTGTCCTCAAACACCCATGAAGCCCATGAGCACTCCCTATC
>MWLD01000051.1 GCA_002018045.1 Candidatus Synechococcus spongiarum LMB bulk15M
GTTGGAATTTTTCTGAGGTTGAAATGGGTGAAATCGCTGTCGCTGAGCGGCTTTTTGGGATCGGTAGTGTAGCAAACCGAGGAAGGGCCGCAATCCGCAGCCTGGGCAGCTCGGGGTGAATGCTTCGGTCGAGTGTAGCAAACCGAGGAAGGGCCGCAATCCGCAGCGAACGAGCATTACGGGTCGTCTGGATGGCCAAGTGTAGCAAACCGAGGAAGGGCCGCAATCCGCAGCGGCCTCTGCCATGGCGCCACCCGATGCGTCAGTGTAGCAAACCGAGGAAGGGCCGCAATCCGCAGCGGTAGTTCATTGTATTGCCACGTCCAGAAGAGTGTAGCAAACCGAGGAAGGGCCGCAATCCGCAGCGCCATTGCCGCCCGCCACTGCCGCCTGACCAGTGTAGCAAACCGAGGAAGGGCCGCAATCCGCAGCGGCCGGTCGTGTTTCGGGTCCCGACCGAAAAGTGTAGCAAACCGAGGAAGGGCCGCAATCCGCAGCAGGGCGCTGCGGTGGTCCCGACGACTCTTGAGTGTAGCAAACCGAGGAAGGGCCGCAATCCGCAGCCAAAGGCGCTGGACATGGACCTCTTGCTGAAAGTGTAGCAAACCGAGGAAGGGCCGCAATCCGCAGCTCCACCTGGATGGCAAAACTGTTGAGTTTGAGTGTAGCAAACCGAGGAAGGGCCGCAATCCGCAGCTTCATGTTGACGCCCCGTTCTAACGTTTTGAGTGTAGCAAACCGAGGAAGGGCCGCAATCCGCAGCCGCCTCGGTCCACTGCGTGGGGGTCTGGGTAGTGTAGCAAACCGAGGAAGGGCCGCAATCCGCAGCCGATCACGGTCAGGTGGCGGCGGCCACCATAGTGTAGCAAACCGAGGAAGGGCCGCAATCCGCAGCACATATCCAACAATCAATGCAGCGAAAGATAGTGTAGCAAACCGAGGAAGGGCCGCAATCCGCAGCCTTCCCCCTTTGGTTTCAGGCTCAAGGATCAGTGTAGCAAACCGAGGAAGGGCCGCAATCCGCAGCGGTGCCCGGTGCCCGCATGAGCCCCCCGGCAGTGTAGCAAACCGAGGAAGGGCCGCAATCCGCAGCGCCGGATCCGACCCGATCGCTTTTGTTAATAGTGTAGCAAACCGAGGAAGGGCCGCAATCCGCAGCCCGCAATTCAGCGGTCAGCTCGTGGCACGGAGTGTAGCAAACCGAGGAAGGGCCGCAATCCGCAGCGTGGCGCCAGGCGTCACCGTGAGCGTGCGCAGTGTAGCAAACCGAGGAAGGGCCGCAATCCGCAGCTGGTCAATCTGTGTGACAACGCTTGACACAAGTGTAGCAAACCGAGGAAGGGCCGCAATCCGCAGCTGGACGTGGGGGTGCTCTGTCGGTGGTGACAGTGTAGCAAACCGAGGAAGGGCCGCAATCCGCAGCGCGGTCGGGGTGATGAATTTTCCGGTGGGGAGTGTAGCAAACCGAGGAAGGGCCGCAATCCGCAGCGCCCCACAACGTGCCGGCGGTGACCGCACCAGTGTAGCAAACCGAGGAAGGGCCGCAATCCGCAGCATGGGATCGGTCATGGGCAGTCAGGGGAGAAGTGTAGCAAACCGAGGAAGGGCCGCAATCCGCAGCAATGAGAGCACTGGCCTCCACCCGTCCAGGAGTGTAGCAAACCGAGGAAGGGCCGCAATCCGCAGCAGCACGCTAGTGGGGCAGCGGGTCATGAGGAGTGTAGCAAACCGAGGAAGGGCCGCAATCCGCAGCGTGCGGGAGCCGCCACCGGACTGGAGCCGCAGTGTAGCAAACCGAGGAAGGGCCGCAATCCGCAGCGTGGTGGTCCAGCAGAGCCAGCAGGCTGGGAGTGTAGCAAACCGAGGAAGGGCCGCAATCCGCAGCACCTATCAGTAATGTAGGCTATGGAGTCTGGAGTGTAGCAAACCGAGGAAGGGCCGCAATCCGCAGCACCTCCATCTCTCAACACTTATAGCCTAACAGTGTAGCAAACCGAGGAAGGGCCGCAATCCGCAGCACGCGGAGAGCGAGGCCGTCGGTCGGCACGAGTGTAGCAAACCGAGGAAGGGCCGCAATCCGCAGCGTCAGGGAGAGGGAGACAGGCATGAGAGTGAGTGTAGCAAACCGAGGAAGGGCCGCAATCCGCAGCCTCCGGAGGCGCCGCGTCAATGGAGTCATGAGTGTAGCAAACCGAGGAAGGGCCGCAATCCGCAGCCCAACGAAGGCAGACTGTGAAATCTGGGCCAGTGTAGCAAACCGAGGAAGGGCCGCAATCCGCAGCTCTGCCATGGCGGAGTGGCTATGCTGTAACAGTGTAGCAAACCGAGGAAGGGCCGCAATCCGCAGCTTTCTGCAATATCTGGCCGAGAGCTGCCGAAGTGTAGCAAACCGAGGAAGGGCCGCAATCCGCAGCAATAGGGGGTGGGGGGCTTGTGGACACGGGACCTCGAACCTCGATAACCCCGGTTCCGGATAAGGAGATCAGAGGGAAACGACCTTCCCCCCAGGATGCCCTCCCAGCATGAGAAAGTCGGTTGGGGAGAGGTTATCAAGTGTTCACCAGTACAATGCCCAACAGCTACCTGCTACTCTCGGAAGAACCAGGCAACAGAGGCAGATGACGGCCCGCGACTCCGAGATCCGCCGCGACAAGCGGCAGGGCCAAAGCGGTGGACTCTTTTTCACGTCCCTGCAGATGGTGCATTGGCGCAATTTTCAAGGACAGGTGGATATATCTCTTACCCCACGGGTGTTTTTGCTGGGTCCCAATGCTTCCGGCAAGTCCAATATATTGGATGCCCTGCGTTTTCTGCGGGATACGGCGGACAAAGGCTTGCAAGCCGCCATCAGCAGCCGGGGCGGAATGGGGGCAATTCGCAGCCTCCATGCCCGACGACCGCCAGGGTTCACGCTGGCCGTCACTGTGGGCAATAAAACCCGGCTAGACCAATGGAAGTACTCGCTGCAAGTCCGTAATCACCCGCAAAAGCACATACCCGAGGTGGTGGCGGAAAGCGTAACGGATCCTCAAGGAAGTCAGGTGCTGCGCCGCCCAACACAGGAAGACAATGACGATCCTGACCGGTTGCGGCAAACCCATCTGGAGCAGGTGGTGGCCAACCAGGGTTTTCGGCCCCTGACGGAGTTTTTAACGTCCGTTCGCTACTTGCACGTTGTCCCCCAGTTGATGAGGGATCTGGAGCGTTCTGCCGGGCGCCGCAACGATCCCTTTGGAGCCGACTTTCTTGAGACCATTGCCACCACACCCCAGCGCACCCGCGATGCCCGACTGCGGAAAATCAGCAAGGTCCTGCAGATTGCCATTCCCCAGCTTGAGGACCTCACCCTGGAGCAGGACGAGGGGGGGCACTGGCATTTACAAGTTCGCTTTGTCCACTGGCGCAAGAGTCCGGCCAAGCAGGATGAACGGGCCTTCTCCGACGGAACCCTGCGCCTCATCGGCTTGCTCTGGTCCCTGGCCGAGAAAGGGGGACCCCTGCTGCTGGAGGAGCCGGAATTGGGCTTGCACACGGCCTTGGTCCGCCGATTGCCCAGCCTCATGGCTCGCCTGTATCGCCGTTCGCCACGGCAGCTATTGATCACCACCCATGCATCTGATCTCCTCAATGATGAGGGCATTGGCCTGGATGAAGTGCATCTCCTGAAACCTGGAGGCCAGGGTACAGAGATTATTCCAGCAACGGATCATCAACCCACTGCTTCTCTCTATAGCGGAGATGGGCAGTTACCCCTTGGCGAGATTCTCATGCAAGCCGTAGCCCCGGAGCAGGTTGATCGATTTTCCATGGCAGAGTAGGGAGGTCATAAGATGACAATCAACCAGCCTGTCCATGCTGTAGTTGAGGGATTAATTGACGAGGCTGTTGTCAGGAAATTATTTGCTGAAATCGAGATTCAATGTGGAACAATCTATGTTCAGAATGGCATCAATAATTTGCTCAGGAAATTACCGAATTACAATCAAAGCGCACAATTCTATTCATGGTTTTCTTTATGCGATCTTGATCGAAAGCCCTGTGCGCCAAGTCTCCGTCATGAAATAATTCAGACCTTCCCGGGTGGACAATCGCCTGGGATGCACATTTGCATTGCAGTCCGGGCTGTGGAGGCCTGGTTCATGGCTGATCGGGGATCATTGGCTCGGCATCTGTCCATTCCCAAGGCGAAGATCCCTGCCAATCCCGAGCAGGTAGACGACCCCAAGCGGGCCATTGTGGACCTGGCGCGCCAATCACGTTCTTCTGTGGTGCAGGGTACTGTTGTGCCGTCGGAGCGTAGCGGTCGTTCCGTGGGTACTGGCTACACAGACGCCATGATCGAGTTTGTGCAGGACAAGTGGCGCCCTGTGCGCGCCAGCCAAACAGCCCCCAGCTTGGCCCGCGCCCTTGACCGTTGCCGGGCGTTGGGCAAATAGCGCCGTTACTTTCACGGCCACAGCATCAAAGGACTCCGGACGAACAACGCCCTGGACGACCCCGCACCCATGGTGACCAGCGATTGGCCAAGGTCATCAATGTTGCACCGTGCTGAAGTGCGTTGCCTGCACAGGGTCATGGCGGAGAAACGCGATGCAAAGCTCCTCAAACGCCGTCCCCATGTCCCGCCTGCGGCTGAAGGACGCCTGGACGTCCTCTTGACGCCAGCTTTGCAGAATCTCGTCAAGGGGATGCATAGGCGGTGGGCAAGTTCTGCCTTGGGGGGCAGTCGCCGAGAAGGGGTGCTGATCGAGAATAGGGGGTGGGGGGCTTGTGGACACGATCCTTCACCGCAATAGCGTGGCTGAACTCGTTAAAGACTTTGTGAAAACTGGCTTGTTTTAAAGTTGAGCCTCTTGATAAGCTGCCAAGTGTTGCAGTGGCTGATGCCGAGATCTTTACAAACATCCGGAATATGGCGGTTCGCGCGTTTTTTACCAGGCTTTGAGACTTCGTTCGTTACAACGATACGTTCTTCAGTGTCGCGCAATGCATAGGCAATCAGAAATAGATCACCACCACAACTTTCCAGCTCCTTATCATTCAGATCCGATGCATATTTATTAACGACTTTATTAAGTGAAATGTTATCAATAGTCTCATTCAGATATAGCGCAGCTTTGTTGTCCTTTAACCAGTGATCAAGATGATCTTCTTTGTTACCAGGAAGAATCTCCTCATAAATTTCATGAGGAATCTTGACCTGCTGTTGTTGTGCATAGATCAGGAGCCAATTCCAAAACTCGGGGATCCGGTCAATGGGATAAAATTTATAGTGGGCGTCAATGAGGACGTTGGTATCCAGAAGATAAAGCACTTAATCACCTCCTCAACAAATCCTGGTGTTGAAATAACTTGCCAACCTGATAGGGCTTGATGCCTAGAATTCTCGCCACCCTGGCGGTTGATAGGGCATCGGAATCCATCATGCGTTGGCAGAACTGGAGCAAGGCCGGGCCAATGCGGTGCGCACGAACCGTGTAGTAGTCGGGACCACCTGACTGGGTCGTTTTTTTCTGGTCACGTTCACGCTTCTGCCACCCCGCAAGGAATGCTGAACATAGCGTATTACAGGTCTCTTGGTCAATACGATCAGCTTGCAGGAGCCGGTAAGCAACCATCATGTTGCTGAGGTTGTGGTCACTTGCAAAGCTGGTCACTTGCTCATTAATGTCTGCATGGTGAAGGGTCAGGCTTTCCAATCGCCCATCCGGCAAAAGCCATTCCCCAGCAATCTGGTTGCAAAACTTTTCTTCCCGTCGGTGCTTCGCCTCACTGCCGCTCAGACCAGTCTGGCCCAGCAGCAGGTGAATCAACTCGTGCAGAAGTGTAAAAGACCATGCGGCAGGGGGGAAGTCGTATTCGTTGATCACCACAAAGGGGGCAACGGAATCAGCAATGGCAAAACCACGGAAAGCCTGAGGTCCAATTCTTGTGTGATGGCTGCCCAGATTTCCTTTGAGCACAACAAAGACGCCCCTTTGCTCCACATGGGAACGCAGCAGGGCAAAAGCCAACTTGGCATCCTGCTCTTTGTAATAGCGGCTCCTCAACTCTTCCGGCAATAGCTCTTGTAACAGTCTGTGGGCGGTTGTGGGATCGGTCCGCTTCTGCAACGCGCCAATGAACTCCAGGGGCCTGGCTTCGTCCTCGGCAATCAAAGTTGCCCGAACCATGTCCTGGCGGCTGAGCACATCGCGAACCAGGGCATCCACAAGGGCATCCACATCGGGTTCCAGCGGGGAAGATACCCCTGCCGGTCGGCGGAAGTCCGTACCCCGCTCACCTTGCCGGGGCGGGGCGGGTAAGTAAAACGTGAGCAGGGGGCGATGGTAGATCCTGGCCATGGCGGCCAGCTTGGACCGCGTTGGCGCCTCCTCCCCACGCTCCAGGGCGGCAAGCCGTTCAGCCGCCGTCATTGTCCTTGTGTCCTTGAAGCCAAGCTTTGCCGCGGCCTCTACCTGGGTCCGGCCCGCGGTCTTCCGCGCCCAAACCAGAACTTCAGGATTGACGGTGACGGTCGGCATGGCAAGGAGCCTAACCCCCGTTGAGGAGGGCAGCAGTCCCCGATGCTCGTTATCCATGAACAAGCATCACAAAACCGTGACACCCCTTCTTCAGGTTCTGAACGAGCCCTTCCCCACAAGGCCAAGGACCAGCGCCCAAGCCTCCGGCAACGCCTAAACCGCCCCGTTGCCATGGCTGCGGGGACCCACCGCTGAACCCTGGCTTGGTTTGGCGTCGGTGATAGCGCTTGTGGCGCCCTGGTTGTTCGGCAACGGCAGTGGGTCGTCACGGAGCAGGGCCGCCACCACGGTCTCCAGTTGGTCGGCCTGGAGCAGACCCACGGAGCGTCCTCGCACGCTGCCGTCGGGTCCGTAGAAGAGAAAGGTGGGAACGCCAAGCACCTGGAACTGGTCCAGTTCCTGCTCCCAGAGGGGATTTTCCACGTTCAGTAACACCAGATCCAACGTGGCTCGGTGGGCTTGTCCGAGTTGCGCCATGGTGGGCTCCATCTGGTGGCACACCTGACACCAATCTGCGTAAAACTCCACCAGGGTGGGCTTGCCGTTGCCGAGGGCCTCGTCCAGGGGCAGGGAGGTGCGCGCCAGAGCTTCAAGACCCTGGCTGTTCAGGGAGCGGGTCCAGAACACCACCACGGCCAGCAGCGCAGCTACGACGGCCAGGGCCTTGGCCATGGGGCGGTCTTTGTTGTCCATTTCTCGGGGGACAGGACAGGTCTTTCTAATGGTCTCCGATTGCTAGTGTTTGCCGAACGCCTGAGTTTGCCATGAAGCAGCGGCTGACGTTGCGCCTGCCTCGGGAGGCGTTGAACCAACCCATCACCTACCGGCTGGCCATCGACTACGACGTGGCCTCCAAAATCATTCGGGCGCAGATCGGTCCCCACCAGGAAGGGGTGATGGTGGTGGAGCTGGCAGGGGATATCGACGATCTGGCAGCAGCGACAGCGTGGCTGCGGCAGCAGGGGTTGGTGGTCACTACGGCAGTGGGTCAACTCAGCATTGATCGGGACTGCTGTGTGGATTGCGGCATCTGCACCACGGTCTGTCCCACAGGTGCGCTACACATGGAACGGCCCCATTGGATCCTCCGGTTTGAAGTCCGGCGTTGTGTGGTGTGCGAACAATGTATTCCCAGTTGTCCCCTGGGGGCCATTCATCTGAATCTGCCGGCGCCGTCCGGCAGCAAGACCCGCCACGCCCAGGGGTGACGCCATCGATCAGCCCTTGCCGGCGCGTGTTGCACAGCGCCCGGTGTATTGGCTGATCGCCAACCGGCTCGTCGTGTTCACGGTCAGCCGGGGCGCTCGCTTCGGTTCTCCCCTTCCTTGGCCACGTCCTGCCCTGTCGGGTCCGGGCAGGGTGTGCCGTGGAGGCAGCTATAGGTCCACCAGAACCCCAGCACGTTTTTGACATAGAGACGCGTCTCGTCATAGGGGATGGCTTCGATCCAGAGCTCCGGCTGTTCTGCCAGACCGTCCGTGCCCCAACGGGCCACCGCTGCAGGCCCGGCATTGTAGCTGGCAATGGCAAGAATGGGTTGCTGGCGCCAATTCCGTAACTGCTGCGCCAGATAACGGGCGCCCAGATCCGCATTGATCTCGGCATCCAGGAGTTGGGTCTCCAGATCCTGATCTGCCAACTCTGTGGGAATCGACGCCCTGGACATGAGTTGAGCTGCTGTGGCAGGCATGAGCTGGAGCAGGCCCAGGGCGCCGACAACGGAGCGCTGAGCAGGTCGGAAGCGACTTTCCTGGCGGGCCGTGGCCAGCAACAGGGCTGGATCCAGCCCGTGACGCCGGGCTGCTGCCGCCAGGATCCGGCCGTAGAAGATGGGGTGGCGGACCTGCTCGAGGGCCAGGAGTTGACCTTCACTGGCGGGGCGGTTCCAACTGGCGTCGTCCAACTGCTCCAGCCCCATCCATGGATCCATGACAGCCAGTCGGAGCTGCCCCTCAATCCAGAGTTCGTCAGGGTCCCGAGGAGCCGTGGCGCTGCGCCAATGGCGCCAGTGCTCCCAAGCCAGCACGTCCAGCCCCGTGTTCCATAACCATGTCACGGCGTCGTCTCTGCTGCTGCGCCCCAGCGACGCTGTTGGAGAGAGTGGGAGAACCCGCGGCAGGGGAGACGGCCAGCTCACCTGCCCAAGGCGCACCTGGCTGAGCCAGCCGTAATAGCTCCACGGGGCCGACTGCGCCACCTGACGCCAGATCCGCACCGCCTCCTCCGACTGCCCCAGTTGCTGCTTCACAAAACCATGCCAGAAGTCCAGGCGGATGGCCTCGGCCAGGGTGAGACGGGGGGTGTTGGCAGCAGTGGCCAGTGCCTGTCGGGCCTGGAGCCAGGATCGCTGCAACAGCAACTCGCGAATGGCAGGCCATGGATCCTCCGTGGCGGCGCCGGACTCGGCAACTCCTGGCCGACAGGCCTCGGCGGCGGCAGGATTGTCCACCCGCAACAAGGCATCGGCCAGGAGGGCGGCCGCAGTGGCGGGAAGTTGACTCCCCTCTTGCAAGCAGAGGTTGGCCAGGAGGGATTCGCTCCCCACTTGCCGTGGTCCCCAGCGGGCCAGGTGAAGAGCGCCGTCCAACTGGTGGGGGCCGGGGGTGCGGGCTGTGGTGAGGGCCGAGGCCAGGCTGGACGGATGGGCCGGAAACTGTTCCAGCAGTTCCTGATGCAGCGCATCGCCAGGCGTCCCCAGCCAGTATCGAGCGTCGGCGCTGGCCGGGGTGTCGGGAAAGCGAAGCAACAGGCTGCGCCAATGGGCATCTGCAGCGTCCGTCTGTCCACGGCGTTGCTCCGCCGTGGCCAACAGGACCAGCACCACGGAGGGCTCCGTGCGCAGACCACGGTGTTCTCCCCAGGCTTGCCCCGATAACCAGTCCAGGTGATCGTCCGGGCTTTCCGCTGCGGCCGCCAGCACCAGGCGGGCCTGACGACGTCGTGACGGATCGGGACTGTAGCGGGCCGTACGGCGCAGCAGTGCCGGGGAACTCCAGCGATTGAGGAGGGGGCGGTTCCGAGCCAGGGCATGGCGCCCCGTCACCAGCAGAACCCAGCTCAACAGGCTGACGGCGCCCAGTAGAGCCACACCCGCACCCAGCTCGCGCCGACGTCCGTGGCCAAGGGATGGAGTTCCCCGGCACTGCTGCGCCGTAACGGCGCAGCAGTGCCGGGGAACTCCAGCGATTGAGGAGGGGGCGGTTCCGAGCCAGGGCATGGCGCCCCGTCACCAGCAGAACCCAGCTCAACAGGCTGACGGCGCCCAGTAGAGCCACACCCGCACCCAGCTCGCGCCGACGTCCATGGCCAAGGGAGAGACAACGAAGGCGCCTGGCATTGACGCAGGCAAACGATCCTCTCGGCAACGCTCTGCGCCAGGCTGCCGGTTCAGGGTGGGATGCACTGGCAGATCCCTGGTGGTGTCGGGTAAGGTCCATCCACGGGAATCTTTCTATGAGCCACCTGCTTCTCGCTGAACCCGCCCTGGCCGTGGAGCCCCCCGCACCGGTCTTTGGCACTGACGGCATCCGTGGGCGGGTGGGGGTTGAGTTGACACCGACTCTAGCGCTCCAGCTCGGCTATAGCTGTGGCCATGTGCTGGAACAGGACCGACCTGTGTTGTTGGGTCGAGATTCCCGCAGGAGTAGCCCCATGCTGGTGGCCGCTCTGCAGGCGGGTCTCCTGGCGGCGGGGCGGGAGGTGTGGGATCTGGGCCTCTGTCCCACTCCGGCAGTGGCGTGGTTGACCCGCCGCCAGCAGGCGGCAGGGGGACTCATGATTTCCGCCAGCCACAACCCTCCGGCAGACAACGGCATTAAAGTGTTTGCCCGGGACGGGTGCAAACTGCCCCGGCGCCGGCAGCGGGATCTGGAGCAGTGGCTGAAACGTTCAGCGCCCCCGGGATGCCATGCGGGGGGCAGCAGCCACCAACGCCATGACCTGCTCAAGGTCTATGAACAGGGACTACTGGCGCAGTTGGAGTCCGGGCAGAGACAACGCTTGCGGGTGATTCTGGATCTGTGCTGGGGCGCAGCCACGTCTTGCGCGGTCAGCCTGTTTGAGCGGATGGGAGCGGAGGTGACCGTCCTCCACGGCCAGCCGGACGGCAACCGGATCAACGTGGGTTGTGGAAGCACCGCCCTGGGCCTGCTGCAGCAGGCCGTGGTGGACCAGGAAGCGGATCTGGGGATTGCGTTCGACGGGGATGCAGACCGCTGTCTGGCCGTGGATCACCGTGGCCAACCTGTCAACGGAGACCATATTTTGTATCTCTGGGGTGGGGCGCTGGACGATCGGGGTTTGTTGCCGGAGCACCGTCTGGTGATTACCCGGATGGCCAACCTGGGCTTTCGGCGGGCCTGGACGGCGCGAGGCGGGGCCTTGGAAGAAACCCCGGTGGGGGACCAGCACGTCTATGCCGCCATGGAGCGTACTGGCGCAGCACTGGGTGGCGAACAGTCGGGTCACGTGCTCTGGAGACAACACCATGCCATCGGCGATGGCTTGATGACGGCTCTACAACTGACACAACTGATTGCCACAAGCAGTTGCTCCCTCGCCACGTTGGCTGGGGCAAGTTTTCGTCCCTACCCCCAGAAATTGATCAACGTGAGAATAACGGATCAGCAGACGAGACAGGGATGGAAACGTAACGCTCGCCTGCAGAACGGGATTGCGGCTGCAGAAGCCGCCATGGGCCAGGACGGCAGGATTCTGATTCGCGCCAGCGGTACGGAGCCGCTGCTGCGGGTGATGGTGGAAGCCAGGGAGACAACGCTGGTGGACGTGTGGTGCCAAAAACTGGCATCCCTGGCCGCGGCTGAACTTCAGCCGTCGTAGTACATGGTGAACTCGTAGGGATGGGGCCGTTGGCGCAACTGCTGCACCTCCTCGTACTTGTAGGCAATCCAGTTCTCAATGAAGTCGTCGGTGAAGACGTCTCCTTGCTTGAGGAAGTCCTTGTCGTTTTCCAAGGCCTCCAGGGCTTCGTTAAGGGAAGCGGGAACCGTGGGAATCCGTGACAACTCTTCAGCAGATGCCTCGAACAGGTCAATCTCGGTCCCCTCGCCGGGGTCGATCTGGTTCCTGATACCATCCAGACCCGCCAACACCATGGCGCTAAAAGCCAGATAGGGATTGGCCAAGGCATCACCAGGGCGGAACTCCAGGCGTTTGGCTTTGGGATCGGGACCGGTGAGCGGAATCCGGACAGCCGCGGAACGGTTGCCCTGGGAATAGACCAGGTTCACGGGCGCTTCGAAGCCTGGCACCAGGCGTTTGTAGCTGTTGGTGCTGGGATTGGTGAAGGCCAGAAAGGCAGGGGCGTGCTTGAGAATACCACCGATGTACCAGCGTGCCGTTTGGGAAAGGTTGGCATAACCCGCTTCACTAAAGAACAGGGGGGCGCCGTCTTTCCAGAGGCTTTGATGCACGTGCATGCCTGTGCCGTTGTCGTTAAAGACCGGCTTCGGCATAAAAGTAACGGTCTTTCCATACTTCCGCGCAACATTACGAATGACGTACTTATAAATCATTACGTTATCAGCGGTGGCCAACAACTCATCGAACTTGAAGTTGATTTCGTTTTGCCCGGCAGTGGCCACCTCATGGTGGTGCTTCTCCATGGACAGGCCCAACCGGCACATGGTCAGCAACATCTCGCTGCGGATGTCCTGGAAGGTGTCGCTGGGGGGCACCGGGAAATAACCCTCCTTATAGCGGGGCTTATATCCCAGGTTGCCTCCTTCTTCTTCCCGGCCTGTATTCCACTGACCTTCAATGGAATCCACCTTGTAGTAGCAACCGCTTTCCGCAGATTGGTAGCGCACGTCGTCAAAGATGAAGAATTCCGGCTCAGGTCCGAAAAACGCCTGATCCGCAATGCCGGTCTCCCGTAAGTAGCTCGCCGTCTTTTGAGCCAGGCTACGGGGACAGCGTTCATAGGGTTGACCCGAACGGGGCTCCTTGATGGAGCAGACGAGGCTGAGGGTGTTGTCGCGGTAGAAGGGATCGATCCACGCAGTGTCCGGATCGGGCACCATGGCCATATCGGACTCGTTGATGGACTTCCAGCCGCGAATGGACGAGCCGTCGAAAGCCAGGCCGTCGACGAAGGCGCCTTCGTCGATCTGAGACGCGTGAACCGTGAGGTGCTGCCACATTCCCGGCAGATCGACGAATTTCAGATCCACCAGCTCAATGCTTTCCTTGCGGATCAGATCCAGAATGTCCTGAGGAGTTTTGGCCATAGATCAGGCTAGAAAACAAGGGGAAGCACCCCTGAATCAGGAAGCTTAAGAAGCAGTGAAGCGGATTTTTTGTATCAAGGGCAACGGTTTTATCCAAAGGAGCGGAGGGGAACCGTAACCATTTCTGTCAAATTCTCCTCGGCCCTGCCTCTCCGAGCGCCTCCGTCAAATGCCGGTGATACGCTGGGACAGCCCGTCAATTGAGTTTCATGGCAGATGCGCTTGCTGCCCTGATCGGCCGGTATGACCTCAGTGGTCGCTATCTGGACCGTGATGCCGTGGACCGGATTGGTGATTACTTCAGTGCGGCGGAGCAACGCCTGGCGGCAGCGGAGCGAATCAGCGGTGCGGCCGGGAGCATCGTCCGCGAGGCCAGCGCCCGCTTGTTTCGTGCCGAGCCCGACCTGCTCAATCCCGGTGGCAACGCCTACACCACCCGCCGTCTCTCCGCCTGCCTGCGGGATATGGACTACTTCCTTCGCTACGCCAGCTATGCACTGGTGGCGGGTGACAACCGGATCCTCGACGAGCGGGTCCTCGGCGGACTGAACGAAACCTACAAGTCCCTGGGGGTGCCCACAGGTCCCACGGCCCGCAGCATCACGTTACTGGCCGACGTGGTGGAGGAAATCCTTGTGGATGCCGGGATACCGGCCGGACCCCTGGTCCGCGCTCCTTTCCAGCATCTGGCCCGGGGCCTGGCGGAGGCGAACGTGCGCAACCGCTGAGTGGCATGTTCCGTGCCGTAACACCTGCCATAACACTTGGCTCCATAGTTGGTCCCACAGCGATTTAGCCTCTCCCCTGCGGTATCGGCCCTTCGTGACCCAGACTCTGCCCCCTCCCACAGCGTTCGCAGTCGACCAGGCGCATCGTCTGTCCCTGGAACCTCTCGCCCTGCCGGAGCGTCTGCTCCTCGGCCCTGGGCCTTCCAATGCCCACCCTGACGTGCTGGCGGCCCTGTCCCGTCCCCCTGTGGGCCATCTGGACCACACCTTTCTTCACCTGATGGGAGAAGTGCAGGAGTTGCTGCGCTATGCCTGGCAAACGAACAACCGGCTCACCATCCCCGTGAGCGCCACGGGCAGCGCCGCATGGGAAACGTGCATTGCCAACACCGTGGAGCGGGGTGACACCTTCCTGGTGGCCATCAACGGCTATTTCGGGCATCGGATGGCGGATATGGCCAGCCGCTATGGGGCCAACGTGGTCACCATCCACAAGCCCATGGGGCAAGCCTTCAGCCTGGCAGAAATTGAAGTGGCCCTGGCAGAGCATCAGCCCAGGCTGCTGGGCCTGATCCATGCCGAGACCTCCGCTGGCGTCCTGCAGCCCATGGACGGTGTGGGTGAGGCTTGCCGGCGCCACGGCGCCCTGCTCCTTCTGGATACGGTCACGTCCCTGGGTGGAGTCCCTCTGTTCCTGGACCGTTGGGGTGTGGATATGTCCTACAGTTGTAGCCAGAAGTGCCTCAGTTGCCCGCCGGGCCTGGGTCCGGTCACCATCGGACCACGGGCGGAGGCGCGCCTCAAGTCCCGCAGTGGCAAGGTTCCCAACTGGTACCTGGACGTCACGCTCCTGAGCCGGTACTGGGGCAGCGACCGGGTCTATCACCACACGGCGCCGGTGAACATGAATTACGGCCTGCGGGAAGCACTGCGTCTGCTGGCAGAGGAGGGACTGGAAACCGCCTGGCAACGCCACCGCCGCAATGCCGAATTGTTGTGGGAAGGCCTGCAATCCCTTGGCCTGAAGCTGGCGGTGGAAGAGCGGCTGCGCCTGCCCACCCTCACCACGGTTTGCATCCCCGAGGGCGTGGACGGCAAGGCTTTTGCTCGGGCCTTACTGGACGAAGAAGGGGTTGAGATCGGTTGCGGGCTGGGTGATTTTGCTGGCAAGGTGTGGCGCATTGGCCTTATGGGGCAGAACAGCGCAGCGGAGAACGTGGAGCGGCTGATTGGCCTGCTGCGTAAACGCCTTGCCGCCGCTGTCTGAACCAGTCCTGCAGCAGCACACCACATTCCCTGGCCAGGACCCCGCCCCGCCATGCCATGTGATGGTGGGCGGCGGGGCTTTTGCTCAGGTCCAGGGCGCCCCCTAGTCCCCCCCGCTTCTCATCGGCTGCGCCAAAAATCACACATCCCATTCGCGCTTGAATCAGGGCCGCGGCACACATGATGCACGGCTCCAGGGTCACCAGCAGGGTGCAATCATGAAACCGCCAGTCTCCTCGCAAGGCAGCAGCCTGCCGCAGGGCCACCAGCTCCCCATGGCCAAGGGGATCCGCGTCCCGCTCACGGCAGTTGGCGCCCCAGCCAACGCTGCGCCCGCGACCGTCAAGAATGACCGCCGCCACGGGAACCTCTCCAGCCCTCCCCACCATGGCTGCCCGGCGCAACAAGCGCCCCATCCACATGGTGGCGAGATCGTGATCCCAGCCTGATTCCATCATTCCGTGCAATCAACAGACCTGGACGCCTTCCCCTGCAGTTTGCCGCCCGACCAGCACAGTCCCACCATGGTGGCCCTGATCCGTCAGGCAGTGACATGGTTGGAGCGGTGGCATGAAGAGGCTGGGCAACGATCACCATTACCCGGTCCCGTTGCCCTGCCCCCCGTGGCGCCGGCGCCATGGGGGCTGGATGCCACCCGCCTCATGGAGGAGCTGGACCCGGTGGTGCGTGGTTCCTACAACCCTTGGCATCCTGGAGCCATGGCCCACCTGGATCCCCCGCCCAACCCGGCCTCGGTGGTGGGGGAGTTGATCTGTGCCTGGCTCAACAACAACATGCTGGCGGAAGAACTCTCACCACTGCTCAGCCAACTGGAGCGGCGCCTGCTGCGCTGGATTGCCCAGCGTCTGGGTTTGGGGGACGACGCTGGCGGCATCATGGCCAGCGGTGGAACCGTTTGCACCATCACGGCCCTGGTCACGGCCCGCCATCAGCGGGGGCTGGATGAGCAACAGGCCTGCCTCTATGCCAGCGCCGATTGCCACAACTCCCTGGCCAAAGCCCTACGGGTGATGGGTTTGCCTGCTGCGAACCTGCGTCTGGTGCCTACCGATGCCACGGGGCGCCTGGACCCCCATCGACTGGATCAGGCCCTGGCCCGGGAAACGGAACCGATCCTGGCAGTGGTAGCCACTGCCGGAACCACCATCCGCGGCGCTGTTGACCCCATCGGTCCCATTGCCGACATTTGCCGCCGCCGTGGCCTCTGGCTCCACGTGGATGGCGCCATTGGCGCCGTCTGTGGTCTTGGTCAGCGCCATCAAGGGCGGGTCGCCCACATGGGCCGTGCCGACTCCCTCACCGTGAATCCCCAAAAATGGTTGGGCATTGCCAAGACTTCGGCCATGGTGTTGCTGCGCCAGCCCCGGGGATTGGTAGACACCTTTGCCACACCCCTGTCCTATATGGAGCCGGCTCGCGTGGCCCACGGTGGAGATTGCGGTCTCCAGGGAACCCGTCCGGCGGAGGTGCTGAAGCTTTGGCTCGGTCTGCGGCAACTGGGGCAGCACGGCATTGACCAGCTTCTGGACGGGGCCCTGCACCGTGCTCGGGTGCTGCGTCAGGCCCTGTCCCCCTTGCCCCTGGTCATGCTGTCCGGGGATTTGCACATCGTCTGCTTCCGCCCCGGCGCCACCGGCAGCAGCGAGGCCTGGAGCCGCCACACCCGGGAGCAACTGCTGGATCAAGGCCTCATGCTCTCCCGCCCCCTCTATCGTGGACACCGCTACCTGAAAGCCGTTCTGGGCAATCCCTTCACCGGGGTGGAGCAGATTGCCACAGTGGTGGACACCGTCTCCGCAAGCCTCTCCCGTTAAACCATGGATCGCCCCAAGTTGGTGGCTCTGATCACAGGGATAGTCTCCATTGCCCTGGCAGTGCTCTACCTGGCCCTGGTGCTCGTTCTGGATCACCGCTCCGGACTGGCGCCGGCGCCGGTGGCGGGGTCGGTACTCGGTATGGTGAGACCTCCATTCACAAACGAGTTGGCACTCCATGCTCGACGAACGGCTTCGAGAAACTCGTCATGGGCATTGAGCAGCGCTTCAACGTCCCGTTCATTGCCGGAATGGCACTGAAGGAAAAGCAGATCCAGCAGAATTATCGTCCTGTCATTGCTGTCCACAAGTGGTTTGCCCGACGTCCCGGGACGCTGTTCCGCGGACTGATGCTCGCGGAGTTCGGAGACGATGACCTGGAGCGTATGTTCTTTGAATCAAACGACTTCTCGGGCCTTCGGATTGCCGACCCCTTCATGGGCGGTGGCACACCGTTGATTGAAGCCAACCGCATCGGTTGTGACGTCATCGGCTTTGACGTGAATCCGATGGCCGCGTGGGTCGTCCGAGAAGAAATTCAAGGGCTTGACCTCAACAGCTACAGGCAAGCTGCCAACGAGCTTGTATCAACGCTGCAAGACCAGATCGGCGCCTACTATCGAACCTCATGCCCTCTCTATGGCGACCCTGACGTTCCCGTGAAGTCTTTTCTCTGGGTCAAGGTGCTTGAGTGTGACGCCTGCAGTTTCACGTTCGACCTGTTTCCGGGATATCTGCTTGCCGAAGACCGTCGCCACCCGAAGAACGTCGTGGTCTGTCACAAGTGTGGCGCATTGAACGAGGTTGCAGAACGTCGTGCTCCAGGACACTGTCACGCGTGTGACGTCATTCTTTCCATCGCGGGACCCGCTCGTCAGGGGCGCTGCACATGTCCCTGCTGCGGGTACGAAAATCGTTATCCAGGTGACCGACGCGCTCCTCTAAACCATCGTCTCTTTGCGATCGAGTACTACAACCCGGAGAGAAAGCCGGTGCATAAGGGTCGCTTCTTCAAGAAACCCGATCCTGACGACATCGCACGGGTGGAAGCCGCCCGTGAACATTGGCGGCGCATGGACGAACGTTTTGTGCCCGACGAACTAATTCCTCCTGGTGATGAAACCTCGCGACTGCACCGCTGGGGCTACAGTCGGTATCGACAGATGTTTAATCCTCGCCAGTTGTTGGGCCTGGAGGCCAGTTGCCGGTTGATTGCGGATGTACCGAACGAGAGGATCCGTGCCGCACTGGCCACCAACTTGTCGGATCTCTTGCGATACCAGAACATGTTGTGCCGCTACGACACCATGGCTCTGAAGTCGCTGGATGTCTTTTCTATTCATGGTTTCCCGGTCGGTCTCGTGCAATGTGAATCCAACCTCCTGGGCATCATCAACGGTTCCGGTGTCAACGTAGGGTCGGGAGGCTGGTCGAACATTGTCCGGAAATACATCAGGGCGAAGAGCTACTGCGAAGCTCCCTTTGAAGTCCGATCCGAAGGAAAGCACAAGATACGTGTACCGATTGACGGCGAGTGGATAGGAGATTGCGCGAACAGCACGCGCCGGCGCATCGCCATCCACTGTGCAAACTCGGCCCAGGTTGCGCTGCCTGCCGGAACGCTGGATGCCGTGTTCACGGACCCGCCGTACTTCGGCAACGTCCAGTACGGTGAACTCATGGATTTCTGCTATGTCTGGCTCCGGCGACTGGCTCCGCCGGGTACGGAGGGTTTTGATCGGCCTTCCACACGGTCCACGGATGAACTGACCGGCAACGTTACCCAGTTGCGCGGCCTCGAGCACTTTGCGGAGGGACTGGCCAGCGTCTATTCCCACATGGCAGAGGCGCTGAAGCCTGAAGCACCTCTGGTGTTCACCTATCACCACAACAAACTGGATGCCTACTGCGCCGTCGGGTTGGCGATCCTTGATGCCGGCCTCACCTGTTCGGCTACGTTGCCGTGCCCTGCGGAGATGGGAGGATCCATTCACATCCGTGGAACGGCTTCGTCTATTGTGGATACCGTCTTCGTATGCCGGGATTCCAGGGTCAGGCACGCCGAGAAGGAGACCCCGGCCACGGTTGCAGACCTGGTCGTGGTGGTTGCCCATGACCTCGCCCAATTAAGAATGGCGGGGAGAGCCGCAACTCACGGGGATGCCCGATGCGTCCTGTTCGGGCAATTGACGCGGGTAGCCGTGGAGCAACTGCGCCCGGACTGGAACCGATCCGCAACGACCGCTGAGAAGCTCTCACATCTACGGAACCGAATGGTTGCCTTTGGCGAGGTGGAAGCTCTTGCCCGCCAAGCGGCCGAGGCTTCATGCAAACCCAAATCACCCGTGCATACAGTGTCGGTCCAGAAAACCATGGGGGTACTATCGTGAAGTTTCCGTTTGAGGTCTCCTTTGAGGAAGTCCAGGCCGACCTGGATGTTTATGTCGATGCCGTGTTCGGTTGCCTGACGTCCGAGTTCCTTGTCATGCCTAAGGGCAAGGGATTCATCGAGTTTGCAGTGTTTGAAGAGGGATATGAACGCTTGAAGCGTGCAACAGGCGGGTTTCGTGAGGTAACGCCCGAGACAGTTGGCGCCGCCGTGTACGACACCCCGATTGCACTTGTTGTTCTCCGATGCATGATCGGTTTTACGCCTCCGGAATGGGCATACTATGCTAGCCGCCAGACTGGTATCAGTGTGACACAGAATGCAGCTCGTGCCATTGATCGCAATATCCGCATGGATCCGAAAGCTTCGTTGCCAAGTCCAGGGACCGTGCAGGGGCGGCGTATTCGCGCCCTGATCTCTGCCGCCTGTGATGCCCTTGCATCCGGTGTACCTCGACAGGCCAACGATACCCTGCACCGCCTGGACAAGGCCGATACAAAGGCAGGGCTGGT
The DNA here is from genome assembly GCA_002018045.1 of Candidatus Synechococcus spongiarum LMB bulk15M. Classification (GTDB taxonomy): domain Bacteria; phylum Cyanobacteriota; class Cyanobacteriia; order PCC-6307; family Cyanobiaceae; genus Synechococcus_B; species Synechococcus_B spongiarum_E. Next base: position 19,503 of record MWLD01000051.1, read on the forward strand.
CAGCGTCAGGGCATCCGCCAGCCTCGGTGTTCCCTATTCCGTTCTTCTGTACGAACGCCTCCTGGGACGTCCTTTTGCCGGACATCGTGACTCGATCAGTGAACTGATTGGTAACGTGATTGAGAACGCCATTGAGAACGTATTGACGGAGGCAGGAATCAGCTTTCGCAAGACAAGGCGGGCAGAGCGCTTGGCGGGCTTTGACCAGGCGCCGGATTTCGTAGTGCCGAACGAGTTCAACCCCAAGGTTGTGATCGAGGCCAAACTGACGGAAGACGACGGCACGGCGCGGGATAAGGTTACCCGGGTCCAGCATCTTGGAGCCCTCAGCCTGGAAGGGCAACCTCCAGGCAGGCCGAGGTTCGAGGTCGTCGCTTGTATTGCGGGTAGGGGATTCGGCGTTCGCCGCGAAGACATGAAGAAACTGCTGCTCGCCACACGGGGCAAGGTGTTCACCTTGAGAAATATACCCGACCTTGTGGATAAAACACTCCTGACGGACTTCCGCCCAATTTCCCATACAGTGTGATAGCCTGAGTAAGCAACCAGCCATGGGGTAGCAGATTGATGTCCGAATTCAAATTCTCGCAACTGGGACTGGCGAGCATATTGAGCCAGAACAGGCTGGTCGTGCCGCCAAACCAGAGAAACTACTCTTGGACAAAGGACCGTCAAAAAAAGCTGAGCGAACTGGCACTAACAACATGGCCGTTTTAGCTGTGTGCAACTCAGATGAAATGTGAGACGGGGCGAATGCCTTAGCGCCGCTCTACCTGGCCCTGGTGCTCATTCCGGATCACCGCTCCGGAATGGCGCCGGCGCCGGTGCCTGGTGCGGCCGCTGGCCTGGCGGCAGGCCCTTCAGGCGCCGTTGCAGTGGCTCCACGATCCGCTCCACAGCCATGGCGAGAAAATCGTTGAGCCGGTTTTGGCGGCGATTCAGGTCGTAGTGCTTGCGAATGGCGGCGGCCATGCCCCCGTCTCCCCAGTCCTGATTGCGGCTGAAGTACTCCATCAGGCTGGCGCCTGCGACCCGGGTCAGCCATGCGGCGCTCACCCCTTGCAGTGCCTTGGCTACCACCAGTGCGGGCCAGGCGGTGCTGAGGGCGGTGGTGAGGAGCATGGCGCCCCCCTTCACCAAGCCCAACCCCGTCATGGTGCGCCCCACCGCCAGGGCCAGCTCCTGCCCCTGATCCCGACCCAGCTTGACCCCATGGATCCGTCCCAGCTCCAGCACCATCTGGGCGTTGACCGCGGCTGCACCCAGAAGATCCAGCCCCGGCAGGGGCGTCAGGGCGATAATTCCACCACCAATCCAGGCATAGCGCTCAATGACGGTGCGGCTATCCCGCTCCCGCTGGTTGGTGAGCACCGCCTCGGTATCCACGGAGAGGTGGTGGCTTTGCAGAAGAATGTTGTCGGCCATGAGCTCATCTCCTTCAAGGCGCAACACCTGAGCCAGGCGGCGCAGTAGAGCCGCCACCTCGGGGACGAACGAAGACGCCCCTGAGGCGGTGGTCAATCGTGGCGATGCACTGCTGGCGGAAATCACGTCCTCCGGCGGCAGTTGGGGAGCGCAGCGCTGCCGCAGCACCTGCAGCAGCCGCTGTTCCTGCTGTTGCCCCAGCAGGTCGCACTTGTTGAGCACCAGAAGAAGACGCTTGCCCAGGGACAACAGCAACTGCACCATGCGCAGTTCGCTGTCCCGCAGGTCACCGTCCACAACAAACAGCAGCAGGTCCGCCTGAACCGCTTTGCGCCGCGCCATGTCCTCCCGCCCCTGCCCATGGGCGCCGCTTTCCAGAATGCCTGGCGTATCCACCAGCCGCACACCACGGCTGAGGCCCGCCATGGGGAGGCGGTAGGCGTGGCTGGCCCGGGTGGAACCCATGGCAGGCTCTACGGAACCCACCTTGTCTCCCAAGAGGGCGCGGATCAGGGAGGTTTTGCCGCTGGACCCCGTGCCAAACACCACCACCACCAGATCTCCCCGTTCCAACTCCGCCGCCACCTGGCGGCGCTCACCCTCCAGGACCTGGCGCACCACCTGGTCCTGCACCAGTTCCAACTGCTGCTCAATGCTGTCCAGATGTTCCCCGGCAGCCTCCCGCCTGGAGTCGAAGGCAACGGGAAGGGCCTTGCCTGGGGAACGCCTGGTCCACCGTAGGGATTTCCGTCCGTCCCATGTGGTCCATCCCAACCAGCCCAGGGCCGCCAGGACAACAACAAACAGGGGCACTCCCCAACCACCCGCCAGGGTTTGCAGGCTCTGGGCCAGCCCCGCCAACAGGGTGACCACCATCCACAAGGCCAGAAGGGCCACCAGCACCACGGCCACACTCCGGATCAGCCGACGGTTCCGTTTCCTCATGACCTACGATCTGCGGCTTTGCAGCAGGGTATCCAGCAACAGCAGTGCCACAGCCATGTTGATGGCCACGTCCGCCAGGTTGAACACGGGGAACCATTCGTTCACCAACGGCACCAACGGCACCCATTCAATCCAATCCACCACTGCGCCCAGACGCCAGCGGTCCAGACCGTTCCCCATGGCGCCAGCCAACAGCAACCCATAGGCCACGGCACTCGATAGACGCCGGGGTGGACGCCTCAACAGCCACAGCACCAGCCCCAGGCTCACCAGAAACGAGATCAACCCCAGCCACACCACGCCGCCGTGAAACAAGCTGAAGGCTGCACCTGTGTTCTCCACCAGTCGCCACTGCAGGAGACCTGGCAGGACCGGTTGCACCTGACCCAGGTGGAGTTGATGCACCATCAGCGCCTTGCTCAGTTGATCCAACGCCGTGCCGCCAGCGGCCACCAGCAGGCTGATGCCGGCAAGCCGTCGTTTCCGACACCGGAGATCAAGGTAGGGTTGTGGATTGGGCACGGTTTCAGTAGAGCAGGAGACGGCGGAGCAATGCGGCAGCAACGGCCACGGGGCAGGCCATCACCGCTTGCAGCAGCAGGGGCAGGAGCCAATGGCTGACCATCAACTCCGGCCAAGGCATGGACCAGTGGCCCACCACTGCGCCCAGGAGCAAGTACGCTCCCCCGCACAGGGAGACCACCACAACCCCTGTCAGGGCCACAAACCAGAGGCTGAAGGGATCCCGTAAAGCGACCTGTTGACCAATGCGTCCCACCAACCATGCACCGGGAATCAAGCCCAGTAAATAGCCAAATCCCGGTTCCAGCACGTAATCCGGACCACCCCCGGCATGGAAGACGGGAAACTGCGTCAGCCCGAAGGCCAGATAGGCCACGGCAGTCATGAGTCCAACGCGGGCGCCACAGATGAGAGCCGTCAGCAGCACTGCCGCCAACTGGCCGCTGGTGGGCAATTCCACCAGGCTGAGGCCCCCCAGGGTTGGCACTGCCATGGTGGGCTGGAGCAATCCCGCCACGATGGCCAGCAGCAGGCCCATCACAACACCCACCAGGTTCATCAAAGCCGTCATGGCATCGTTCGGGGATTGGAGTTGTCCGGCGGGACGGTGGGGCTGGGTCTACACTCAAGCGCCCTTGCGCTGGTGGATCCATGGAGCAGGTTGACGGGCCATGCCCGGCTTTTGACACAGGCGCCCTGGTTCACCTGATCCGGGATCAACCCTACCTGAAAACCGCAGATCCCATGCCCATGCTCCGTCCCCCGGATCTGGTGGAGGTCGGGGATGAGGGGGTAGTGGTGGAATTGCGCCCACGGAACATGTTGGCTGTACGCTTCCGGCGGGGCACGTTTCTCCTGGCTGCGGATCAGGTGGAGCCCGTCGACTGAGACCAGATGTGCCCCAGGGGCGCCGCCAGCGACTGGGGACCAACCACGGCGAGACGGGGTTGGCTGAGCCACTGGCGCACCACCCGTTGACATCCGGCGCCGTCCCGCTGTGCCACCTGGGCCAACTGCTGCTCTGCTGCATCCACGGCCATCCCGTACCCGCGCAGCAGGGCCAGCCGTTCAGCCACCTGGCCACTGGTCTGCAGGGCCGCCACTTCCTGCCCCTGCAGTTTGGTGTGGGCCAATTGCAGTTCCTTGGGTTGAAGGGGCTTCTCCAGAAGTCGCCACCACTCCGCCAGCAATAGCTCCAACGCCAAGGCTGCCCGCTCCTGGCTGGTTGAGAGGTGAGCCGTAAAAGGGGCGCTCCGCTGGCGTACGGGAAACAACACCCCCACTTCATAGGCCAGGCCGTGGGTTTCACGGATCACCTGGGGCAACCGGGCGCTCATCCCGGTGCTGAGGTGGCATTGCAGTAGGCGCAGAGTCGCCCGATCCTGGTGGTTGATCCCACAGGTGGAGGCCCCCAGAAGCAACACCACCTGCTCCGTGTCCTGGGGATGGAAGGTCATGGTGGCTGAACCGGGGAGAGCTACGGGCTGCTCCGCAGGAGCGGGAGAAGCGTTGGGTGTCAAAGCCGTGGCCAGAGCCGTCAGGTGGTCGGTGGTGGCCTGGTCCAGACGGCCCGCCGCGGCAATGACCATGGCGCTGCGCCTCCAGCCTTGATGTGCCTGGTGCAGTTGGCTGGATGTCAATGCCGCCACGTCTGCTTTCAAGCCAAGAGGGGCATGGCCGTATCCTCCATGGCCATAGAGCAGACGGCGGAGATCCGCCAGGGCGAGTTGGAGGGGATCCTCCCGCTGTTGATCCAGGGCTTGCAGGGTGAGTTGCTGCTCTCGCCGCACCTCACGGGGCGCCAGCCGCGGCGTTCGGACCATCTCCCGTAAGCGCTCCAGCAAGGGCGGAGCATCCGTGGCCATGCAACCCAGACACAACACCACGGCGTCTTCCCGAGCGCTGGCCGCAAAACAGGCTCCGCGAGCCTCCAACTCTTCCGCCAAGGCCACGGCATCCTGACGGACAGTTCCTCGCTGAATGGCACTGGCCAACAGGTGGGCCTGTCCCCGTTGCCCTGGCGGATCGGCGGCACTGCCCCCGGCAATCCACCAGCACAGGGCCATGACCCCGACATGGCGACGCTGCTGAACCAGCAACTCTACGCGCTGATGGCGGTGGTGCAGGTCAAGACGCATGGGGAAGGAGGGTACGGCGAGTGAAACGGAGGCAGCCGGACAGGCAGCGGTGATCCGGTGGACAGGTCAGGAGCAACTGTTTGCACGGTCTGTCTCCCACAGTTGCCCCATGGTGTTGGAGAGTCTTGGCGGACCCGTGTCGCGTGGATCCGGGAGGCCTTAAAGCCAGGGGTTTGCAAGCATGACGCTATCCGGCAATTCGGAGCAACTGGGCAGAACGTCAATCATACTGCTGGTCTCGTCTCCTTCTTCGGTGCAACTTGCAAAAAGCGGGCCTTGACTTCCTTCACTGATTCGTCTAATAGCATCATCTTTCATATGGAACACGTTGAAGTGATCGCATGAGCATCCTGTTTTCACTCCACTATCAAAGACCACGCAGAGCCTGGCGCCTGTCTTGTCATTCTTGGTAAGGAATTGGTGGCCCTTTTGATCCATATAACCTTTCTGACCGCCAACAATGAAGAAGTCATCCACATTGATTTCACTATTACCCTTATTTTCCTTGAAGGAACGTGCGTCCCGTAAGCCAGGGTCAAGTTTCTTTTGAACTTGGTCAAAGTCTGGTTCGAAGGTTGCGTTTCAGGAATTCTACACCTTCAGCCGTCTTCTTCTCCCGGGGGTCGGTTGACGTGATGGACAGTAACCGTCCGTAGTCCTGTTTGAACCGGAAAGCCTGCTGCGCCAAGCCACGAGCCTCTGAAGGCACAAACCCCGCCGCTCGCTCGGATTTAGCGTGCAGATGGAGAGAATGACGGTCGAGGCGGGTGTATGGATAGTCGGTTGACAAGGTTGATCAGGAGAACGCCCCGGCCACACATCGGCAGCCGGGGGTTCATCACCCAACTAAGCACCGGCGGCCCAGCCCTCGTGAACGGTCTTGTCCCAAGCCTGTTGCTTGGGTTTGAGAGCCATGCGCACGGTGGCCATGGGAATGACCAGGCTCCAATGCAAGACGTACACCAGCGTCATCAGGACGGTGACGCCACGAATGACTGGCACGGGAGGACCGCTGTTGGCGGTTGGACAGCGCCAAAGGGCGGTCAAGGTGAACAGGAGGGTCATGGTGGTCAACGGCCAGGCCAGGGGAGCGGAGCGCCACACCACGGCCCCCACGGCATCCCCGGCCATCACCAGCGGCTGGACATATTGCAGGAGGAAAAAGGCCAGCACGTCCCGCTTGAGCCGTGGTTTGAGACGAGAACTCAGCAGCGCAGGCCAGTAGTCGAAGAAGCGCTGCAGTCCCCCCTCTGCCCAACGCTGATGTTGCCGCCAGAGCGCACCGATGGAACCGACAGCTTCCTCCCCCACCGGCGGGTTCCACACCACTGCAACGGGAACACCGTGAAGCTGGAGCCGCATGGTGAGGTCCAGGTCATCGGTAACGGTGGCTTCGTTGAAACCACCGCAATGCAGCAGGGCTTGGCGGGGAACGAACTGGCCGTTGCCCCGCAACTCTCCACAGCCCTGGTGCATGATGCGGCCCTGCTGAATCAAGGCGTCCGCGGCCATCTCAACGGCCTGAACCCGGGTGAGCAGGTTGCAGTCCGCATTGTGGACCGCCTTGCGCAACTGAAGCGCACGGCTGCTGTCCTGTAGCAGGGGGGTTAAGCGCTCCAGAAGTTCCGGATCAACCTGGGCATCGGCATCCAGCACAAGAACCCACTCTCCCCGCAGGTGGGGCAGCACCGCGTTCAGAGCGCCGGATTTCCACCCTTGGGCACCAGGGGGACGGTGGATCACGTGAAGACCGGGATGGCGCTCTTGCAGGCGATCCAGAATCTCCCCCGTACCATCCACGCTGCCGTCATCCACAAACCAGAGTTGGAGTTGCTCCTCCCCATGCCGCAGGGCCAACAGGTTGTTGACCAGTTGCTCGATCACGGCAGCCTCGTTCTTGGCCGCCACCAGCACGTCAACTTGAGGAAGCCGGGCGGCATCCGAGGGCGCCTGCGGTGATGAGGGTTTGCTCCCGGGTTGGCGCCCCGCTGTGGGGAAAATATGGCGCCCCAGCAGCAGAGCCGCCACCACCGCAGGCCAAGGACCTCCATGGAGCCAGTGGGGCAGCAGTCCCAGCAAAAGAGACGTGGCTGCAAACAGGCCCGCTTTGCGGCGACGGCCTCCTTCCCAGCAAGCAATGGGATTCATGGGCACCAGAAACCGTGACTCTCCAGTTGCGCAGCGGTCGCCTCAAGGGCGGCAAGCCATGGCCTCAATCATGCCACATTCCTGTCGGTTACACTAAAATTCTCCTCTACTGAACACCCCGTCATGCCCAAACTCAAAACCCGCCGTGCAGCGGCCAAGCGTTTCCGGATCACGGGAACGGGTAAACTTCAGCGTCGTCATGCTTTCCGCAACCACCTGCTGGGCCATAAGAGTTCCAAGCGCAAGCGCTTCCTGGCTACTTCGGCAACAGTGGATCCCACGGATCATGATCGGGTGCAAGGAATGTTGCCCTACGGCAGTTGACCCACATACTTGATATCCTCCCTCCCGAATCATCTCAGTAATCCCAGCCCATGAGCCGCACCAGGAGAGGCAACGTTGCCCGCAAACGCCGCCAAAAGATCTTGAAGCTGGCCAAGGGCTTCGTTGGATCCAACGGCGCCTTGTTTCGTACCGCGAATCAGCGGGTGATGAAAGCCCTTTGCAATGCCTACCGGGATCGTCGCCGCCGCAAGCGTGATTTCCGCCGTCTGTGGATTGCCCGCATCAATGCCGCTGCCCATGGCCATGGGCTGAGCTATAGCACTTTCATCGGTGGCTTGAAAAAAGCCGATGTGCGCCTGAACCGCAAAATGCTGGCCCAACTGGCTGTCCTGGATCCCGCCAGCTTTGCAGCCGTTGCAGCGGCGGCTCAACCTTGAATTCCATCGTCCCAAGCTCCAGCCACCATGAATTCCCCTCTGCCTTCCCTCTATCTGGCAGGCCTGGTGGGCTTGTTGGCCATCCTCAGCATTGTGATTGGTGTTCAGGCGTGGAAGGTGCGGCGTGACGAGGCAACGCTGCAACGGCTGCAACAGCAACTCGGTGACGGCAAGGCGGACCCTGTGAAGCTTTATGAACTGGGCTCCGTGCAGTTGCGCAAGCGCCTTTTTCCCCAGGCGGTCGCCACCCTCGGCAAAGCGGCCCAAAGGGCTGGTCAGGAGCCCTCGGAGGGCCAGGCACTCATTCACAACGCCTTAGGCTACGCCCTGGCGGCCCAGAAGCAATACACCCAGGCCATCCGCCACTACCGCAAGGCCTTGGAGGCCAAGCCGGATTATCCCGTGGCTCTCAACAATCTGGGTCATGCTCTGGAACGCCAGCAGCAGCAGAAAGAGGCCGCCAAAGCCTATGCCCGAACGTTGTCTCTGGATGCCGGCAACGCCATTGCCAAGCGTCGTCTGCAACGCTTGGAGAAATCCCAAGCGTCTACGCTGGATCAATAACACTTCACGATCAACGGTCTTGCCTTTATCCAGCACCATTGAGGACCAGCCCCTGCAGATTGCAGGGCACTCCTTCAACAGCCGCCTGCTGACCGGGACAGGGAAATACCCTGATCCGGCAACCATGCAGGCCAGTCTGGAAGCCAGTGGTTGCGCCATGGTCACGGTGGCCGTACGGCGGGTGCAGACAGGTGCGGCAGGCCACAAGGGCCTCATGGAGGCCATTGATTGGTCCCGGCTGTGGATGCTCCCCAACACCGCAGGTTGCACCACTGCGGAAGAGGCGGTTCGCACAGCCCGCTTGGGGCGTGAGCTGGCGCGCATGGCAGGGCAGGAGAACAACACCTTCGTGAAACTGGAGGTGATCCCTGATCCCCGGTATCTGCTGCCCGACCCCATCGGCACACTCGTGGCTGCCAAGCAACTTGTTAAAGAAGGCTTCAGTGTTTTGCCTTACATCAATGCCGATCCCCTCCTGGCTCGCCGCTTGGAGGAGGTGGGCTGTGTCACGGTGATGCCCCTGGGTTCCCCTATTGGCTCCGGTCAGGGTCTACGCAATCGTGACAACATTCGCCTGATGATCGAGGGTGCCGGTGTACCCGTGGTGGTGGATGCCGGTATTGGTGTTCCCAGTGACGCTGCCGAGGCCATGGAAATGGGGGCTGATGCCGTGCTCATCAACACCGCCATTGCCCAGGCCGATGCACCGGTAGCCATGGCCAGGGCAATGGCCATGGCTACCCAGGCAGGGCGCCTTGCCTACCTCAGTGGCCGGATTCCTCAACAGCCAACGGCTGTTGCCAGCTCACCGCAGAGTGGTCGTGTCGGCCACTGAGACCATGCCATGGGGGCTGTGGCATCCGTGAAATCTCGCAACAGTGCGGCGCCCTGCGGCCACAACACCATCCATTCTCCATACATTCGCCCCAGGTGTTCTTCTTTCATGCCATGACCGTTACCCAAGAGGATGGAGGCCGCCTCAACGCTTTTGCCCGTGAGCCCAAGATGGTGATTGCCGAACCGCTCACGGGCGCGGAGCAACGCCAGCGGCTCCGGCTCTACGGCCTGGGTGTGGTGCTGGTGGTGGTCACGATGGCCGTGACGGCCTGGGTGAGTCGTGGTCTGGTGTAGCTTGCCTAGCTGGAACGCCCTTGGCTGGAGAGGCACGCGTGAAGGTTCTTGTTCTTGGTGGTGATGGCTTTTGTGGATGGCCCTGTGCTCTCAACCTTGCGGATCAGGGACATGACGTTGTCATTGTGGACAACCTCAGCCGCCGCAAAATCGACGTTGAACTGGGCATCACGTCCCTGACCCCCATTGCCACGGTCGAGGACCGGCTCACGGCCTGGCAGGAGACGGGGGGACGGCCCATTCGCTTTGTTCTCCTGGATCTGGCCCGGGAATATGAGCGGCTACTGCAACTGCTGCGGGACGAGGCCCCGGATGCGGTGGTTCACTTTGCCGAGCAGCGAGCAGCGCCCTACTCCATGAAGTCCTCCGCCTGCAAGCGCTACACCGTTGACAACAACGTCAACGGCACCCATAACCTCCTCTGCGCCATTGTGGAGAGCGGTCTGGACGTGCATGTGGTTCACCTGGGCACCATGGGCGTCTATGGCTATGGATCCCATCGGGGCGCCACCATACCGGAGGGCTACCTCACCGTGGACGTGCCCCAGCCGGACGGCAGCCGCTTCACGGAGCAGATCCTCCATCCCGCCAATCCGGGCAGCGTTTATCACATGAGCAAAACGCTGGATCAACTGCTGTTTTCCTATTACAACAAGAACGACGCCCTCCGCATTACGGACCTGCACCAGGGCATTGTCTGGGGAACCAACACGGAACTCTGTGCAACGGATCCTCGTCTGATCAACCGCTTCGACTATGACGGGGACTACGGCACCGTGCTGAATCGTTTTCTGATGCAGGCGGCCATCAACTACCCCCTCACCGTTCACGGCACCGGTGGGCAGACACGGGCCTTCATCCATATCCGCGATTCGGTCAAGTGTGTTCAACTGGCCCTGGACAATCCTCCCGCCCCTGGGGAGAAGGTGAAAATCTTCAATCAGATGACGGAAAGCCATCAGGTGGGTCAACTGGCGCAGAAGGTGGCGGACATGACGGATGCACAGGTGTCCCACCTGCCCAACCCCCGCAACGAGGCCAGGGACAACGACCTTACGGTGGATAACCGCTGTTTTCTGGATTTGGGCCTGGAACCCACAACCCTGGATGATGGCCTGCTGACGGAAGTGGTGGACATTGCCCGTCGCTACGCCGAGCGTTGTGATCGTCGTCGGATCCCCTGCACGTCCGCCTGGACGCGAACCCAGGCAGAGGCCATTCACCCGTAGCCGTGCAGATCGCATTTTTTACCGAGACCTTTCTGCCCAAGGTGGACGGGATCGTGACCCGGCTCACCAGGACCGTTGAGCATCTTGTGGCGGCTGGGGACGATGTGCTGGTGTTTTGCCCGGAGGGGGCGCCTTCCTCCTACTGCGGCGCCCAGGTGATGGGGATTCCTGCTGTCCCTCTTCCCCTGTACCCGGAACTCAAGCTGGCCTTGCCCCGTCCCGTGGTGGCCGAGGCCATCGACCGCTTCCAGGCGGACGTGATCCACGTAGTCAACCCTGCCATCCTGGGATTGGGGGGAATCTGGCTGGCCAAAACCAAGGCCATTCCCCTGGTGGCCAGCTACCACACCCATCTGCCCAAGTACCTGGAGCACTACGGTCTAGGCATGTTGGAGCCACTCCTCTGGGAGTTGCTCAAGGCGGCCCACAACCAGGCCAGCCTCAACCTCTGCACCTCCACGGCCATGGTGCAGGAACTCTCCGAGCGGGGGATTCACAACATCGACCTGTGGCAACGGGGTGTGGATACGGACGCGTTTCACCCGAGGTTGGCCTCGGACCAGCGGCGGCAACAGCTTTTTGGTCCCCACCAGGAGGGAGACCCTTTGCTGCTCTATGTGGGCAGGCTTTCTGCGGAAAAACAGATCGAGTCCATTCTCCCTGTTCTCACGGCCCTGCCTCGGGCCCGGTTGGCCCTTGTGGGCGACGGTCCCCATCGTCAGCAACTGGAACAAACCTTTGCTGGCACCGCCACCCGTTTTGTGGGCTACCTGAGGGGTGAGGATCTGGCAGGGGCCTATGCCAGTGCGGACGCTTTTCTCTTCCCGTCCAGCACGGAAACCCTGGGCCTGGTGCTGCTGGAGGCCATGGCGGCAGGCTGCCCTGTTGTAGCTGCCAACCGTGGCGGTATACCCGACATCGTGACCGACGGGGAGAACGGCTGCCTCTATGACCCGGATCAGGACAATGGGCTCATCATGGCCACGCGCCGCTTGCTGATGCAGCGAGAAGGCCGTCAGCAGATGCGGACGGCAGCCCGTGAAGAAGCAGAGCGCTGGGGATGGGGTGCCGCCACGGCGCAACTGCGTGGCTACTACCAGCAGGTTGTGGGTCGTGGGTGGTGTCCTCTCCCGTCTCCGCTTGAGCGTTGCTAGGGATTGAAATAAGCTTCCATCACCACTTTGGCGATGGGCAACGCATGGACGGACCCCCCCCCCGGGCTATTGGCAGCGAAGGCCACCACCACAATTTCAGGAGTATCGGAGGGAGCGTAGCTGGCAAACCAGGCGTGGTCCGGGCCGTGGGAGGAGTTGTCTTCCGCGGTGCCGGTCTTGCCGGAAACATCAGGCAGGGTCTCGCTGTTCATGCCGTATCCGGTACCGTCCGCCACCACTTTGCGCAGGCCCCGCTGCAGGGTGGCCCAGGTCTCGGGTTGAAAGGAAACGGGTTGACGTTTCTCCAGCCAATCCACTGTTTCGCCCGTTTGAGGATCCAGGTCGGAGAAGTGGGGTTGCACCAGCCAGCCCCCGTTGGCAATGGCCGCATAGGCCCGGGCCACCTGGATGGGAGACACCTGCACCACAGACTGTCCAATGGAGGCACTGGCCATGTCTTCGGGAATCCAGGGGGTTTGACCAAGCTCTGCCCAGCCACGGCCTGCAGCGGCCCACTCCTCGTTGCCCACCAGGCCCGGATCCTCGTCAAAACCGATCTCGATGCTGCTGCGCTGGGTAAAGCCCAGTTTCACGGCGGCGTCATGGAGCGCCATGGAGCCTGATCCGACACCCACCTGATAGAAGAAGGTGTTGCTGGAGAAGCGCAGGGCGTCTTCATAGCCGATCTTGCCGAACCCCTCGCCGTTGTGCTCCGGGAAGCAGTGGCTGCCATAGGGAATGCAGGCAGTGGTGTGCAACTCGGTCTTCGGTGGGAAGGTCCCGGATTCCATCCCCGCAGCGGCTGTCACCACCTTGAACACACTGCCCGGGTTATAGGGATTCAGTGCCCGGTTCAGCATGATCTTGTCGCGGGGGTCAAACAAGGCATCCAGTTCTGCCTGGGACTTGACCTGCTGGGAGAAAAAGTTGGGGTCGTAGGCGGGACGGCTCACCATGGCCAAAATTGCCCCGTCCCGTGGATCCATGGCCACGATGGCGCCTACAGGATATTTGGCAATGGCCTTCTCCGCCGCCTGCTGCAGGCCGAGGTCCAGGGTGAGTTGCAAGTCCTTGCCCGGCACGGAGGGCTTCTCCCCCAGGGGCCGCTGCACATCCCCGTTGGCACTCACCTCCAACGTGCGCCCCCCCCACTGCCCACGCAGGTGTTGCTCATAGGCAGCCTCCAGACCTGTGCGGCCGATGCGATCCTGGATCCGGTAACCCTGGCCTGCCAGATGATACAACTCCTCCTCGGTGATGGGGCTGGTGTAGCCCAGGGCATGGGCCGCCGTGATGCCGTGGGGGTAGTCCCGCAGGTAGTCCACGCCCACCTCCGCTCCCGGAAGCTCATCGGCCTGCTCCAGTAGCTTGATGGTTTGGGCCGGGGTGAGTACATCCGTGAGGGCAATGCGGTAGTCCCCTGGACGAAAGCTGGCCCGCCGTTGTTCCAGCGCTTCCTCCGGCACGTCCATCAGGGCGCCAAGGCGGCGGCGCAGTCGATACCAACTGGGACCTGTTGCCTGCTTGGGCCACACGTAAAGCCTATGGACCAGTTTACTGGAGACCAGCACCTCCCCATGGCGATCCAGCATCTGCCCCCGAATGGGCTGACTGGGCGCCAGGCGCACGCGATTTTCCCGGGCGCTTGCCCGGTTCTGTTCCCCTTGAACGATCTGGAGCCAGAAGAGCCGTCCACCGAGCACCAGCACCAGCACCAGCAGAAGCCGCCATAGCAGACGATATTTGACGTGCCGCAGCGACTGCTCTTCCAGGGGCGTAGCGCCCATCGTCAAGACTCCGCCGGATCGGCTGGTAGAGCTGCTTTAAGTCGGGCCACCCGCTCCGCCATGAGCGCCAGGCGCTCATGCAACTCCTGGAGATCCTCCCCCTGACCAGACGGGTCGGCAGACCGGGACTGCACCTCCACGTCCACTTCCACTACAGGATTACCCAAGCCGGGCGCCAGTTGATCCAGAAAGTCCCGCAACTGGCGGGCATCGTCTTCCCCGTCCTGGCGCAGGTTGGCAACACCGTCCTGTCCTTTGAAAAGGTCGTTGAACAGCTCTCCGGCGCGGGCCGAGCGCAACCGAGACACAGCACCGAGACCAACCGGCAGCACGTCGTTGAGCATCTGCAACCGCAGGCTTTGCAAGGGATCGTTGGCCATGGACCTCTCCACACGTGACCATGGTACGGAGTTCGCAAAGAGGGGTGGGTGGGTAGATAGCCAAGATGGATCATGTGTTAGAGTAGAGTTTCGTTTTGGAGTGCTTTCCCTTGCCTTCGAACCAAGTGTCTGCAAACCGGACCCACCAAACTCCATTTCATGGAGGCAACCTGAAGTCTCTCCATACCTTGGGCACTCGGAGCATGGGACGTACTGCTATGTGTCGGGCCACAAGATTGAGCTTGACTGGACTTGGCCTACTGGGCTTTGAGATCCATAGCAATGATTAAGGATTGGAAACAACATATGAACTCTCCAACACCATACAGGGACTTGACCCAGCGCCTGCAGCTTCTCATCAGAAAGCATCCCATTCTGATGAAGACGACTCTAAGTAATATATTCACAATGCGTTTGATTGGGAATAAAACGCATGGGGATTTAGCCGAGATTGCTATATCCGAGTTTATCAACCAATATATGTATGACTTTAGATCAATCCATGTCGGGAAAGATTTGTATCGAGCTAAATCAAAAGAAGAAGATATTAAGATAATAAATGAAATAACGGAAGTCGAATTTCCTGTTAGTTTGAAAGCTTATGTCCATGGACCCTTACAATTATCTACTGATAAAAAATCCTCGATGTTTTTATTTCTTCAAAATGAAGAGAATATAGAAACGGAAATTGTTAACCAAGAGAAAATAGAAAATATACTGAATAATCAAAGTTTTTCAGATTTTGGAGACATGAATGTTCTGTCTTTAGTTTATGAAGAAAAATCAAAACTCTGCAATATCATGATATTTGATTATATGCGTGCTCAAGGATCAATAAAACGAATTGTGCGTGAAGAACCTGGGCATCAAGGATCTGGGCGTAGAAGAAAACACCCAGTCTATAAATTCTATGGGATTAATAATGATTACATTTGTGAGGTGCGATATGGTGATGCCGCAGCCAATGCACTTCAACGTGGGCTTTGGACACATACGAAAAATGCAAGTAAATTCTTTAATAGTATTACTGATGGATGGATTGAATATTCAGATAATTTGGACTTAGTAAAACTTTTTTCCCATGCACTTGTTTCATCTAGAATAGGCCATATAGCAGCATTTAAAGAGGTGGAGAAAGATATTGTACAGATGAAACAGCAAGCTGGAATATTATAAGTGAAATGATGAAAAACTTATCCTTATTTCCAGAATTTATTGATAGCATACCCTTAACTGAGGGAATTAAGTATGCTGGCTCAAAACTTAAACTTTTACCTTATATTTTAAATTTAGCAAGACGTGTAAGAGCAAAAACTATACTTGATGGTTTTTCCGGTTCTACGCGAGTTGCTCAAGCATTTGCTAAATCTGGTTATAGAGTTATTTGTAATGATATTGCAATTTGGTCGCAAGTCTTTGCCAAATGTTATCTTGAGAATCAACGTGATAAAGTAGAATATACTAAGCTAATTCGTTGTTTGAACGAAGTAGCACCAAAGGACGGGTGGTTTACAGAGCATTACGGTGGTAAATCAAGAAATGGTAGTGCGGTTCAAGCTGATGGTTTGAAGAAACCGTGGCAGATTCACAATACTAGAAAGCTTGACGGTATTCGAGAAGAAATCGATAGATTATCATTATCTCCCATAGAACAAGCTGTAGCTCTGACTAGTCTTATCATAGCATTAGATCGTGTTGATAATACAATAGGACATTTTGTTTCTTATTTAAACAAGTGGTCTTCTCGGTCATATAATGATCTTATTCTCAAAGTGCCGAGTATATTTGTTACAGATCAGAAAAACGAAGTGCTGAAAAATGATGTGTTTGATATATGTGGAATTGATGCAGATTTGGCTTATTTTGATCCTCCATATGGCTCTAATAATGAAAAAATGCCATCATCACGTGTCAGATACGCTTCCTACTATCATCTATGGACAACTGTTTGTTTAAATGATACTCCTGAATTATTTGGAAAAGCAAAGCGTCGATGTGATACATCAGATAAAGTCGCTGGTTCCGTGTTTGAGGAATTTAGAAGAAATCCTGAAACAGGAAGATTTATTGCAGTAGAGTCTTTAGAACGTTTAATTCAGTCTACATCCGCACGGTGGATAATTTTGTCGTATAATTCCGGAAGACGTGGTACAGCGGAGGAAATAAACAAGATGCTGTCCGAAAGCGGGAAAATTGTTGATGTTATCAAGGTGGACTATAAATGCAATGTCATGGCAAGCATGAAATGGACTCACGAATGGCTATGCGAAACAGAGTTT
>MWLD01000022.1 GCA_002018045.1 Candidatus Synechococcus spongiarum LMB bulk15M
TGCTACCTTCCTCGGCTCCGGCGCAGCCGCCACAGCAATGGAGAATTCGAGCGTCGTCGTGTCACCGTCGGCATCCGTTGCCGTCCAGGTGTATTGCCTTGCCTCCTGCGGCATGGACGGCGTACCGCTTAGATAGCGGGTGGCCATATCCAGCATCAGGCCAGCCGGTAGGGCGGGTGTCAACGTATAGGTGAGCGGGTCGTTGCCACCGGTTCCCGCCGGTAGCATCAACGGTGCAATCTCCATCCCCTGGGTGTAGGACTGGTCCTCAACGGTGATATCGCCAAAAGAGGGCCTCAGGTCCGACTGAGGCACGGGCAACGGCAACCCGTTTGGGTCGACGGGGTTTTTGCCGTTGTTATCATTACCGTCGTTAGGTCTAGGTGTGGACCCGCTGGGTGGAGAACCACTGGGTGGAGAACCACCAGGTATGGACCCACCAGGTGGGGGGGTCGTCGTTAAAGATGGTCCCGATCCCCTCGGGGTTCCGAAGCTCCACGCCTTGCGGGTTGAACAGCACGAGCTTCAGCGTCTCGCCGCTGTCCTCAATGGTGTCGTCGATGACCGGGACCCGCACGATCTTGCGCGTCTCGCCCGGCTCGAAGATGAGCGCGTAGCCCCAGGACGGGAGCACGCCCACGTAGTCCAGGCCGGCCTGCGCGGTAATGTCTTCGGTGCGGTAGTTCACCACGATCCGGTACGACGCCGCGCGGTTGAGCGTCACCGCAAACAGCAGGCTCGGGGGCAGCGACGTCTCCTCCGCCACCGCGTCCGACACCGACAACTCGTACGTGCTCGCCCTGCCGTCGTCCACGATCGTCACCCACACCTCCGACGTCTCGCCTTTCCCGACCTGCGGCCGCTGCGAAGGCAGCGATACCTTGAAGGTCTCGTCGTCGGTGTCGCCGTCGTGCCGCGTCTGCACCTCAAGCGTTCCCGTCGTAGCGCCGGCCGGGACCTCGATGTACCTGCGCGGGGACCGGAAGTCCCCGTCCTCCGCCGTGCCCGCGGTCAGCTCTATCGGCACATGCAGCCCGGACCGCTGGTCCGTCAGCGCCTTATCCAGCGTCGCCGTCACCGTCACCGGCTCACCTTCCATGACGCGTCTCGGCGACACCGACAGCGACACCGTCGCCTCCTGGACGTCGTCCACGGTGTACGTCACCGACTTCGGCTCGCCCACCGTCATCCAGGCGGGCAGATTGTCCGTCTCCAGCGTCACCGTGACGCTCTCGTCGTCGCCGTCCTGGTCCATGTCGCTCCCGGCGAAGAACCCCGTCTGCGTCATGTTGCCTTTCACAACGACGGGGACGCGGGCCAGCAACGCGCCGGTCTCGGTGTCCGTCATCCGCACCCAGGCCGTCACGTGCGGGTCCCCGTTCAGAACCCCCCGGTTCAGCGGCACCGGCTCGGAGAACCTCAGCGTGATGTAGTTCGACATGCCCTCCGGCACGCTCGTATCTTCCGCCTCCAGCGTGACCTCCGTGGTGTCGTCGTCCTCGATCGTCACCGCGACCGACGACGGGCTGCCTACCACCGCCTCCGACGCCCTCTCCAAGCTCGTGCTGACTTTCGACAAACCCGTCGCCGACACCGTGAAGGTCTCGTCGTCCGGGTCCACGTCGTGCTTCGTCGCGAACCAGCCCGTGCCGGTCGTGCGCCCGCCGGGAATCGTGATCTCACCGAAGTGCTCGTAGTCGTCGACCGGTTCCGACGTGCCTCTCGACTGACTGATATAAACGGTCAGGTCCTCCGACACCGCCTCCGTCAGAGTCGCCGTCACCGTCACGCTCTCGCCCTCCGACACCGGGTTGGGCGACACCGACAGGCTGACACTGGGACGCTCCGAAATCGTGAACGTCACCGAGGACGGGGAGCCCAGGGTCACCCCCGAGGGCAACGTCCCCAGCGACACCGTTAAGGTCTCGTCGTCGTCGTCCGCGTCCGTGAATATGGGAATCCTCCCATAGACCGTGGTCGTGCCGGCCGGGACATCGATGTAGGACAGCGGCCAGAAGTCGCTCGACTCCGCCGTGCTCGTCACCGACAGCGGAATCCTTACTTCGTTCGACAGCGCCTGCGACAGTCGCACTATCACCGTCGCGCCCGAGCCCTCCCTGACCGTGGTGGCCTGTAAGGCCGAGAGGGAGACCGTGGCCTGCGCCTGCGCGGGCGCGGCGTGGAACAGCGACAGCGCACCGAGCAGCAGCGCAGTGGGAGCAACCACCAAGCCGGGGGCGCCAGTGAACAGGCCGGGTACAGCCAGCAACAGCGCCAGCAGGTGGCGGTGGAAACAAGCCCCACCAGCGGAACCCGCTTCAGCCCTGGACGGGGAACCTGTTGAAAGCGTGGAGGCCAGACGAGGTGCGCCAGCCTCCTGTTGGACGCCCCTCATGACACACCACCCCACGGTGTGCTGGTACCTCTGGACCTCTGGACCTCTGGACCTCTGGACCTCTGGACCGATTGTACTCCTTCCTGGTTATGAAAGCTACGTTTTGAAACTTCTTTTCATTAACCGTCAGGTCTCCCCTCCCTCCATCCATGCCCCACACCCATGGGGCACCCTCTCCCAATTGCACCAGCTTCGGATCCGGCTTGTTCATGGGCTTCATGGGTGGCAACGGCAACGTTCAATCAAAATTATACGGCAGAATTGCTCTTTCTGCAAGACCAGGCCACCCTCCCTCTCAAGGGCGCCGCGAAGCATCGCCGTTTCCCCAAACGACTGTCCCACGGCGAGAAGGCAGACAGGACCATGGGGGCAAGTTGTCCGATGTTTCGCGGCGCCCGTTTCCGCCGCTGGTCGGACAAGGGTGTATGCAAGGGGAGAACGACCGGCAGGCTCCGTACGGTCTGCAACGGGAAAGGGCGTTCTGTGCGGCTTCACCCGGGCGGGGAAGGGCAATGCAGCCACTTCACTGGCGCCCATGTCCTGACGAGGGGACCTCTCCCTCGGTTTACGGGTCCCGAGCCTGTGGAGCATCATCGTTGTTGTCCACCACCTCACCGTTGAAAAAGTTGGCCAGGTTTTTAGCGGTGGCATCCAGTGCTGTAGCAGGGGGCGTTTCCGGGGCGGGGCGAGGGGGCGCCCCCTGGCGGTTGCGGGTTTGCTGCCGGAGGTCGGGAGCCGGTTGCGGCCTCGGCCGAGGCTGGGTCCGGGTTGGCGGCGGCGGGCCTGGAGATTGAACCGTCCTGCTCTGGCGCGGCTTTGGCGGTGCTGCCGGGGGCGAGACAGGGCGTTGGCTGCGGTCGACCTGTGGGGGTTGCCCTGCCGTCAGCAGCAGTCGGGCAGTCTTGCCAAGGGTTGCAGTAACCGCCTGTTCCAACAACGTGTGTCGGGCCTTGGCCATGCCCAGCCATGCCGGATTCACCTGTACCACCACCTGGGATCCATCCCGGGACACCACCTTCCCTTGCTGCTGCAGCATGGTTTGGGTGGAGGGCAACTGCAAATGAGACAGGATGGTTTGCCAGAGTCGATCCAGTTCTGCGGCTTTGCCTGCATCCTCCGCCGAAGGAGGCTTGGCCCTGGAAGAGGACGTGACAACCGACTCCGAGTGCCTGGATGAGGCTTGTGGAGGCTGGGACGCCGCTGTGGGTTGACGCGCCGGGGCTGGCGGCGGGGGCAATCCGTGCTGCTGGCGGCGTGGGTCGGAACGGTCCCTGGCGGCCGAGGTGGGCTGGACTGGAGCGGGAGTGCCTGCAGCAACTGCGGGCCTTGGTAGCGGGAGTCCCGCTTCTGCCAGGAGACCGGCCAGCAGCACCTCCAGGGCGAGACGGGGCTGGCTGCTGTGGCGGAGTTGGAGTTCCGTACCTTTGAGTGCCCGCAACACGTTCAACAGTTGCTCGCGGCCAAACTGCTGCGCCAGATTGGTGGCCTTCTCCCAACTGGCGGGGCTGACGGTGGTGAGCGCTTGGCTGTCGGAGTCCAGAACTGCCACAAGGAGGTCCCGCAACAGCGTGGTCAAGGCTTGCAGGATGGCGTTGGGCTCGTATCCCCGGTCAAAGAGTTGGCGGATGATCTCCAGCAACGGGAGGGGATCACCGTTTGCCAAGGCTGTTCCCAGCGCCAGCGCCTCCTGCTCCGGCACCGCGCCCATGAGTTCCCAGACGGCGGCGGCCTCAACGGGGGGGGACAGCAGGCTGAGTTGATCCAGCAGGCTTTCTGCATCCCGGAGGCCCCCTTGGGCGAATTGGGCCACCAGGCGCAGGGCATCCGGAGCAATGGCAATCTGCTCCTGTTGGCTGATCCAGCTCAGATGCTGCACCAGCTCCGCCAGGGGAATGCGGCAGAAGTCGAAGCGCTGGCAACGGGACAGGATGGTGGGCAGAACCCGTTGGGGATCGGTGGTGGCCAGGATAAAAACCACCCGCGGCGGCGGCTCCTCCAACGTTTTGAGGAGAGCGTTGAAGGCCGCAGTGGACAACATGTGACACTCGTCCACCACATAGACCTTCCAGCGCAGTTGCACAGGGGCAAAACGGGCGCGCTCGATGAGTTCTCGAATGTTGTCCACCCCTGTGTTGGAGGCGGCGTCAATCTCGATCACGTCCAGAGCGTTGCCGGCGGTAACGGCGATACAGGCCTCACACCGGCCACAGGGTTCTGCCGTGGGCGCCGGGCTGCTGGTGCAGTTGAGGGAACGGGCCAGGATGCGGGCGCTTGAGGTTTTACCCGTTCCCCTGGGTCCGGTGAAGAGGTAGGCCGGAGCAATTCTCTGTAACCGAACGGCATTGCTCAGGGTGCGTACGATCGGCGCCTGACCCACAAGCTGGTCAAACCGCTGTGGGCGATAGCGGTGATGTAACGGCTCATAGGCCATGGTCTACGGCTGTTTCCTGGTGGCTCAGAATGTTGGGGTGGAGCATCACCTTGTTCCCATGGTGCTGGTGCTGATTCACCATCTCCGCAGTGATGGTGAAGGTTTTGACGTCATGGCTGGAGGGCAGGCTATACATCACCTCCAACATCAGATCCTCCACCAAGCTACGCAATCCCCTTGCCCCTGTCTGTCGGCGCATGGCTTCCCGGGCAATGGTTTCAATGGCCCGCTCTTCAAACACCAACTGCACGTCGTCCATGCTGAGCAGGGTTTGAAATTGCTTCACCAGGGCATTGCGTGGTTCCGTTAAAATGGCCCGCAAAGACTGCTCGTCCAGGGAATCCAGCACCGTCGTGATCGGCACGCGCCCGATGAATTCCGGAATCAGCCCATACTGCACCAGGTCTTCCGGTTCCAGCTTTCTCAAAACGTTGGTTGCCGACAACTGGCGCTTCTGATCCTCGTTCCGGTCCTGGACAAAGCCGATGGCGCTCCTGCCCAGGCGGTGTTTCACCACGTCGTCCAGACCCACAAACGCACCGCCGCAGATGAAGAGGATATGGCTGGTGTCAATGGCGATGGTCTCTTGCTGAGGGTGCTTGCGGCCGCCTTCAGGGGGTACGTTGGCGACGGTGCCCTCCAGAACCTTGAGCAAGGCCTGCTGCACCCCCTCGCCAGACACGTCCCGTGTGATGGAGCGGCTTTCACTCTTGCGGGAGATTTTGTCGATTTCGTCGATATAGATGATGCCCCGCTGCGCCTCCGCCACGTTCATGTCCGCCTTTTGCAAGAGGCGCAACAGGATGTTTTCCACGTCGTCCCCCACATAGCCCGCTTCCGTGAGGGTGGTGGCGTCCGTAACGGCGAACGGCACGTTGAGCACCTCTGCCAGGCACCGCGCCAGCAGGGTTTTGCCGCTGCCCGTCGGCCCCACCAGAAGAATGTTGGACTTTTCCAGTTGGGTGCCGAGGGAAGGCTTCCCGGGACTGTGCCCACCGGACCAGGCCAAACGCTTGTAGTGGTTGTAAACAGCTACGGACAGGGCTTTCTTGGCTTCGTTCTGTCCAATGACATAGGCATCCAGATGGGCCTTGATGTCCTGGGGCTTGGGCACGCTCACCAAGGTGATCGGGGGTGGACCGCTGCGGGAGGTGGTTCCCGACGACGGCTCCAGTGCCGGCTTCAAGTCGCCACGGCTGGCGCCGGACAACCCTGCGAATTCCTCGTCCAGGATGTCGTTGCAGAGATCAATGCACTCATCGCAGATGTAGACACCGGGTCCGGCGATCAGCCGCCGGGCTTTTTCCTGGGGCTTCCTGCAAAAGGAGCAGCGAAGTTGGGCGTCGAATTTCACCGTAGCCGTGCTCCGCACCAGTTTGCCAACTGCCATTATCCGGTCTCCGAGTTGATTGTGGAAGTGCCCACCACTGCATCGATCAGCCCGTAGTTACGACTCTCTTCCGGGGAAAGGAAGTTATCCCGATCCGTATCCTCCGCAATCGTGGCCAGGGGCTGGCCGGTGTGGGCTGCCAGCTTCTTGTTGAGCTGATCCTTGAGATAAAGGATTTCCCTGGCCTGAATCTCGATGTCTGCCGCTGGCCCCTGGGCGCCGCCGAGGGGCTGGTGGATCATGATGCGGGCATCCGGCAGGGCGCGCCGTTTCCCTTTGGCTCCGGCGCTCAGCAAAAACGCTCCCATGCTGGCGGCCAGGCCGTAGCAGGTGGTGGCCACATCCGGCCTGACCTGGTTCATGGCGTTGTAAATGCCCAGCCCTGCATAGACGCCCCCGCCGGGGGAGTTGATGTAGAGTTGTATATCCTTGTCCGGGTCCTCGGCTTCCAGGTAAAGCAATTGGGCAACGATGTTGTTCGCAGCGTCGTCGTCGATCTGGGTGCCCAAAAAGATAATTCGATCCCGAAGCAACCGGGAGTAAAGATCGAAGAAGCGTTCACCCCGCCCCGACTGTTCCACCACGGTGGGCAAGGGGCTAGGCGCGTTACCTGGCCAGACACTCAGGGAACGGACCAGAGGTTGACGATAGAGGGACTGAATCACGGTAACGTCGAATCTATTCAGGGATGGATTCTGTCAGATCACTCGCCACGGCGGGGCCGCTTTGCGTCGTTTCCCCACCCTCCGCCATGGCCGTGCGTACCTTGAAGGTGTTGTGCTCCTCCAGCCAAGCCAGGGCCTTCTCCCGCAGCAGGGTCGTCTTCACGAAGGCGCGCAGCCTGGTGGGGTCCAGCTTGCGCGCCTGCCGGGTTTCGAGACGCTTGCGCAGGGTCCGGACCTGTGTTTCCAGTTCAGTCTCCGGAACCGTTAGCTGCTCTTCTCTGGCCACGGTCTCAAGGACAAGGTTGCGTTGGAGACGGCGCTGCGCCTCTTCCAACCGGGCCGGCTCAAGCTGGGCCAGAAGCGTGTCGTTGAACCTGATATCCGGCAGCCCCCGTGACACGAATTCGTTCCTGTAGTCCTCCAGCACCACTTCCATCTCCTGTTCCACCATGGACCGGGGCAGATCCACCGCCATGTCTTCACAGAGAACGCGGAGCAGGGCATCCCGACGACTTTCCCTGTTGCTCTTCCGAACCTGAACTTCAACTTCCTGCCTTAACGCGTCTTTCAACTCGGCCATGGTGGCCAAGCCGCTCACCTTCCGGGCCAGGGCATCGTCCAGGTCCGGTAGCTGACGCGCCTTCAGTTCACACAGGGTGATGGATACGTCGCTCGTCCGCTCGTCCTGATCCACGTCTTGCCGGGCGTCGTCGGAAATTGTCCTGGTCTCCCCCACTGTCATGCCAACGACGGTGGGTATCAGTTCGGACGTGAACGCCTGTTTCTCCACCAGATCCACCTCCAGTTCCCGTGCATCGGGCTCGGGGGATATCTCCCCGTCAGGGCTGGCCGGTGGCGGCAGCACCAACCGGATCACCGCCACGTCTCCCCTTTCCGCCGTGGTTCTCTTCAGGGGCACCGTGGCGCCGGCAGAGCGGCGCTGCTCCTGAAGCACCTCCTCCAACATGGCTTCAACAGAGGTTTCTTCCACCTCCACTTCCAGATCGCGATAGGTCTTCAACGTGGCGGCGGGGCGCACGTCCGCCTCCATGTTCAAGGTGAGACTCTCGCCGGGTTTGAACTGTTGGGCCAGGACGTCAAACGAATCCTGAAGCTGTAGCTTCCCCAGCAGGTCCAGATTCCCGTTATTGAGTACGTCCTGGGCCGTGTCTTCCAGTAACTGCTCCAGGGCGGTGATCCACACCTGCCGGGTGCCCAGTTGCTGGAGCACCGCGGTTTGGGGAACCCGGCCCGGGCGGAAGCCGGGCAACCGCACCGTGCGGCACAGCTTGCGCATGGCCTTGTCGTAACTGCGCTGACAACGCTCGGCAGGGACAAGCACTTCCAGAGCCAGACGACTCTGGGGACGGGGAGACGTCGTGACCTGAAGGTCGGAAACCATGGCGGGGACAGCACGACAAAGAAGATGCCCGATCCTAGGCAACCGCGCCATGGGTGTTGTCCGGTAGGACTTAGGGTGGCTTCAAAACAACCGCATATCCTTTATCCGGGTCCATCTGTTGCCCCACGCCCCGATGACCACCGCAAGCCATGCTCCTGTCTCCTTGAGCACCTGCCCTCCCACGGTTGCCGTGCTGGGCGCCACGGGCGCCGTAGGTCGTGAGTTGGTGTTGCTGCTGGAACAGCGGGATTTTTCCCTGGACAGCCTGAAACTACTGGCCTCCCCCCGCTCTGCCGGCACCCGACTCCCCTTCCGTGGCGAGACTCTGACGGTGGAGGCGGTGTCCGAGGAGACACTGGCCGGGGTGGATCTGGTGCTGGCCTCTGCGGGTGGATCCGTCTCCCGTCGGTGGGCTCCCGTCATGGGGACCCATGGAACACTGCTGATCGACAACTCCAGCGCCTTTCGTCTGGATCCCTGTGTGCCGCTGGTGGTGCCGGAGGTGAACCTGGACACAGCCAGCCGACACCAGGGCATCGTTGCCAACCCCAATTGCACCACTATCCTGCTGCTGTTGGCCCTGGCTCCTCTGCGCCGCCTGGCTCCTCTGCGCCGTGTCGTGGTCTCCACCTACCAGTCCGCCAGTGGGGCCGGCGCCCAGGCCATGGCGGAGCTGAAGACCACGAGCCGGGACGTGCTCCATGACCGACCACCCCGGAATCGTGTGCTGCCCTATTCCCTGGCCTTCAATCTCTTCCTGCACAACTCCCCTCTAGCCGAGAACGGGTACTGCGAGGAGGAACTCAAAATGCTCCGGGAGAGCCGCAAAATCCTGGCCCAGCCGGACCTGCGTCTCAGCGCCACCTGTGTCAGGGTGCCGGTTCTGCGGGCCCACGCCGAAGCGGTCAACATCGAATTCG
This sequence comes from Candidatus Synechococcus spongiarum LMB bulk15M, assembly GCA_002018045.1. Lineage (GTDB taxonomy): Bacteria > Cyanobacteriota > Cyanobacteriia > PCC-6307 > Cyanobiaceae > Synechococcus_B > Synechococcus_B spongiarum_E. The sequence continues at coordinate 9,204 of MWLD01000022.1, forward strand.
ACCGTCCTGTCCCGGTGGACGACGCCCGGCGCGCGCTGGCACAAGCCCCCGGTGTGACGCTGATGGACGACCATGCAGACAATCGCTTCCCCATGCCCAGTGACGTGACCGGGAAGGACGCAGTGGCTGTGGGTCGCATCCGCCAGGACCTGAGCCATCCCAACGGCCTGGAACTCTGGCTCTGCGGAGATCAGATCCGCAAGGGAGCTGCCCTCAACGCGGTGCAAATTGCCGAAGCCATGGTGCGTCACGGCTGGCTCAAGCCCCCGTCTCCCCGGCAACTCGACCAGGACGCTCCCGTATTGCAACCATGACCAGCCCTTCTTCAGCCACACCCCTTTTCGGTCGCATCGTTACGGCCATGGTGACCCCCTTTGACGCAACGGGCGCCTTGGATCTGGTCAATGCCGCCCGGCTGGCGGATCACCTGGTCAACACAGGTAGTGACGGGGTGCTGGTCTGTGGCACCACGGGAGAGTCTCCCACACTGAGTTGGCAGGAGCAGGACGAACTCCTGCGAGAAGTGAAGGCCGCCGTGGGGGGGCGGGCCATGGTTCTGGCCGGGACGGGAAGCAATTGCACGGAGGAGGCTGTGGCCGCCAGCCGTCGGGCGTTGGCTCTGGGTGCGGACGGCGCCCTTCTGGTGGTCCCGTACTACAACAAGCCTCCTCAAGCCGGCTTGGAGGTCCATTTTCGCACCGTTGCCGAGGCGGTCCCCGACTTGCCGCTGATGCTCTACAATATCCCCGGTCGTACAGGCTGCTCTCTCCTTCCGGAGACTGTTGGCCGTCTGCTGAACTGCAGCAACGTGCGGGCCTTCAAAGCCGCCAGCGGCACGGTGGAGGAGGTTACAAATTTGCGGGCTGCATGTGGACCCTCTCTGGCGATTTATAGCGGTGACGACACCCTCACCTTGCCCATGCTCAGCCTTGGCGCCGTCGGTGTGGTGAGTGTGGTGAGCCACCTGGAAGGGTTGCGCCTCCGGTCCATGATCCGGAGCCACCTCGCGGGAGAGGCAGCCGCCGCGCTCGCCCAACACGACCAGCTTTTGCCTCTCATGCGTGCATTGTTTCTTCAGCCCAATCCCATCCCGGTCAAAGCAGCGTTGGAACTCCGAGGATGGCCCGTTGGCGCCCCACGGCTCCCTCTTGTTGCCGCAGACGCAAGCCTTAAGGCCCATCTGCACGACCTGCTGACGCAGAGACCACAAGCCGCCTCAACGCCGGCTGCACAGACTCTTTCTCCATAGTCTCCATAGTTTTGTCTTTATCCATGACTCAAACCCCGAACGGCTCGGTTGAGCCTCTGCGCATCATTCCCCTTGGCGGCCTCCACGAGATCGGAAAGAACACCTGTGTTTTTGAATACGGGAACGAGTTGATGCTGGTAGATGCCGGCCTCTCCTTCCCCAGCGACGACATGCACGGGGTCAACGTGGTTGTCCCCGATACCACCTATCTGCGCGAGAACCAGCAGCGCATCCGGGGCATGATTGTCACCCACGGCCATGAAGACCACATTGGCGGCATCGCCCACCACCTGAAACAATTCACCATTCCCGTCATCTACGGCCCCCGCCTGGCCCTGTCTCTTCTGGACGACAAGATGAAGGAAGCAGGGGTGAGTGATCGCACCGGAACCAGGACGGTCCGGCCACGGGAAGTGGTCAAGGTGGGGAAAAACTTCAGCGTCGAGTTCATTCGCAATACCCATTCCATCGCCGACAGTTTCTCCCTGGCCATTACCACCCCGGTGGGTGTCGTTGTTTTCACCGGAGACTTCAAGTTTGACCACACCCCCGTAGATGGAGAGCGATTTGACCTGCATCGCCTGGCCCGTTACGGGGAAGACGGGGTTCTTTGCCTGTTCAGCGACTCCACCAATGCGGAATTGCCTGGCTTTACGCCACCGGAGCGCTCAGTGTTCCCCAACCTGGATCGCCACGTTGCCCAGGCAAAAGGCCGGGTTCTGGTGACCACCTTTGCCAGTTCGGTTCACCGGGTCAGCATGATCCTGGAATTGGCCCTGAAGCACGGCCGCCGTGTTGGTCTTCTGGGACGCTCCATGCTCAACGTGATCGCCAAGGCGCGGGAGCTGGGCTACATCCGCTGTCCCGACGACCTTTTCCTCACCATGAAGCAGTTGCGGGATCTGCCGGAGCGGGAGTTGCTGTTGCTCATGACCGGCAGCCAGGGAGAACATCTGGCTGCCCTGAGTCGCATTGCCCGGGCCGAACATCCCCATGTACAGCTCAAGAGCACGGACACGGTCATCTTTTCCGCCAGCCCCATCCCCGGCAACACCATCGGTGTGGTCAAGGTCATCGACCAACTCATGATGCAGGGGGCCACGGTGATCTACGGCAAGGACAAGGGCATTCACGTGTCCGGCCATGGCTCCCAGGAAGATGAAAAGTTGATGCTTGCCCTCACCCGCCCCAAATTCTTTGTCCCGGTCCATGGGGAACATCGCATGTTGGTGCAGCACTGCAAGACAGCCCAATCCATGGGCATACCGGCGGAGTCCATGTTGGTGATTGAAAACGGTGACGTGGTGGAGTTGACGCCGGAATCCATCCGTCGTGGCGAGCCGGTCAAGGCCGGCATCGAGCTTCTGGATAGCTCCCGCAAGGGGGTGATCAACACCCAGGTGCTCAAGGAGCGTCAGCAGTTGGCGGAGGACGGCGTCCTGGTTGCCCATGTGAGCGTCAGTAGCGCGGGCCACATGGGCGCACCGGCACGGGTGAACCTGCGGGGCGTGGCCACCTCGCTTGCGCCACAGCACTTTGCCAACTGGACCGACAACGAGGTGCAATGGGTGCTGGATAACCGCTGGCAACAACTCTGTCGCGGTGGAGACGATCTTCAGGACGTGGACTGGGTTGGCCTGCAGCGGGAGGTGGAGTTGGGACTGCAACGGCGACTGCGGCGGGAGCTGGAAGTTGCGCCCTTGATCATCGTGGTGGTGCAACCGACCCCCAAGGGATCTACAGCCGTCTACAAACCCGACACCGAGGAGAAGGGTGCGCCGGGTCACATGGGCCGTGGTGGTGGGCGCCACCAGGGCGCTCGCCCCTTGCAACGGAACGGCAGTTCCAACGGTCAAAGCAGAAACCCGGCCCTCATGGATCGCCGTCCCCTGAGCACCCATGGTTCCAGCAGCACCATGGCGCCTCCGTCCACTGTGCCATCCTCCGTGGCCAGCTCCGAGCCGGAGGTCAAGGCCAACGGGGTTGAGCCAGGAGTCGAGACAGAGCGTAAGCGCCGCAGCCGCAGTCGCACCAGTCCAGCCTGACGGGGGGCGCCGCGGCAAGATAGGGGCTACATCTGTGCTGGCGGACCATGCTCAAGCTGCGGAACGCCCTACAACACCGGCTACTGGAGGCCACGACCCAGGCCTTTCCCCTGGCGGATGTGGTAGTGGATTTTCCCTTGTCACCAGCCACCAAGCCGGAGTTTGGTGATTTCCAGGCCAACGGCGCCATGGGGTTGGCCAAGGTGCTGGGTCGGCCGCCTCGTCGGATTGCCCAGGCCGTGGTGGATCAACTGCACGTGGACGACCTCTGCCATCCGCCGCAAGTGGCGGGACCAGGGTTTATCAACTTCACCGTTCGGGCGGAGGTGTTGGCGGCAGAGGTGGAAGCGCGGCTGGATCAGCCACGGTTGGGGGTGCCCACGGCACAGCCGCAGCAACGGGTGGTGGTGGACTTCTCCAGCCCCAACATCGCCAAGGAGATGCACGTGGGGCATCTGCGCTCCACCGTCATTGGAGACTGCATTGCCCGGTTGTTGTCCTTTCTCGGGCATCGCGTGGTGCGACTCAACCACTTGGGGGATTGGGGAACCCAATTCGGCATGTTGATTGCCCACCTCAAACACATGGCGCCGCGATCCCTGTCCGGCGAGGAGCGTGTGGAGTTGGGGGACCTGGTGGCGTTCTATCGCCAGGCCAAGGAACGCTTTGACGAGGATGAGGCGTTTCAGGAGCAGAGCCGCCGTGAAGTGGTGAACCTTCAGGCGGGTGAGCCGGAGTCGTTACGGGCCTGGCAGCTACTCTGCCAGCAGTCCCGCAAGGCTTTCCAAGCCATCTACGACCGCCTGGACGTACACTTGGTGGAGCGGGGCGAATCCTTCTACAACCAGGCCCTCCCGGGGGTTGTGGAGGATCTGGAGCAGGCCCGGTTGCTGGTTGTTGACGACGGCGCCCGCTGTGTATTTCTAGAGGGCATGACAGCCAAAGACGGGCAACCCCTGCCGCTCATTGTGCAGAAGCGCGATGGGGGCTACAACTACGCCACAACCGACTTGGCAGCCATCCGCCAGCGGCTGGCCAGCCCTGATGCAGGAGGCGAGGGGGCCGAACGCGTGGTTTACGTCACCGATGCGGGCCAGTCGAACCACTTTGCGGCGGTATTTCAGGTGGCGCAGCGGGCCGGTTGGGTGCCCAAGGGTTGTCGCCTCCAGCACGTGCCGTTCGGTTTGGTGCAGGGTGCGGACGGCAAGAAGCTCAAAACCCGCTCCGGCGCCACCGTTCGCCTGCAGGACTTACTGGATGAAGCAGTGGACCGCGCCCGCCGTGACCTGGTGGAGCGCATGGCCCAGGAGCAACGGCAGAACGAGGAGGATTTCATTGCGCACGTGGCAGAAACCGTTGGCATCGCTGCCGTGAAATACGCCGATCTGAGCCAGAATCGCACCACCAACTACCAGTTCAACTTTGATCGGATGCTCTCTCTTCAGGGCAACACGGCGCCCTACCTGCTCTATGCCTACGTGCGCATTCAAGGAATTGCCCGTCAGGGGGGATCGCTCGTGGCAGCAGCACCCGGAGCCATTTGCCTCCAGGCTCCCCAGGAGTTGAACCTGGCGCGCCAGTTGCTGAACTTTGACGAGGTGATCCTGGAGATGGAACAGGATCTGCTACCCAACCGCCTCTGCTCCTATCTGTTTGGTCTCAGCCAGACCTTTAACCGCTTCTACGACCAGTTGCCTGTGCTCAAGGCGCCAGAGCCGTCCCGCGCCACACGCCTTGCCCTGTGTCGCCTCAGTGCCCGGACCATGAACCTGGGCCTTGCACTCCTGGGCATCAAAACCCTGGATCGCATGTGAACACCGCCATGGCCGCACCACGGCTGAATCATTCACAGATAAAAGAGGATGGGAGCATAGACCCATCCTTGGCGGTTGCCGCCTGGAGCATTAGGCTACGGTCTCCGGGCGCTCCCCAAACCCATCCATGGAGCTTGTCAAGGCCCTGCGATTGGCTGCACGTCTACAGGGGCAATCAGCTTCAATCGTCAAGAGGGACCCATCGAGAACGATTACCCGCGCCTTCCCATGGCGGGAAAACCGTTGGATTGACGATTGGCGGGTGAGATACATGATCCAGTACCCCACGGTCACGGAATGGGGGAGCCTTGACGGGGACCCATAAACCCACATGTTACAATATGTTTCAATAGCGGAATTGCTGGGATTAGATATGCATAATAGAAGGGTATTCTAACCCATTTTTCATCATGTTTAATCGTTTCTTGGTCATCGCTTCTGTTCTTCTTCTTTCAATTCCTGCTATGGCTGATTGGACAATCAGAAATGAGGAAGATGATTTTGGTCGTCCTACTGGAGAATTATCTTTTCATTCAGTTGTTGTGCCAACAAGAAAACTTCGTTCTCCATTTGATGCAAAATTAGGAATTTTTAGCATTAGCAATAATTGTTCTAGAGCACTTATTTCAATCGACGGTCCACGTAAAACTTATCAGGCCGGCGAAAAAATTCCTTATCTTATTGATGGAGAAGATAAGTCATTCATTAGTACATTTGGCAGTGGTGTGGATGCTTTTATCATAGACAAAGAATTAAAGAACCTACTAAACATTCTTCTAGATGGTAAAGAATCGTTTGAAGTAGTTTTACATTCAAGCGGCTATGGGTCTGCACATTTAACTTTCCCTTTAGATGGATTTAAGGATTCTTTAGAAAAAGCTTGTCCAAACTTTTGATTTAACCTGAATCCGTAAAAGCGGTAAGGATGGGTGCGATTCCCATCCCAGGTCTTGGCCATCCAAGGCCATCCTTCCATTGACTTCTTTCAATGAAACTTTCTTCTTTCTTCTGTTCTTCTGTTCTGCTTGTATCTTGTGGCGTTGTCAGTGACGGTAAATCGTCTACTACACCCATAAAAATGTCTGAGCTTGTTACAGGTATTTCTAAACCTAATACTGACCTTAATAAAATTATTATTCAATCTAATACTGATATTGACACTAAAACTAATCCTGTAGTTAAAGAAAAAACTGAGCCAGAACGTGATGCTAAAGTAGTGATGAAAGAATCAGACCAAAATTAACACCTATACCTACTACTCCATATAAATCCGTATCTACTAATCCCTATACACCAGTATCTAATACCTCTAATTTATTTTACAATAAATATAAGAAGGAACTTAAAGATAATGGCAGTCTTGATATTGACATTATGGACTGGTCTGAACCAGTATGGGATGTTTGGAGGAAAAATGTAGCAGAAAGTTTTATAGATCAATGGAAATTAGAAAGAAATAAACTAATCCATCATTACAAGCACCACTAAAAGAATTTATTAGAAGCAAGAAACTGGAAATAATAGGTACGTCTATTAGGCTTATGCTAGAATTTAATGAGATTGATTATCCTACCATAGAAGACTATAAAGCTAAACTCATGGTAGAAAATACGGTAGAATCAATGAATTACATAAATGATAATAATTTAACATTAAATGGATGATTTAACTTTAAGATAGATATTAGATAATATATTAAACCCCTCAATGTTAATTCAGTGAGGGGGTTTTTGTTGCTTGCTATTAACCAATGAAGACTGAGGTTATGGTTGGCGATCCTCATATTGAATGGCACAGAAGTTCTCACACTCAAAGAAGTTCATACCTATACACGGCCCACGCGTAAAAACTTCTTGCTCTCTTTCGCATTGCGATGGAGTCAGGCCGGAACATGGACCGCCGTGCATTCGTTCTTCAGTTGTTTGAGCATGAACAATTGATGATGGAATAAACAGAAATAGGGTGGAGCAAACGAGAGCAGAGAGTTTCATGAGTGGTGAAAAAATGGGAATAAAAGGGGAATGGGTACCTATTGGAACGATCCCCATGGTGTAGCCTCCCCACGATAGCCGTCCCCACGCCGCGGGGTAGGAACCACGGGGAGCACATCCCCAATGACGGCCTCCCCACGGTAACGGTAAGCACGTCCAGGTTCCCCGTTCCCACGGTGTAGCCTCCCCACGTCCAGGTCCCCACCGTATGGATACCCATGGGAAGGGGAGCAAACCAGTCCCCTTCCCGTGGGTATATCCCCCGTCATGGATGGTAGAGAGAGACAGCAGTTGGTCTCGTCTTGTCAAGGGCGTCTTTAGCTTGCGGGAGCATCATGGATCCAGGCAGGCCAGGGGTAGGTTCAGAGCAACCGCCTCACGGTAGAGGGCTTGCTGGGCAGGGATATCCCCATTGCAGCGGGCCAGGTGGGCTCGCGCCTGGAGAGACTCCATAAGGGCTTGGCGATGAGCCCGGGTGCTGGCCTCGGGGATCTGCTTGTTGCGAGGATTGATTGCTGGCATGGACCGGCTCTCCGACATCAGCCACTCAGCCTAGCGCTGTTGCAGAGATGGTGGGAATGCATCGACCAGCCGTCCCTGTTGGACTGACAACACGTCTTGAAAATGTCTGCCAACTCCCGATAACGGTGAAACCGATGCGTTCCGCAACCCAGGCCGCCAATGGCTCCTGTAGGGTTGGCCACGGTTCACGTCCCCAAACCGGCACGGTGGACAATCCGGATCCTGGCTATCGAGGGCTTGTGCATAATAACGCTAAAGTACGTGTTTCTGGTGCTCGGAACCAGGAAGTTTACACTATCTGAAGTGGAAGATACAAGAATGCGACTAACTGATCCCGGCACGATAAAGCGTGAGCACATCTGCCATGGCGCGAATACGGCTTATGGTTTTTGTCAGTTGATGAGCGCTGTGAAGTTCAATGCTCAGATCAATGCGCGCAGGTTTGCCACGACTGGTGCGCACGCGAGCATTCAGGACGTTGATGTTGGCATCGGAAAGGCGTGTGAGGATATCCTTAAGCACCCCAACGCGGTCCATCACATCAATTCTTAAACGAACAGGATAGGTGTTATCTTCGGAATGACCAGGATTCCATTGCACCGGTAGGCGGCGCTCCATGGGAATGCGTTCAATATTGTCACAGTCTTGTCGGTGAATCGTGAGACCATGATTGCCCAAAGATATAGCACCAACAATAGGTTCCTTGGGCAGAGGCGTACAACAGCCCGCCAGGCGAAAGTCCAGCCCATCCACACCAAGAATCGGATCCCCTCGCAGTCGATCAGCCGTAGTACTCGGATCTCGGCTGGATGGAGCTGGGGCGGTGGGGGTAGGGTCAGGTTTGCGCTGCGACGCACGAGGGGCCTGGAGGCGAAGTTCCTCTCGTATACGGTTGGCAACCTGATGAATCGTGAGTGCGCCAAAACCAACAGCAGCCAACAGATCATTGACCGTATAAAGATTGCAGCGCTCAGCCACTTTTTGCATCGCTGAGGATTTTAGTAATTCCTCCAGACCATGGCGACCCAGTTCCTGTTCTAGCATATCCCGACCGCGGTTAATGTTTTGATCTCGATGACTGGTTTTGTACCATTGCCGTATACGGTTACGAGCCGTTGGTGTGGCAATAAAATTTAACCAATCCAGACTGGGACGGGCATTGCGTTCTGTCATGATCTCAACAATATCGCCATTCTTCAAAGGAGTGGACAGGGGCGTGAGGCGGTTATTGATGCGGGCACCATGGCAGTGATGCCCCACTTCAGAATGGATACGATAGGCAAAATCCACAGGTGTAGAACCACGCCGTAAACCTAGAACATCTCCCTTGGGTGTAAATACAAATACCTCGTCATCAAATAAATCATCTTTAATGGAGGCCAAATAGTCCTGGCCATCGCCATCGGCAGTGTCTTGCTGCCAATTGAGAAGCTGGCGCAGCCAGTTGAATTGCTCCTCTGCCTGACCACTGGCAGGGGAGCCCCCTTCCTTGTATTTCCAATGGGCAGCAATTCCATATTCCGCAACTTGATGCATCTGTTGTGTACGAATCTGCACTTCAAGCGGCCGTTGATTGGCAATAACAGCAGTATGTAACGATTGATAGCCATTGGGTTTGGGCAAGCCGATATAGTCTTTAAAGCGGCCGGGAATGGGACGAAAAGTGTCATGAACCACAGCAAGTGCTCGGTAGCAGCTTTCTAGGCTATCCGTTAAAATCCGCAGCGCCGCCACATCGTAAATTTCATGGAAAGCCTTATTTTGTCGTTTCATTTTACTCCAAATACCATAGAGATGCTTGGGGCGACCATTCACGTCCACCTGGCCAAGACCAGCCTCGGACAATCGTTGACGGACCAACTCCACAGTGGCGTTAAGTCGGGCTTCCCGCTCACTCCGCTTGCTGGCTAGCTGTTGAGAAATATCACGGAACTCCTGGGGATGGAGCACCTTGAAAGCCAGGTCTTCCAGCTCCCACTTCAGCTTGCCAATGCCAAGGCGATTGGCCAAAGGGGCATAGATTTCTAACGTTTCGATGGAAATTCTTTTCTGCTTTGCTACTGGTAACGCCGTCAACGTGCGCATGTTATGAAGACGATCAGCCAACTTGACCAGCACCACACGAATGTCACTGGCCATGGCAAGAAACATGCGGCGCAGATTTTCGGCCTGCTCCTCCGTACGATTGACAAAATGAATGCCCCCCAGTTTTGTGACGCCATTGACAAGCGCCCGCACCTCGCGACCAAACCTGGCTTCAACATCGGCCGTGGTTACACCACAGTCCTCCACCACGTCATGGAGGAAACCTGCAGCAATCACACCAGGACTTACACCAATCTCCCGCAACAGATCTGCAACGGCAAGAGGATGGCTGATGTAGGGCTCCCCGCTGGCGCGCTCTTGCCCCTGGTGCTGTTGCCAGGCAAAATCAAAAGCAGCGGCAATCAGAGCAGCGCCCTCCAGGGGACCCTGATGACGGCACGATTCCGCCGCCGGTTCAGCCTCTTGCAAGCACTCCACCAGCCAAGCTGGCAGTGGAAGGCCGTAATGCTGCTGCAGCCACTCCCCACGTCTCGGCACAACCTTTCCTCTCCCTTGAGGGTCATAACCGCTGAGGACGGAGGGGCCAGAGGTTTCCAGCACATTCGGTGAAGACCAGGTCTCCAGATTAAGCCCAATGACCACGCTGGTGATGAAATCCACAGGGCCATGCCACGATCCGTACCGGCAAGATGGGGTAGCAACGCGGGCAGGAGCGGGTCTGGATGCAGTTCATTGACCTGGTGCGGATCGAGGTGCAGGCTGGCCATGGCGGGGACGGCATCGTGGCCTTCCGTCGGGAGAAATTCGTGCCGGCCGGTGGTCCGGCCGGTGGGGACGGCGGCTGCGGTGGAAGCGTGATTCTGGAGGCCACAACCAACTTGCAAACCCTGCTGGATTTCAAGTACAAGCGCTGTTTTACGGCTGGGGACGGGCGACGGGGCGGCCCTAAAAATTGCACCGGAGCCAGTGCCCGCCCCCTGTTGGTCAAGGTGCCCTGCGGTACGGAGGTCCATGACCTGGGGGACAACACCTGGCTGGGAGACCTGACCACGCCCGGGCAGCAACTCTGTGTCGCCCTGGGGGGGAAGGGTGGCTTTGGTAATGCCCGTTATCTGAGCAACCGTAACCGGGCTCCGGAACAATGCACCACCGGCCATCCGGGCCAGCAGCGGCAGTTGCAGTTGGAACTCAAGCTTCTGGCCGAGGTGGGGTTGGTGGGTTGCCCCAACGCGGGGAAGAGCACCTTGATCCGCGCCCTCTCCGCTGCACGCCCCAAGGTGGCGAACTACCCGTTCACAACGTTGACGCCCAACCTGGGAGTGGTGCGGCGCCCCACGGGAGACGGCACAGTGTTCGCCGATATTCCCGGTTTGATCCAGGGCGCCGCCATGGGTGCCGGACTGGGGCACGATTTCTTGCGCCACATCCAGCGCACCCGCCTTCTGGTTCACCTGCTGGATGCCACGGCAGAAGATCCCTGCAGGGATGGGGCTGTGCTCCTTGGGGAGTTGGCAGCCTATGACCCCGCTCTGCTTGATCGTCCGCGTCTGCTGGCTCTCAACAAGAGCGATGCGGTGGAAGCCGGTCGGTTGGAACACCTGACCACGACGCTCAGCCAACACTTCCAACAGCCCTGCCGTCGGATCTCCGCAATCACGGGCCAGGGCTTGGAGCAGCTCAAGCAGGACGTTTGGGACGGCCTGGCCACCTGCTCCTGACATCAGCCCGGTGGTGGTTGGTTTTCAGGATGCAGGGCAGCGGCCCAAGGACGAAAGAGGGGGAAGAGTGACGGGGCAGCAACAGCCAGCAGGGGATAGCTCACCGTTGCCAGTTGGGCGCCGAGTGTGGCGGGGAAGGGATGTCCCGCCAGCGGTTCAACGGGACAACCCAGCTCCTCCAACACCAGCCAGGCTGCCGCCAGGTCCCAGATTTTGGGTGAGGCCTCCAGGGCGCCGAGGCTTTGCCCCAAAGCCACGCCGGCCATGTTGGTGCTGGCCACACCGAACATGCGCAACTTGCAAGGGAATCGACGGTCTGCCCGGCGCTGTAAGACCACCATGCTGCGGGTGCAGAGGCTGGCGCAGGCATTGGGTGTGACCGTATCCGTTGGTGGCTGTAGACGACGGCCGTTCAGCTCGACGCCTTCTCCCCGCACCACAACGATCCGCTGGCGCAGCGGGGGAATCTCCAGCCATCCCATCATGGGACGGCCCTGGTGCAGCAAGGCCAGGGAAACGGTCCAGTGGGGGATGCCGTAGGTGAAGTTGGTGGTCCCGTCCAGGGGATCCAGGATCCAGCTCCACTCCTGCTGCGGCACCCGTGTGTTGCCCTCCTCGCTCAGCATCCCCGTGGCGGGGAAACGGTCCTGCAGCCACTGGCTGATGGTGTGGTCGCTCCAGCGATCACAGTTTGTGATCAGGGAGCCATCGGCTTTTCTTTCAGCTTCGATCTGGCCAAAGTCCTCCCTCTGCCGTGCAGCCACACGGTCCAGGAGAGGACCCAACTGCTCTTGCCATGCGGCGATGGTTTGTTGCATGGGGAAGCCTCAGTCCAACTCCAGAGCCAGCACTTTGGTCAGCGTGCCGGCCGTGTCCCCACGGAATTGATGCACACGCACAGCGCCGAGAGACCATGTGGCTGCAGCCATGACGAGGACTTCAACGAACAGCACGAAGCCATAGGCAGGGAAGGCCGACGGCAACCAGGTTGCCCCCCATCCATCGGGAACGAAGACGTGACCAAGGTCCAGCAGGCCCCCGCCCATGAGTTTGCCCAGTGCCCGGGACAGGGCCTGAGCCAAGGCCCAGGCCCCCACAAACGTGCCGGCTGCCTCCGGCAGCGTCAAATCCAGCATGAGAGAGAGGATGGCATTGGTGGCAATGCCCACGGCACAACCAAACAAAACCATCACCACTTGCAACACCATTGCCTGACCGGTACACCCTGCCAGAAACAGCAACGCCAGCGAGAGGGTGGTCAGTTGGCAGCCCAGACGGGAACTGGCCATCTTCCCCAGTTTGGGGGTGATCAGAAATCCTGCCAGGAGCAAGCCCAGCAGTGTGCCAGCACCCCAGAGGGCATTCAGGATGGTGCTTTTGGAAATCGGTAGATCAAAGACATCCGCCCCATAGCTTTCCAGGATGGGATCCTGAAGGAAAACCCCCAGGGAAAACAGCACCAGAAAGCCGAAAAATACAAAGGTCTGACGGCTGGAGGTGAGCAGGGCCCATGTGCGTGGCAGGGTCATCATCTCTTCGGGATTCCGGCTCCCGCCGGAGCGGGAGCCGCCCCGGGGTTCCATTCCCCAGCAGGCCACGACGGTCAACGCCACCACCACCAACGCCAGTTGGATCATGAAGCGTTGCAACGCAGGTTGCAGCACCGCTGGATCCGTCACCCCGTCCACACTCCCGAGGGTGATGGAAATGCAAACGGCCCCGACGATGATGCCAACGGTCAACATGCACCAGATGATTCCCACGGCACGGGGACGATCCTTCTCGGTGGTGCGGTCAATGACCAGAGCCAGGTAGGGCGTCGTGGCCATGGCCACAGCCAGGCCGAACAGGGCAAACAGTCCGCAGAGCGCAGTGGCGCCACCCCAGAAGGCACGGCTGTCGTCCGTTGCAATGGCATGGCCCACAAAGAAGATCAGCGGAACGGAGAGCACTGCGATGAGGCAATAGAAGACGGACCCGGTCACCACGTAGGGAACGCGATGGCGGCCTTGAAACGCCTTGGCATCGGAGATCTGACCAAACAGCACCCGGCTTGGGGCCACCAACTGCTCGAATGCCAGGGCGCCGCCCACCAACAGACCCGGGAACGCCAGTTCGGTGAGCATGATGCGGTTCAACAGGCCTGCAAAGACCACCGCCATGGTGCCCAGGCATCCCTGGAACAAGCCAAGCCGAAGGATCTGCAACAGGGATAAGCTCGACGGACTGGCCGGGGAGTCGTGAGACTGGTTGCTCCTGTTGACGCCTCGAGAAGGTGAAGGCACCACGGTTCTGCGACCTCGGGGACGTGAAGGGGTGTTCTGGGAGGCAGGCTAGGGCCGGGTTGATAGGCCTGTATAACGGTGCAACTGCGCCAGGCCCAGGTTGTAGTCCAGGACGGCCTGAGCGTGATCAACGGCAGTGCGGGTCAGGGCATTCTGCTGATCAATCACGTCTTGCTGGGTGCCGACACCAGCCTCGTAGCGGGCAGTGGTGAGATTCAGGATCTCTTGCCGGGTCGTCACTTGTCGGGCGCGCAACTCCAGCGTTTCTTCCTGGGCATGCAGGGCATGGAAAGCCTTCTCCACCTGCTGCTGGAAGGTGTTGCGGGTATCCGCCAGAAGGTGCTCCTGCCTCTGCGCCTCCAATCTCCAGTGGCGAGCGCTGGCCTGGGCAGAACCTCCGTCGTGGAGTTGTAACGTAAAGCGCACGCCCGTGGTAGTGGAAACCCGCCCCCTGAACCGGCTTTCAACTTGCGAGGCGCCGGAGAGAACGTTGCCGGACGCCTGGTTCCAGGACCCCGTCACAAAGAGGGAGAGGGTGGGCTGAAGCGCAGCCAGCGCTTCCTTGGCCCGTTCTTCCCGCTCCTGGATGGCGGAGAGAAACTGTTGCAACTCTTCGCGGCTTGCAAAGGCGGCAGCCAGGCTCTCCCTCAGTGTTGCGGCCCAGCGGCCTTGCTGCGTGTTGGCGTCCTGTGCCGTGGGCACCACCCCTTGGGGCAGATTCAGCACCCTCGCCAAGCGGCGACGGGCGATGCTCCGACGGGCCTCGGCGCTGGCCAGCAAGGCTTCAACGTCGGTCAACTGGGCTTCGGCCTGAAGAACGTCCAGGCGGGCCGCCACTCCGGCCCCATAGCGAGCACGGCTGATCTTCAAGGTGGCCTGAGCAGCCTGAACGGCTGCCGAACGCAGGTCTACTTCCGCATCCGTGCGTTGGAGTTCGTAGTAGGACTCCGCCACCTGTAGTTTCACGTCACGCTGCAACAGTTGGTGTTGCATCCTTGCCTGCTCAAGTTCATGGCGCTCCACTGCAATGCGGGCCTTCCGTCGAGGATCTCTCCACAACCAGGCTGCCTCCACGTTGACGTGGGTTTCCAGTTCGCCACGGGGATAGGAGCCCTCCGGGTTGTATTGGTACTCCAGCGCCAATGCCGGCAACCCTGCGGACGACCCCAAGGTGACTTGCGGCTTCCAGGCGCCCAGGGAAGCCTCCAGTTGGGCCTGCCGCGATTCCACCGCAAGCGCCGCAGCCTGCAGGATAGGGTGATTGACCTGGGCTAGTTGCTGTGCCTCCTGCAAGGACAACGGCCGTAGCCGTTGATCTGCCATGTCGTCCGGCAACCGTGTTCCGGACAATGGCGACGGTGCGGCCAGATCCGCCAGGGACGTGGGCAAGGACGATCCATCGATCCTGGTCCCCGCCCGGGAACCGGTGGGCTTGCTCTGGCTGAGGACAGCACCGTCTTCTTCCCCACTGGAGTCGGGAGCCGACTTTGGCTCCGCCGCCACCCCCGCCAGCGGTAGCGCGCCAGCCAACAAAGTGCTCACAAGCAAGTGAGACACGCATTGACGAGACCGTTTCAACAAATGCCGAACGCAGGACAACGGTACCAAGCCTAAGGAGAGTCGGCATCCACTGATGCGGACGGCGGCTGTGGGAATGGGTACGACTCACCGGAACCGCGCTCCACGACTACGACGAGCGTCATGGCAACCGACTGCAGGGCAGATGCCGACAACGGCGCCGGAAGCAGGGGACGTAATTGCTTCTCAAGTTGATTGACAACTCCGGCATTGTCCATGGCTGCACGCTTGCGGCCCCCTGGTGTCCTGAGTCCGGGATAGGTTGGGCAACCTGTTATCCGGTACACCCGGGCGGCTAATGTTCCGATCATTGATTCTGATGATCTTGATTATCAGCCTGGGCTTCGGGATTCAGCGGGGCTGGATCATGGTGGATTGGCCCTTCATGCAGGCTGATTTCACGTCCCTGTGGGAACAGTTTGATCAGCGCTCCCAGGAGCACCGCAGGCAGCAGTAACCCCCGACACCCAATCCCGCCACCCGCCTTTTCCCATGGCATTCAGCCTGCCAGAAGACCGTCAGCGCGATGGTAAACCGGGTTGAAATTTCCCCCTCTTTCCTCTGCAAGGGTGGCCACAAGACCCTCACGATAGGTGGGATAGCGCAGGACATAACCCCAGGACAGAAGCCTCCGGTTGCTGATACGACGGTTTTCGAGCCAGAAACTCCGGGCCATCGTTCCCATGCTGTCCTTCACGTCCCGATAGCGCTCACAGGGGGGCAACTTGCAGCCAAGCAGATGGGCAGCCATGCCCAGGAGTTCACTGCTGGGGCAGGGCCGGTTGTCACAGACGTTGACCACCGTGTCACGGTATCCGTGGCGCCGACACCAGAGAACGGCTCCCACCACATCGTCCACATGGACCCTGGAAAACACCTGCCTCGGTTTATGAATCATGCGGGCCCGCCTTTGATGCAGCCGCGAAAAAGGACTACGGCCAGGCCCGTAGATTCCTGGTAGGCGCAAGATCAGAGGCGCCAACCCGGACGCCTGCCACGCCGCTTCACAGTGAGTACGGTGACGGCTGCGGGGGATACGGGAACGCGGGGGCAGCGATTCATCCGCCCAGTCCCCTTGCAGGTCCCCATACACCCCACTGGTGGAGAGATAGCCCACCCATGGAGGTGCGTCCTGCCGGAGGGCGGTCCCCAGCCGATCCTGCACAGGGTCAACGCCGTCTTTCCCGGGAGGAATGGTTGAGATCACTGCCGTAAACGGTCCCAGTGCGCTCAGGTCGGGGACAATCCCCTGGGCATCGTCGAAGACGACCACCCGTGGTTGGGGTCTCGGTCGAGGGGAAGAGGTGTTGGGGGCCAGCGGAGCCGCCGGGTGGTGGATGGCGTATCGGTCGGTGCTTGCGCGGTGCGTTACCACAACGTCATGCCCCAGATCCAGGAGTTGATCCACCAGACGCATTCCGCAATAGCCGCCCCCCAGCACCAACCAACGCTGTGGCTCACTCCGGGCACGGCCGGGTCCGGGAATGCCCGGGTTGCGGCTCTTCACACGGCTCACCATTGCCCCATGGCCAGCCCTTCGTGAAGGAGGCAAAAGACGTCCCTTCGCACTTTTTCAGTCATCAACCACCTGCATCAACCACCTGGTTTCTACAGATTGCTTCCACGCTGAAGTGGAAATCCTCTCGATCATCGGGGGTGGCGGTCAGCGTGGCCATGGTCTTCTCCAGATCAAAAAGCTTCCGGCAGGCTTCACGTTCTTTACCGTAATGCTGCCAGACGATGAAGCGATCCACGTGTGCCCGCAGCAACCGGGGATGGCTGGCCACAATACGGTCACAGAGGTCCATGTGCTCAGCAGGATCGAGGAACTCCCGACTCAACTGCGCCAGGCAGCCGCTGGGTAGGGGCCCGGCTTGCGGAAGCTCCCCACCACCCGGGCCGCAACTGCCGAGAAGGGTCAGCAGGGCCACCCTCAGGGCAAGAGAAGTATGCAGATGCCTTGTCATTCCTGCCACGGCCAGGCTCGGCATGTTCTATGAGTCACCGGGTGGACCCGCCTGGCCCATGGTCAGTAGCCGCACAAGCAGGGGCATCACCACCAGCACTGCCACCAGGCGCACGGTATGCAGGACTGCCACCGTAGCCCCAACCCCCAGCTCTTCTCCAGTCAGGCTCATGCCTGTAAGGCCACCTGGCGCTGCACCCAGGAGCCCTTCGGTCAGCTTGATTCCCAATAGCCGACTGCTCCACCAGCCAATCACGATCCCTGCCGCCAGAAGGGCCACCGTGATGAGAAGGGCAGGTCGCCAGAGATGGCGCATCTCTTGCAGCGTGGTGGCTGTCAGGCCCGAACCAATCACGATGCCAACGGCGATCTCCAGTATGGTTCGCGTCCCCGTGGGCCAGTGGATGGTCGACAGGTTGGGGATCAGACTCGACAGGGTTGACCCCAGCAAAGCGCCCACAAGGGGAGCGGCGGGAATTCGAGTGCCGAGGGCCAGAAGCCCCAGTCCCAGACCGGATAAAATTGTGAGAACTCCGGGCAGGTGTTTGACAGTGTCCATTCAATCTCCATACCTCAACTGCATTCTGTTGTGAAGTCGTCATGCTCGAGTGCATGTTCCAACGGCCCCGAATTGGAGAACCGGGTGTCAGAATGGGAAGAAAGTAAAGTGAAGGCATGGAAACGATCTCTGGCCATGCTTCGACCATCACCTTTTCCGAGCAGGACCATCAACTGGAAAAGCTGGAGTTTGCACTGGCCCTTGCTCTTTCGGAGGGCTGCCACGACAAAGCCCATCACCTGCGCTCCTGCATTGAAGCGTTAGGAGACCAGGGCGAAGAACCCGGCACTTGAGTCCGGTTGCACTGTTGTCCACAGCGTTTTCATCCATTCATGCCCACGCTTCCTTCCATAAGCGATAAGGCCAGATTGCTCGATAAGGCCCGTCATTTCTTTGCTCAAGCGGAGTTGAGGGCAGGAGAAGGAGATCTCCAGCAGGCAGCGGAGTTGATTGTTCGTGGTCTCCACTACGAACACCGTGCCGCACGGCTGGGTCCTCAGGTTCTTCGGTTGATCAAGTCTTCATGAGTTACGGCACCGCCGGTGGTCCGCGGCCAACCGGGCGCCTTTTGCCCGCCACCCTGGACTTTGTGGCCCTGCTCTGGATTGTCCATATTCTGCGGCTTGTCCTGTCTTTTCTGGGCCTGTTCTCCCGTCAGGCTTCCGCTCAAATCTTCGGCATCCATCCAGGTGGTTCGGTGACAGGCCTCTGGACCGTTTTCAGCGCCCCCCTGATTCATGGGGACTGGGGGCATTTGCTGGGTAACAGCATCTCGTTGCTGATTCTGGGCAGCTTGGTGGGCCTCCACCAGGGTCGGGGGCAACTGTGGCAGGTGTCCATCGTCAGCGCCTTGGTGTCGGGCTCGGGAATCTGGCTGATTGCCCCCCACAACACGGTCCATGTGGGGGCCAGCGGAATTGTATTTGGCTACTTGGGCGCTCTGCTGTCGACAGGCTGGTTTCAGCGACGCCCCCTTGGCATCCTCCTCTCCGTTGTCAGCCTGGTTTTGTTCCATGAGATGGTTCCGGGACTGTTTCCGGGAGCGCCGGGCGTATCCTGGCAGGGCCATCTGTTCGGGTTTCTGGGTGGTGTGCTGGCAGCCCGCCTGACGGCTCGAAGTGCAACACCGGAGACGGATCCGTAGCAGGAACCTTCAACGGGCTGGACGTCTCCCTTGATTCTGCTGCCCTGTTCAGGTGGGGGGCTCCCCATGGGGGTGCGCCATGGCATGGGGATTCACCACCTGGTCAAAACGCTCTGCCGTGATGACACCCAGGGTCAGGGCAGCGTCTCGCAAGCCGATCTGGTGGGCATGGGCATGGAGTGCCACACGGGCGGCGGCGTCATAGCCGATTTCCGGCGCCAGGGCTGTGACCAACATCAAGGAACGATCCCGCAAGGCGCTGACGTGTTGCCCATCCAGCTCCAGCCCTTCCACCAGGTGAACCCGCAGGGAACGGCAGCAATCCCGCAACAGGGCCATGGCCCGCAGCACGTTGAATCCCAGCAGTGGTTTGTAGACGTTCATCTGCAAATGTCCGCCGCACCCCGCCATGGTGACCGCACTGCTCTGGCCCAGAATCTGCACCGTGGCCATGGCCACGGCTTCGCACTGGGTGGGGTTCACCTTGCCGGGCATGATGGAGCTGCCCGGTTCGTTGGCAGGGAGCCGCAATTCACCAAAACCGGCGCGGGGACCCGAGGCCAGCAGGCGGATGTCGTTGACGATCTTGTGAAGACCCATGGCCAGTTGGCCGCCGCGATCCATCAGGTCCACCAGGGCGTCATGGCACCCCATCACCGCAAAGCGATCAGGGGCCACATGCCAGTTCTGCCCACTCCACCGGCGCAAGTGCTCACACACCAGCTCCCCAAATCCCGCTGGCGCCCCCAAGCCGGTTCCCACCGCCGTACCACCCAGAGGCAAAGGCTGGAGTCCGGTGAGGGAGTCGCGCAAGCGCCGCTCGGCATCTTGCAATTGTGCTGCCCAGCCTCCCATCTCCTGGGCCACCGTGAGCGGCACCGCATCCTGAAGGTGGGTGCGGCCAATTTTCACCACGTCCGTCCACTGCGCCGCCTTGGTGGACAAGGCGGTGATCAGTTCCGTCAAGCTGGGCAACAACTGCTGCACACTGTCTCCCGCCGCCAGGTGAACGGCGGCGGGGAATACGTCGTTTGTGGACTGGGAGCGGTTCACGTGATCGTTGGGGTGGACCGGCCGCTTCCGGCCCCGTTGCCCACCACCCAATTCCGAGGCCCGATTGGCGATCACCTCGTTGACGTTCATGTTGGTCTGGGTGCCGCTGCCGCTCTGCCACACACCGAGGGGAAAGTGATCGTCAAAACGACCGGCCAGCACCTCGTCACAGGCCGCCACAATCCAGCCGCAGCGCTGTTCATCCAGCACGCCAAGCTGGGCGTTGCCGAGGGCCGCCGCCTTCTTGATGCGCCCCAGTGCGTGAACGATCTCCATGGGCATCCGATCCGGGCCGATGGCAAAGCTGCGGATGGCCCGCTGGGTCTGAGCGCCCCAATAGTGCCGGGCTTCCACGGTGACCGGCCCCAGGCTATCGGTTTCCAGGCGTGAGGAATCAGCCATGGAGAGGAGGGGATGTCGTTGGCGGCCACCAGCTTGCCATGCCACTACTGCGCCACACCTGATCCAGCACACCCGGATCCGTCCCACGGAGACGGGGCACATGGCCCAGGAGGCGGGTGCGACCCATGTGGGGGAGCACCGTGGCGTTATCGGCAAAGCCGTCCCCGTTGAGCACCAGGCCCAACACCGGGATGCGGCGCCTGCGCAGGGCCTCCAGACTCAGCAAGGTGTGGTTGATGGTGCCCAGCCCGGCCCGGGCTACCAACACCACCGGCAAGCCCCATTCCCCCATCACGTCAATCTGCAGCAGGTGGCGGGTGACAGGCACCAGCAGACCCCCTGCCAACTCCACCACCAGCGCCCTGTGCTCCTCGTCTTCCGGTGGCCAGAGGCGCTGACGCTCCAGAACGATTCCCTCCTGCTCGGCGGCCCAGTGGGGAGAGGCGGGGTGTTGGAGGCCGTAAGCCTCCGGCACAATGGCGCTGCTGGAGCAACCACTGAGTTTCTGCACCTGCTCACTGTCGCTGGGCTCGGAACTCAGAGGCGGCAAGCCGGCCTGGATGGGCTTCCAATAGCGGGCCGCCAATGCCCGCACCAGCAAGGCTGAAATCACGGTCTTGCCCACCCCCGTATCGGTGCCAGCCACCACCAGCCGTCGTGGCAGCGCCATGGCGGTGGCGGCATCTGGTGGCTGGGGTTGAGGTGTGGTGGCTGGCAGCATCATGGGGCAATAATAATTATTAAAGTCTTCCTATGCTGAACCATGGAGCCGTGGCGGCACTGCAACCGCTGGAGGCCTGGGGGCAAGGACTTGCGTGTCCTCAATGGGGTTACATGGCCATTACATGATCTATTGCAGAACCTGGACTTAAGCTGACTATAAACCCCACTCTACGGTGTTATGGCTTACACACCACCACAGACCTGGCATCAGTGGGATACCCAAGTATGGAATCAACAGCTCTTGTGGTTCTGTTTCGTGGATGATGCAGATGCTCCGCCGCATCAAGGTCTGCGCGCTTCAGAAGAACAGCTTTGTGAAGTAACAGGAGATGATCAAAGCAACCCACGAACCATGGCAGAAAAAATGATACAAGCACTTAAGCGGCAGGCACAGTTGCGAAATCGTAGACCAGACGACTTTGTGCTGAATCATCAGATGAAGCATTACACACCCTCAGCGCTGGAAGAACCTCCGTTCTTCGCTTTCCTTTGGCTTACCTGCCTCATTGCCCACGGTTACCCGGACCCTGATCAGAAGGGAAAGTTTCATGCCCGCTATGAAGCAGCTTTTGGTCATCAGGATCACCAGGGGCTCAAGCTTTTGACTAAAGCCTGGCAAAAACTTAGCGAGTGGCTTGCCATAGAAGGAATCTTTGAAGGCAAACGGCACCGGCAATTAGAGCTACCTCCAATAGATGATTACCGCAGAAAAATCTCTCATTCCTGGCGGCTAGCTTTTCCGCGCTTGGCAGACTATCGTTTGCTACAGCAGCTCCTTAGTCGTCTGCGACAACGCCATGAATGGCATCTGAAGGCCAACTCCCCGCAGTTAATTAGCCGTCTTCTTTCTGAAGCAGAGTTCAGCTCTGACTTCAGAAACGAGCTCACGCGATGGAAACAAGCACTGAATAAGAACCCTGATGATGAAACCTGGTTCAGCTCATTTCTAGGTCGGGTCATTCAGGATCTCCAAAAAGCCACATCTAACCAGACCAGCAACAACAATCGGCAGATCGCTGGATCGAGTCCAGTGTTTGGGGCGCTGGTCCTTTGCTCGTATGGTGATGTGCTGGGGGTGCTGCTTCTCGCAGATGGAATTCCCCAGGCTGAGCGGGATGGCTGGCATGAGGAGCCTGGTGATGAGTGGTGTGAGAAGTTGAGTGAACATCCTTTACTGATTCCCAACACGGCGGACCCTCAGTACGCTGCTTTTGAAGGGGGTAGCCTTGCCACTGACCTTGAGGAATCCTCAATCACCGGGCTTCGTCCCCTAATTAATCAGGGGTTGCTGTTATTTGGACTGGATCCCGCCATCGATTGTCCGCGATTGCTGCCGAGCCCTTCAGCGGAGCAAAGGCCAAGTCATGTAGTCATGCGTGAAGAGAGCAGTGAGGCTTTCCTTAAGCAATTTGGTGGAACAGAAATTGACAATTTCGACCTTGAGCAGGACGGATGGACCTGCATCAGGGATTTTGAGGCGACTGCCAGGCAACTCGAAAGATTTGCCACATCTGGTATATCTCCAGATAGTAAAGAGTCGCCTCCAAAACTGACTCTTAGTAAAGGACTCCGAGTTCAAGGTGGTTTCCTGGCAAGGGGACTGGGCTTGCCCAATGTGCGCGTACAGTTTAGACAGCCAGCACGGGCTATCAAGCTTTTCATCCCTAAAGAAAAGTTCTCAATCGCCTACTTCCCAGACCGAGACAATCCAGAGATATGGAAACCGCCAGATGACAGCCGTCAGAAAACTGCCTTTCGGGCAGGAGCAGCAAGGCTCGAGGCTTCTTTTGACGACATTCCCAAACGGGATGTTACCTTTCAATTGGAGTACATCTCCTCTCATGTGCAGCTTAAACGCTCCCAGCTCATTGTTTTTCGAGAAGACTGGGGTTGTAAGCTGGGGCCTATCTATTTAGAGACGCCTAAGCAATCTAATTTTGACCTGGGTAATGCTTCCGTAAACAAAGCTAAGCAGTTGTTGAGCAATGGGAACTCAGCAGTTAACCCACAGTTTGAACGTCAGATACTTGACGCACTCTGTGCAGTATTCCAACGTCGTCCGCGCATCAAGCGACGGGAATTTCAGCAACTCTATCGCCAACTAGGTGGGATGTCCTCTGAGTGGCCACTGTTTTACGAAGGCCTACTGCGAGCCTGGTGTGAAGGGGGTTGGCTTGAGGAGGGACTAGACCGGAATGGGGAGTGGAGTCTGCAGCCTATTGATCCCCGTCTAGTGCAAACAAGTCCGATAGGGGTGCAAGTGGTCGGCCTACTGTCCGTTGCAGGTTTGGAGAAGTTGCTGGCCCTTGCCAAAGAATTTGAGGAGGTGATGGAAGTCGACCCCGTAGCACCAGCCTGTCCTTGGCTGCCTCGCGGCTGGCGTTTTCGTGGGCATGAGGTGGTAAACTTGCTGGCTGAGTTTAGTGGTCTGCCGTTGGTGGCTCAGGAGGACTGGGTGGAATTGCCTGTGAACTTGGATGGGATCCCGCCTTGGGTGGTAGTCCCCAAGACATGCGACGCTCCGGATTGGCCCCGATCTGCCAGAGATCCCTCCTTCCACGAGGAACGGCTTTGTGGAATCCGAGAGAACAGTCACCTGGACTACTCTCAGCCTCCAGAGCAGCATTGTCAGTATGATGTCAAGGCCAGCCCTAGCAAAGCAGTGATTCACCGGGAGCACAGGTTCGGGCGAACTCGATGGCACAGTCCTGATGATGGACATGGCCCGTTCGTGTCCTGTCATCGCAACCGTGCTGCACTGCACAGCATCCATGGTGCCAGTGACGGACTCTGGCCCTTTGGCTTCCCTGATCGGCAGAAGCCACTGATCGAGCGTTTCTACGATGCTGATGCCTACTTGCCCCTACCGATTGGCCGCTTTGCAGCTCTGAAGGGGCGGCAACTACCAGGTCCTACACTGCCATCCCGCCGGGAGCAGCACACCTATTCCTACTGGCTTGATAAAGGCACAGGTGATAAGATCCGAGACCAGGCTGAAATCCCCTTGATCAACCTCATCTAGTCCCCATGCATGATCCCATTGGCGCCTTCTCCCGCATCCGTGCCTTCTATCTCAGCTACCTGGACACAGCTTCCAGGCTTGAGCCAGCAGACATTAGGGAAGATCGCCGAAAATTGCTCATGAAGACAGGTACGCTCTGTACCAGTCCATTGCTTGAGCCGCTGCCCTCCTGGGAGACAGATGGGCGCAGCTTTGAGGATCTTGTGAGCGAGGAAGGGGAAGATGCGGTTCTGGCAAGCTTATCGCCAAAAGCACGGCGTGCCTTTGTTGACCTGATCGGTTGCGGTCTCATTGACCGTGATGAGCATGGAGCTCTCCATCGTCCCTACGGTCATCAGGTAACAATGCTGAAACGGGGGTTGCGTGATGGTCAAGCTGGCATCGTCACCTCTGGAACAGGGTCAGGAAAAACTGAGGCCTTCCTGCTGCCAATTCTGGCATCAATCATTGAGGAAGCCACCCGCGATAAGGGGGGGTGGCCAAAGCCAAAGTCTGGTTATCTCAGCCTCGAGAATCGCTGGTGGCGTGGCCAGGATGGTCAGCCCATGGCAAAGCGAAATCACCAAGGGGAGTATGAGCTTAAAGAGGACATTAAAAAAGGCCTTAACTGGGATGATTACACAGGTTACGAACAAAGGCACAATGAGCAACGTCCTGCGGCCATCCGTGCCCTCATTCTCTATCCCATGAATGCTTTGGTGGAAGATCAGATGACTCGTCTACGTATGGCATTGGATTCTCAAAATGCCCGGGATGCCCTTGAC
>MWLD01000040.1 GCA_002018045.1 Candidatus Synechococcus spongiarum LMB bulk15M
CCAGCAGAGCCGAACCCCAGAGGCACGCCGCCATGCCCCCGGCGCCACCACCGGCCAACTGGAACACCAGGCCGGATAACACGGTGCCCAGGAGGCGGCCACCGGCATTGGCCATGTAATAGAAACCCACGTTGAGGCTCACGTCCTCCGCTTCCGTATAGGCCAGCACCATGTAGGAGTGGATGGAGGAATTCATGGCAAACACCAGGCCAAAGACGGTCAGCCCCAGGATGACCGCAGTGCTGCCCTGAACCGTGGCCCCTGGCACTGTGCTGCGCCAGAGAGCCACCGCCATCAGGGCGGGAACCACCATGAGCACAGCCGACCAGAACTGCACGGCGCCGGGGCCAGGGGCTTGGCGTTGCCCCCAGAGGCGCCGCAGACCGGGGGCCATGGCCTGTACCAGGCCGTAGCCCACCACCCAGAGCCCCATAAAGCCCCCCACCTGCCAGAAATTCCAGTTCATGCTCATCTCCAGGAACACCGGCAGGGCCACCACAAACCACACGTCCCGGGCGCCAAACAGGAAAAAGCGGGCCAGCGACAACACGTTGATGCCACGGGATTTGGAGAACATGGCCGCGAAGGCCGGTTTCTGCTTCATCTTGCCCATGGCGTCCGGCAAGGACAGGGTCAGCAGCCAGGCCAGCACCAGGCCCACCGCCATGGCGCTTACCGAACCGGCAAATCCCAACCGGAAGAGGGCAGCGCCCCCCAGGAAAAAGCCCACCCCCTTGAGAGCGTTCTTGGAGCCCGTCAGGATGGCCACCCAGTGGAAGAGGGTGCGTTCCCCTTGTTGCTCCTGGCCCGCCGCCACCGGCACCACGGTTTTGATGGCGCTCTTGGCGCTCATCTTGCTGAGATCCTTGGCGATGCCGCTGAGGGCCTGGGCCGCCATCACGTAGACCACCGACAACAGCTTGGGCCAGCTCTCCGCCACCGGCGCCAGCATCAGCAAGGCCACAACCTGCAGTAGCAGACCGCTCCGGAGGGTGAGCCGCAAGCCGTAGCGGGCGCCGATCCAGCCCCCCGCCAGGTTGGTGAGCACCCCGAAGAACTCATAGAAAACGAACAGCAGGGCAATGTCCAGGGTGCTGTAGCCCAGCTCGTGGAAGTGGAAGATCACCAACATGCGCAGGGCGCCGTCACTGAGGGTGAAGGCCCAGTAGGCGGCAGTCACCACCATGTATTGGCGCAGTAGGCGCCCCGGCGCCCGTAAGGACTGGTTCATGTCGAGCGGGCAACGGCACAGGTCAGATCGGCCATGCGGCAGGAGTAGCCCCATTCGTTGTCGTACCAGCCGTAGACCTTGAGGTGGGTGCCGTCCACCACCAGGGTCGAGGGGCCGTCAACGATGCAGGAGCGGTTGTCATGGCGGTAATCCACGGACACCAGGGGCCGCTCCTCGTAGCCCAGGATGTCCTGCAACGACCCCGCCGCCGCCAGACGGAAAGCGTCGTTCACCGCCTCGGCGCTGGTGGGGCGCGCCAACTCGAACACCGCATCGGTGAGGGAGGCGTTGAGCAACGCGACCCGCACGGCATGACCGTTGAGCTTGCCCTTCAATTCGGGGAAGATCATGGCGATGGCCTTGGCGGAGCCCGTGGTGGTGGGGATCAGGGATTCACCTGCGGCGCGGCAGCGGCGTAGATCCCCCCGATAGCCGTCCACCGGCGTCTGGGTGTTGGTGAGGTTATGGATGGTGGTCATGGAGCCGTGGACAATGCCGAAGGTTTCATGGACCACCTTCACCATGGGGGCCAGACAGTTGGTGGTGCAGGAGGCAGCCGTCAGGATCCGGTGTCGTGTGGGGTCGATCTGCTGGTGGTTGACCCCGTAGACCACGTTGAGCGCCTCCTCCCCCTTCACAGGGCAGGCCACAATCACCCGTTCCACCCCGCAGTGCTGGAAATAAGGCGTCAGCGCGGCCACCGTCTTGAAGCGTCCGCTGCACTCCAGAACCGTCTCCACCCCTGCAGCTCGCCAGTCCACTGCGGTGAAGTCCCGGCTGTGGGAGCAGGTGATCCGTTGCCCGCCAACGTACAGGGTCTCCCCCTCCACGTTGACGGATTCCCGCCAGCGGCCGTGGACCGAATCAAATTCCAGTAAATGCCCCATGGCGGTAGCCTGACCAGCGGGTTCGTTGAGGTGAACCACCTGGATGCCGGCCCGACCCCGGAGCGCACGGAACACCAGCCGCCCGATGCGGCCAAAGCCGTTGATGCCAACCTTCACCAGCCCGGACCAGTAGACGGGGGGAGTGTAGGCAGTCAAGGTTAGCCAAGGGTTATGGACAGCCCCTTGCTACGTTATGGGAGGTGTTCAGGGCGTCGGTTTGTGCCATCCTGAAGCTATCCCTCCCCACCCCAATCCTTGAACGGAAACACTCCGCAAGATCCCCCTCAGGAGGTGTTCGGTCCGGGTGACGAGCAGGAGGGTCCCGACGATCCTCAACAGCCGCTCCACCCTCTCCCCAAGGGCCTGGTGGAGTTTTATGCCTTGCTGGCGGTGGTGCTGGTGCTGGTGCCCGAATGGTTGGCCAACACCGCCCTGGAGAATCTGGACATCACCACGGGGGAACGCCTGAGGCTCCGTTCCAGGCATTGGCAGTGGGACCCGGAATTGATGTTGGGGGCCATGACCATGGCGCAACTGCGCCAACTGGCCGGAAAGCAAGGGATCCGGGGCTATAGCCGGGACCACCGGGATCGTCTGGTGCGCCGCCTCCTGCACGGCTTTCGCAGAAACCCCCATGTCCGCCGCCAGCTTCAGGGGGACGACCTCCCCTTTGATCCCGATCTCTGATACGATAACCACCTGACGGGGCGTAGCGCAGTTTGGTAGCGCACCACTTTGGGGTAGTGGGGGTCGTGGGTTCAAATCCCGCCGCTCCGATTCCGTCGCCACTGCTGGAGGATCGCCTTGAGGTCCACAGCAGTGGGACAGCAGGTC
>MWLD01000039.1 GCA_002018045.1 Candidatus Synechococcus spongiarum LMB bulk15M
ACATTTCTTATTGGATTACACAATCAGGCAAATATCAATAGGCAACGATAGCTTAAACTCGACTTAAGACTTGTAAGACCAGTTGAAAAAGTCAAGTGTTGACCTTGTGTTTGGGTTTGATATTATCCTATGCAAGCCTCTTATATATGGCCGTGAGGCGGGATGGGAAGGCGGGAACGACGAAGTGGGAAAGCAGAGGGAATCTCGCCAGATCTGGCTGCGGGATGATCCGGTTGGCCGCCAACCCTGACGGTGAGCTAGCCACATTGCAGGCGATAATGGTGGTTTCCGAGGAGGTTCTCAACGAGCTCTCCCAGGACTCGCCCCACCCCAGCACCCACCGAAAGCGCTACCCAATGACCCCACCCCCAAGAAAAAACTCATCGAGGTGACCCTTCCTCTTGAGGCCATCAACAAGGCCTCCGTGCAGGAGAAATCCATCCGCCATAGCCATCCTTCCATGTGCCCTGTGGTGGGCGCGGCGTCCACTGGCAACGTGCCGGGCGGTGTTGTTTGCGCAACTGGTGGACGAGATCCCCCCAGCCACCCGGACAAATCAGGGTCATGGCTGCTGCCGGTAGTGGTCAGCCACCAGCCCCTGGA
The DNA here is from genome assembly GCA_002018045.1 of Candidatus Synechococcus spongiarum LMB bulk15M. Classification (GTDB taxonomy): domain Bacteria; phylum Cyanobacteriota; class Cyanobacteriia; order PCC-6307; family Cyanobiaceae; genus Synechococcus_B; species Synechococcus_B spongiarum_E. The sequence continues at coordinate 604 of MWLD01000039.1, forward strand.
CGGCCATGGTCCGGAGCCCTTGGGATCCCTGCTGCAGTGGCGTGGGGGGTTTTCGCGGAGGCATTAGCATAGCTCCACCTTGACCAACCGTTGGCCAGCGGGCTGGCGTTGCCGATGACCGACGTTCCCACCTCCCATATCCGCAACTTCTGCATCATTGCCCACATCGACCACGGCAAATCCACCCTGGCGGACCGGCTGTTGCAAGACACGGGCACCGTTGCCCAGCGGGACATGCAGGACCAGTTCCTGGACACCATGGACCTGGAGCGGGAGCGGGGCATCACCATCAAGCTTCAGGCGGCCCGCATGATGCACCAGGCCGGTGATGGGCAGGCCTATTGCCTGAACCTGATTGATACGCCTGGGCATGTGGACTTCTCCTACGAGGTGAGCCGTAGCTTGCAGGCCTGTGAAGGGGCTTTGCTGGTGGTCGACGCCAGCCAGGGGGTGGAAGCCCAAACCCTCTCCAACGTCTACCTGGCCCTGGAGAACAACCTGGAGATTATCCCGGTGCTCAACAAGGTGGATCTTCCCGGCGCCGAGCCTGAACGGGTCAAAGCGGAAATCGAGGAAATCATCGGACTGGACGCCAGCACGGCCATCGCCTGCTCCGCCAAGACGGGTCTGGGCATTGGCGAGATTCTGCACGCCGTTGTCGAGCGCATCCCCGCCCCTGCCGAGCGCACCGCAGAACCCCTGGCTGCCCTCATCTTTGATTCCTACTACGACCCTTACCGGGGTGTGGTGGTGTACTTCCGCGTGATGGCCGGAACCGTTGGCGTCAAGGATTCCATCCTGCTCATGGCCTCCGGCAAGAGCTACACCTTGGACGAGGTGGGGGTGATGGCCCCCAATCAACAACAGGTGGACCAGTTGCACGCCGGGGAGGTGGGCTATCTGGCAGCCTCCATCAAGACGGTGGCCGATGCCCGGGTAGGAGACACCGTCACCACGACGGCATCCCCCACGGACCACCCCCTGCCTGGCTACAGCGAAGCCAAACCCATGGTGTTCTGTGGATTGTTTCCAACGGAAGCGGATCAATATCCTGATCTGCGGGATGCATTGGAAAAACTCAAGCTGTCTGATGCCGCCTTGCACCATGAACCGGAAACCAGCAGCGCCATGGGCTTCGGCTTCCGTTGTGGCTTTCTGGGTCTGCTCCACATGGACGTGGTGCAGGAGCGGCTGGAGCGGGAATACGGCCTGGATTTGATTGTCACGGCGCCGTCGGTGGTCTATCGGGTGGTGTGTCTGGACGGTGTCATCCAACTGGTGGATAACCCGGCCTGCCTGCCGGAGCCTCAACAGCGCCTGTCCATCGAGGAGCCCTATGTGCGCCTTGAGATCTATGCCCCCAACAGCTACAACGGCGCCTTGATGGAGCTATGCCAGGAACGACGAGGTGAATTCACCGACATGAAATATATCACCAAAGAACGGGTCATGCTGATGTATGAATTGCCCTTGGCTGAAGTCGTGAATGATTTCTTCGACCAATTGAAATCTCGCACCAAGGGGTATGCTTCTATGGACTACGCATTGATTGGCTATCGCGAGAATCAGTTGGTGCGGCTAGATATTCTGATCAACGGCGAACGGGCTGATCCCCTCACCACCATCGTGCATCGGGATAAAGCCTATGGAATTGGCAGATCCCTGGTGGATAAACTCAAGGAACTGGTGCCCCGGCAACAATTCAAAATTCCCATCCAGGCGGCTATTGGTTCGCGGGTGATCGCTGCCACGTCGATTTCCGCCATGCGCAAAGACGTATTGGCCAAATGTTATGGCGGTGATATTTCCCGCAAGAAGAAACTCCTCAAGAAACAAGCCAAGGGGAAGAAGCGCATGAAAGCCATGGGCAAGGTGGAGGTACCCCAGGAGGCGTTTTTAGCGGTACTGAAGCTGAATAGCTAACGGTTGGAGCGCTGGGCCGCGGCTTGGCAGGCGCGGCGGGTCAGAGCCATGGCGGTGAGGGTGGGGCTTTGCCAGCCGGAACTCACCCAGCAGGCGCCGTCCGTCACCAGCAGGTTGGGGCAGTGCCAATGGCGGTTCCACGGATCCAGAAGGCTCTCCTGGGGACTGCATCCCATCGATGCGCCACCCACTTCGTGGACATAATAGCCCGGTGGCGCCCCGTGGCGATGGCGCCCCTCCACGGATCGCACCAGACCGGCAATGCCAGGCATCCGCACCAACTCCGGCGG
>MWLD01000053.1 GCA_002018045.1 Candidatus Synechococcus spongiarum LMB bulk15M
CTGGACCTCTGGACCTCTGGACCTCTGGACCTCTGGACCTCTGGACCTCTGGACCTATTATACTCCTTTTCGTACTCTTCCCGCTTGCGAAAGTTACGCTCTTCATATTATCTTCATTGACCGTCAGATCTCCCCTCGCTCCGCCCCACAACCACGGGACATCTGCTCCCAACTGCAACAGCTTCGGATCCGGAGTGCTCATGGGCTTCATGGGTGTTTGAGGACAAGGAACATACCCGGTAAATTTAAGCCAGGGTTGCTACCTCGTCAAGCTTTTTTCTCCCTTCCTGCCGATACAGGCCTGGCCAGGCGGGAAGCGCAAGTTCCGGGGCGTCCTGGTGAGGCGGTGTGGAGGCGGTGAAGACGAGCCCCCGCTGCCGTGGAACGTCTTGACATCCTCCCCGCGTCCTCCACTGCCGTCCCGACGATTCCCCCTCCGGCTTGCGTTTCTGCCAGACTACTTTCACCGTGTTTGGCCCCATGTTTACCCAGGTTCGCTCCACCATTCGCCGGGTTACACCTGCCGATCTCCATGGGCGCCGCTTGCTGAAGGTGGTCTACGTCGTACTGGAGCCCCAGTACCAGAGCGCACTCACCAGCGCCGCTACCACACTGAATCAGGAACCTGGCCAACTGGCTGTGGAGTTGAGCGGTTACCTGATTGAAGAACTGCGGGATCCGGAAAACTACGCCGCCTTCCGCACGGACGTGGCGGCGGCGGACGTGTTTATTGCTTCCCTGATCTTTATTGAAGATCTGGCCGGTAAGGTGGTGGCCGCAGTGGAACCTCACCGGCAACGGCTCAAAGCTGCCGTGGTGTTCCCCTCCATGCCCGAGGTGATGCGGCTCAATAAACTGGGCACCTTCTCCATGGCCCAGTTGGGTCAGAGCAAAAGCGCCCTCGCCGGCTTCATGAAGCGGCGCAAGGAGGCTGGCGGCGCCAGCTTCCAGGACGCCATGCTCAAACTGCTGAACACCTTGCCCACGGTGCTCAAATACCTGCCTGTGGACAAGGCCCAGGACGCACGGGCGTTCATGCTCAGCTTCCAGTACTGGCTTGGGGGATCACCGGACAACTTGCGCAATTTCCTGGTGATGCTGGCCAATCGCTACGTCTATCCCCAGGCTGGCCAACCCCTGATGCAGGCGGCAGACCCTGTCCTCTACCCGGACCAGGGCATCTGGCATCCCCTCGCGCCCCGGATGTTCGAGGATCCGGACGATTACATGGCCTGGACAACGGCGCGGGTGGATCGCTCGGGCCACCAGGCGGACGGACCCTGGATCGGTCTGGTGTTGCAGCGCAGCCACCTGGTCACGGGAGACGATGCCCACTACGTGGCGTTGGTGCAGGAGCTGGAGTTCCGCGGCGCCCGGGTCATTCCTGTTTTCTGTGGTGGTCTGGACTTTTCCAAGCCGGTTCGCAGTTACTTTTTCTCCTCGACCGACCCCGGCCAGCCCCTGGTGGATGCAGTGGTGAGCTTGACGGGATTTGCCCTGGTGGGTGGCCCGGCCCGCCAGGACCATCCCCGCGCCGTTGAAACCCTCCAGGCCTTGAACCGGCCCTACATGGTGGCGTTGCCGCTGGTGTTCCAGACCACCCAGGAGTGGGAAGCCAGCGACCTGGGGTTACACCCGGTGCAGGTTGCCTTGCAGATTGCCATTCCCGAACTGGACGGCGCCATTGAACCCATTGTTCTCTCCGGTCGTGATGCCGCCACCGGCAAGGCCCACACCCTGCAGGATCGGGTGGATGCCATCGCGGAACGGGCCATTCGCTGGGCTACTCTGCGCCGCAAGCCGCGCCAGGCTAAAAAACTGGCCATCACCGTGTTCAGCTTCCCGCCGGATAAAGGTAACGTGGGCACGGCAGCCTATCTGAACGTGTTCGACTCCATCCACAGGGTGATGGTGGAGTTACAAGACAGGGGCTACCACCTGGAAGATCTGCCCGATACCCCCAAAGCCCTGATGGATGCGGTCTTGCGAGATGCCGACGCCGTGGAGGGGGCGCCGGAGCTGGCTGTCGCCTACCGCATGGGCTGTGAGGAGTATTACCGCCTCACCCCCTACGCGGAACGATTGGAAGACAACTGGGGCAAGGCCCCTGGCTCCCTTAACAGCGACGGACAGAATCTTCTGATCTACGGACGCCGGTTCGGTCATGTTTTTGTGGGGGTTCAACCCACCTTCGGCTACGAAGGAGACCCCATGCGCCTGCTGTACTCCCGTAGTGCCAGCCCTCACCACGGCTTTGCCGCCTATTACACCTATCTGGAGCATATCTGGGGGGCCGATGCGGTGCTGCACTTCGGTACCCACGGCTCGCTGGAGTTCATGCCCGGCAAGCAGATGGGCATGAGCGACACCTGCTATCCCGACAGTCTCATCGGCTGTATCCCCAACCTTTACTACTACGCCGCCAATAACCCTTCCGAAGCCACCATTGCCAAGCGCCGCGGCTATGCAGCCACCATCAGCTACCTCACCCCACCAGCGGAAAACGCCGGTCTTTACAAAGGACTGAAGGAGTTAAGCGAGTTGGTGAGTTCCTATCAGCAGTTGCGGGACGGGAGCCGGGGCGTGCAAATCGTCCATGCCGTTGTGGAAACGGCTCGGCGCTGCCACCTGGATCAGGACGTAGCCTTGCCGGACGACGTGGACAGTCTGGATCTTCAGGCCCGTGACGGCGTGGTCGGTGCGGTCTACCGTCAGCTCATGGAGATCGAGAGCCGTCTGCTGCCCTGCGGTCTCCACACCATTGGCAAGCCCCCCACAGCCGAAGAAGCAGTGGCCACCCTGGTGAACATTGCCGCCCTGGATCGTGAAGAGGAGGGACTCCTGGGTCTCCCCGGTCTCCTGGCTGCCTGCCTGGGTCGGTCCATTGACGAGATTTACGCAGGCAATAACGCCGGTGTGCTGGCGGACGTGGAGTTGACGCGGCGGATCAACGACGCCAGCCGTGCGGCTGTTGCCGCCATGGTGGCAGTGGTCACCCGGCGCGATGGGCGCGTGGATGTAGCAACCCGTCGCAACCGGTGGCAAAAGCTGTTGAGCAAACCGGAGCAGTTGCTCACCCGACTCCTGGGTCGCCAGGGCCTGAGCCCATGGCTACGCACCTTGATCAATCAGGGCTTTACCCATGTGGATCAAGAGGCCCTCGACAAGCTGTTCGGCTACCTCCGGAACAGCTTGATGCAGATTTGCGCCGATCAGGAACTGGACAGCCTGCTGCGTTGCCTGGACGGGGAGTACATTCTCCCGGGACCTGGCGGCGATCCTATCCGTAACCCTGGCGTGCTGCCCAGCGGCAAAAACATGCACGCCCTGGATCCCCAGGCGATTCCCACCCGGGCCGCCGTGGCGGCAGCCAAACAGGTGGTGGATCAACTGCTGCAACGGCAACGGCAGGACAACAACGGCGCCTGGCCGGAAACGATTGCCTGTGTGCTCTGGGGCACGGACAACATCAAAACCTATGGCGAATCCCTGGCCCAGATTCTCTGGTTTCTCGGTGTCCAGCCCAAAGCCGACACCATCGGTCGTGTGAACAAGCTGGAACTCGTTCCCCTGGAAGTGCTGGGCCGTCCCCGCATCGACGTGGTGGTCAATTGCTCGGGTGTCTTCCGGGATTTGTTTATCAATCAAATGGCTCTGCTGGATCAGGCGGTGAAGAGGGCCGCGGAAGCGGACGAGCCCGAGGCCATGAATTTTGTGCGGAAACACGCCTTGGCTCAGGCTGCAGAGCAGGGTACCGACCTACGCCGCGCCGCAACCCGTGTGTTCAGCAACGCCAGCGGTAGCTATTCCTCCAATGTAAATCTGGCGGTGGAAAACAGCACATGGGAAGAAGAAAGCGAGCTGCAAGACATGTACCTCAGTCGTAAAAGCTTTGCCTTTAACGGAGAAAATCCCGGTCAGCTCTCCATGGAGCGAGAAATTTTCGAGTCCACCCTCAAAACTGCGGACGTGTCGTTCCAGAACCTGGACTCCGCTGAAATCTCCCTCACCGATGTGAGCCATTACTTTGATTCCGACCCCACCAACCTGATCCGCACGTTGCGGGACGACGGCAAACAACCCAGCAGCTATATCGCGGATACCACAACAGCCAATGCCCAGGTGCGCAGCCTGGCGGAAACCATCCGGCTCGATTCCCGCACCAAGTTGCTGAATCCCCGCTGGTATGAAGGCATGTTGGCCTCCGGATACGAGGGGGTGCGGGAACTGGCCAAGCGACTCAACTACACCTTGGGGTGGAGCGCCACGAGTGCCCAGGTGGATAACTTCGTTTACGAGGAAGCCAATGCCACGTTTATCCAGGACGAGGCGATGCGGCAACGGCTGCTGGCGTTAAATCCCCACAGCTTTCGCCGGATGGTGGGCACCTTGCTGGAGGTGCATGGACGGGGCTACTGGGATACCAGTGCCGAGAACGTGGAACAACTCCAGCAGCTCTATCAGGATGTCGAGGACCGCATTGAAGGGGTGAGTGAAGAATAAGGGAGGATGTCAACCTGCTCCGGGGCAAAACTGCCAGGGCGCATGGGGGAGACCCTCTGCCAGCTCACCAAGGGACGGGAAACCCCATCCCCCGGCCACACAAGCCTTAACAATCTGTTACAGTCAAGTCTGTTGCTGATGAAGCCATGAGTCAAGCCGATCTGACCCTGTCCCCCATCATCCGTGGCGCCACCGTCACCACGGAAGACGGAGGGCGTCTCAATGCCTTTGCCCGCGAGCCCCGCATGTTGGTGGTGGATGCCGATCAAGGTTGGGGCTTCCATGCCCGGGCCGAAAAGCTCAACGGCCGCATGGCCATGTTGGGCTTTATTGCCCTGCTTGCCACCGAACTTACCTTTGGCGGTGAAGCGTTCACCCACGCCCTGCTGGGGATCGGCTGAATCCTCCCCCTACGGAATCGGCTGAATTGTTTCCAGGACGGTGATCGCAGCCGAGAGTTTGCCCATGTCCTCTGCCCAGCCACTCACTGCTTCCCCATTGCTGTCGGCGATGGCTTGCTTCACCGCACTCGTGTGGATGTCATGTAAAGCCATCAGCCAAAGCAATGCCCTTGCCTGGGCTTGCATGGGGTTGAACCCTTTGCCAAACTGCTTCCGCAGGGCCTGATTTTCTTGTTCCAGGACCGCCTGAAACGCTTTGGCCACCTCCTCGGCAGCCTGCTTCCCTGTGGCAGCACCGTCTTGCGCGGGTTCCTGGCTATTGCCTGGATCCCCCTGAAATTGAGCAGGTGACCACATGGCTTCCGGTCGTCTTTGGCAGTGATAAGCCTAGGGCCTGGACCAACCGTCAGGACATGCTTCCAGTCCATGCCGGAGGCGCTTTCCCCGTCCGGCGCTTTGACCCACGCCGCTATGGGGGTGCGGTGGCTGCCAGTAACAGCAGATCCCGCTCCCCCGGTTTGCAGATGACTTAGGCTGCCATGGGAACCCGTTGAAGAACCTGCAGACGTGATTGAAAGGTTTTCGGTCAGAACGTTCAAGTCCCTGGAGCATGTGACGGTCGAGTTGGGGCAAGTGAATGTTTTTATTGGCGCCAACGGCAGCGGCAAGAGCAATCTTCTGGAAGCCCTGGGAATTCTTTCCGCCGCCGCAGATGGTAAGGTTGATGATCAAGCCCTGTTGGCCAGAGGTGTTCGCCTTGGTGCTCCCAAGCGTTACAAATCTGCCTTCCCTGCCCAACCTGGAAAAAGAATCCCTGCCCATTTGTCTTTTGAAGCCTGTGGTAGCTCGCAAGCAGAATACAAGGTGTGTCTATGGAATAACTTGAAAGACCCGGATCCCGCCTGGACATTCAAGACCGAATCCTGGAAGGAGAAGGACCGGAAACTGGTTGGCCGTTCACCTGCAAGCAAAAAAAAGACCGATGAAAAGCTAGATAGGAACAAGCAACGGGGTTTTGCTGCTCTAAAGGCCGTTGAAGTTGCTAAGGGACCAGCACTCTCCCTATTGGAATCCCTACAGAGCTATGTCATCTTTTCCCCAGCTACGGCTGTGTTGCGCGGTGTGACACCAGAAACACAGCCAAAAACGCCAGTGGGCTTATCAGGAGGTAATCTTCTTCCAGCGGTTCACAATCTGCTTATACAGCGTAATAAGGATACCAGGGTCTGGAAGATTTGCCAAGACGTTCTGGAGCTCATTGATTGGGCCAAGGAAATTACATTAACATCCGCTGCTCAAAATCCATTTTCCCCAACAAAATCCTCCGTGAAAACTACAATTGAATTTCGTGACCGCTTCATGAAGGAGGGTCAAAATCTCCTGTCTGCCTATGAAGCTTCCGAAGGGGCTTTATATGCTCTCTTCTTGGCAGTCATCGCTGGACACAAGGCCGGTCCACCCCTCTGTGCCATAGACAACGCAGATCATAGCTTGAATCCCCGGTTGGCACGGGCGTTGATGGAATGCTTATGTCAGTGGTATATGGCCATGGAAGAGCCGCGCCAGATTCTGCTCACCACCCACAACCCGTTGATTCTGGATGGCCTCCCCCTGCAAGACGATCGTGTGCGCCTGTTCACCGTGTCACGCACCGACACAGGCCGCACTTCCATTCGCCGCGTGGTGGTTGAAGGTCTGTTGGAAAAAGCGGAGCGGGGTTGGTCCTTGTCTCGGCTATGGGTGATGGGGCATCTGGGAGGTGTTCCCGATGTCTAGGTCATGTCGGATCGCAGCGGTTGTTGAAGGTCGAACCGACAGCATTGTCCTCAAGGCGATTATCCGTTCCTTGCTTGATGGTGCCGATTTCGAGTTTCAGACCCTACAGCCGGAGAGCTCAGTCTCATTTCGAGGCAGACCTCGACCTGCTGGATGGAGTAGAGTTTATCGTTGGAGTCGTCAAGCGGCTGAGGAAGGTGGCGGCTCGCTGTCCGGCTCTTCAGCACTATCCCAATGGGATCTCTTGATTATTCATCTGGATGCCGACGTAGCAGACAAGACGTACGCCAGCGCAAGGATCCAATCCCCGCCACAGAATGATCTGCCTTGCAAAAAGTCCTGCCCACCACCCCGTCATACAACAGATGCATTACGAACGGTTCTCCTCGGTTGGCTTGGCGAGCAAACGTGCCCACCACGAACCGTTCTCTGCACCCCATCCAAAACAATGGATGCTTGGGTGCTAACTGCTATCTTTCCAGACAACACAACCTTTCAGACAGAGAATTGGGAATGCCACCGCAATCCTGCAGGACAGCTCAAGGCTTTACCCCAAGAGAAGCGTTTCTCCAAAAGTGACTACTGTAAAAGGCAAGATGAAATCCGTCAAGCATGGCGAGGAGTGTCCACTACGCTCACGGAAGCAGCGCGGTTTCGCGACGAGTTTCTGGAAACCCTGGCAAATCTCGAAAACAGACCGCAGTAGATTCCCACTTCCCTTTCTCGGTCAGGCTTTTCTGAAAGCCGGGATTGAGCCATAGAAGGCATGTACAGGGCCAGGCGATGGAAGATGGAGCAGAGCCAGCTCCAATCCGGCCTCTGCTCTTGCCCTCTCGAAAACTGCGAAGGCGGCACCCAGATTCGAACTGGGGATAAAGGATTTGCAATCCTCTGCCTTACCACTTGGCCATGCCGCCACCAAGGAGCCGTGCTCCCTCCATGAAGTGTAGCAAGTCCCCTGTTCCTCCCCTGCTGGTGCTCAGCAACGGCCATGGAGAAGATCTGATTGCCGCCCGTATTCTCACGTCCCTGCGGCAGCAAGGGTATGACGGTCTGATAGAGGGCATGGCCCTGGTGGGACTGGGGGACGGTCTGACGTCCATTCCGGGGTTTCGGCCCATGGGTCCACGGCAACAATTGCCCAGTGGCGGGTTTGGCAATCAAAGTTTCACCGGTCTGTTACAAGACCTGCGGGCGGGATTGGGACGTCTCGCCCTGAGCCAATGGCGCTGCATCCGGCGTTGGCGGGGCGCCCATCCCCAGGGGGCGGTGCTGGCCGTTGGTGATCTCTTCCCCCTGGTGCTGGCCCGGGGCAGTGGTCGGCCTTATGGCTTCATCGGCACCCCCAAGAGCGACTGGACCTGGCTGACCGACCGGGGAGCGACACCCATGGCGGATGCCTATCACCGTTGCAAGGGCAGCGAATGGGATCCCTGGGAATGGTGGCTGATGGGCCACAGCCGCTGCCGCCTTGTGGTGGTGCGCGATTCCCTCACGGCGCGCGGATTGCGTCGCCATGGCGTCAACGCCCTGGCCCCGGGGAATCCCATGGTGGATGGCCCCGTGGTGGATCCACCCCTGCCGAGCAGCCTGCACCGGCAGCAACGGTTATTGGTTCTGCCGGGCAGCCGACTGCCCGAGTGCATGATCAACCTCGAACGCTTGTTGGCTGCCCTGCCCCGTCAACTGGAGGCAGTATTGCTGCTGGCCACAGGTCACCAGCTTGACCCCCGGGCCATGACCACCGTGGTGACAGGGCAGGGCTTTTCCCCCCGCCAGCCCCCTCCGGACACGGAGAGCCGTCTGGCCTGGCAGCGGGACCACCTGCTGCTGCTCTGGGGACCTGGCTGCTTCGAGACCTGGCTAACCTGGGCAAAGTTGGGCTTGGCCACAGCGGGGACCGCCACGGAGCAACTGGTGGGTCGTGGGGTACCAGCCCTGTCGTTGCCGGGTCCGGGTCCACAGTTCACACCAGCGTTTGCCCGCCGCCAGAGTCGCCTGTTGGGGGGTGCGGTGTTGCCTTGTTTTTCCCAACAACACTTCCGGCAGGAGTTGGCGCATCTGCTGGGAGATCCCCGGTATGGCCGGCTCCTGGGACGCCGTGGCCAGAGGCGCATGGGACCGCGGGGTGGCAGTGGGTCCATTGCCCGGTTGGTGCGGCAGCGTTTGCTGCAACCCCATGGGATCATCAACCCCACTGCCCTGTCGTCATGGCCCTCTCCCAGCAAGGAGCATATGCGGTGATTTGCGCCCGTATCGCCTCGCTTCTGCACATCTCCCTTGGCTCTGCCCGTCAGTGGCTGGATCGACAAGCAACCCGGGAGGGGGTGCGCGGCGTGGCCCAGCGGCTGGAGTTTGCCCAGGCCCAACTGACAAAACTGCAAGAGCGGTATGGCGACCAGGGCGAGCGTCCACCCATGGCTCAACTACTGGACGAGACCGTCGCCCACCCCAGCCCCTTGCCGGAAGAAGAATAAAGCGGCGCTCAACGTTGGTGGATGTGGTAGTGAGTCTTGGCCTTCACGTCGTCTTCGCAGGCTCCGGTGCAGTCCCCGTCACAGAGGTTGCTGGCCTCACTGAAGCCTTATTGGTGAGAGCCCTGTCCATCTATTGACAAATCATGGTGGTCGGTATTACGTTTTAAGCATGTCATGACTATCCCTCACAGGCTGTGAGAAATAGTCATGTCTCAACGGACTATTAGAAATGAGGCATTCAAGCTTGACCATTGGCCGCCTTGATGCATCGAGCATGGGCACAAGAGTGTTCAGTGTGGGTGCTGGCCTTGCCCTGTCCCTCGGGGCTACGTTCCCCCCAGACGTCCCAGCCCCACCTTCTCCGGTACCAGGCAAACCCGTCGAGACGAAGGTAGTCGGACCCACTTGCCCCTCCCCTCACTCCTGGGAAGCCTCTTTTAAGGAAATGGCTGCTGAGAACGAAGATTGGAGCGACTTCGATTCGGCGACGTGTGATGGACTTAATGCACTTCTTGAAGAAGAGATGATGCCTGCTTAGGGGAGAGAAGAGAGTGGAACTCTCCTCTGGTCCAATACCGGCTTTTCAAAAGGCCTTGCTGTGAAAGGGACGATGTTTTTATTGGAATCTTAAGAATTCCTTCTAACCGGTCAAGAAACTGTCCTCCTGCGTGCTCATGGGGGTTGCAATTTCAATGCCGTCTGTGTTAAGAGAAAGTCCCGTAAAATCTTCCTGACAAAATGCTTGCTTTCCCTGAACCTCGCCAATGCGAGATATGGGTTGCCTCTCTGGATGGGGCAGAAGGATCTGAAATGCAGAAAGCCCGGCCTGTGGCTGTTGTGAGCCCGGATTTCATGAATGATCACTTGGAGACAGTTGTGATCTGCCCTTTAACGTCAAAGCTTCATAGGGACTGGCCCAGCCGTCTTCAGATCGTCTGTGCAGGCAGGGACAGCGAAGTTGCCGTGGACTAGATTCGTACCCTCAGCAAGGAGCGTTTTCATCACTGCATTGACAGTCTTTCCGATACTGATGCAAGACAGCTCCGCTCCATCATCCGTGATCTCTATGCGCCGGAGGAAGAATAAAGCGGCCCCCACTGGAGGCGTTAGCTAGCCCTGACTTGGCCGCAATGCTCAATGGTAGTGAGTCTTGGCCTTCACGTCGTCTTCGCAGGCTCCGGTGCAGTCCCCGTCACAGAGGTTGCAGGCCTTGCCCAGACCTTCATGGTGGTGGTGATGGCTCGACTGAGGAGCGCCATACTCGTTCTCGAAACCCAGTACCTGGATGCGGTACTTGCACAAAGCGCAGTTCATGGCGTTGTCTCCCTCCAGAGCCTCCTGGGCGCGGGCACGGAAGGTGTCCAGCACCAGGGGATGGTCGTTGAGGTAAGCCGCTTTGCGGATGTCCAGTGGGGGGTGATCGGCCGCCACGCAGTCAACCGCCCGGTGAATACGGCTCACCAGCACCCCGGAAAACAGGAAGTAGGGGAAGACCACAATGCGGCGATAACCCAGACCCGTTGCCCGCCGTAGACAGTCCTCCACCTGGGGAAAGGTGACGCCGGCATAGCAGGTTTCTCCCCAGCCCAGACCCAGGCCCTCCACCAACATGCGGGTGATCTTGGCCATGTTGCCGTTGGCATCCGGATCCCGTGATCCCCGACCCACCACCACCAGTAGAGTGTCCTGGCGCATGGCGACCCCTTGCGCATCCCGGGCCTCTGGCGGCAAGGCCGCGGTAATGCGGGCCGCTGCTGCGCGGACCATGCGGGCATCCATGCCGAGTTCACGGCCATAGCTGATGGACAGCCCGGTGGCAGCGCTGTAGCGGTTCAGTAGAGCGGGAATGTCGTTCTTCACATGGCCTGCTGCGAACAGCATTCCCGGTACCGCCACCACCTGTGCCACACCGGCCGAGCGCAGCCTGTCCAGGCCGGAGGGAATGACGGGATGGGCAAACTCCAGGTATCCGTAAGCCAGGGGGTGGCGAGGCAGGAGACGTCCCAGACCTGTGGTGAGTTGGGCAAACTCCGCCACCGCCTTGCGGTTACGGCTGCCATGACCGCACACCATGATGCCCAGCTTGGCGGGGTTGACGTCCCCGTCCCAGCGCAACTGCATCGACTCTCCTTGCCCCATGGGTCATTCAGTGATCAAAGATGTTGCCAAAATGCTGGCGATCCAGCTCCGCCAGCGTCGGCACACAGGCGAAGCAACGCCGGGCCAGATCCAGACGTTCCTCACGGGCCAGCATGTGCCGCAAGCGGTCCATGGCGCCCAGGAGGAAGCGCACATCGTTGGCGGCATAGGCCAACTGCTGTTCCGTGAGTTGATCCACCCGCCCCCAATCGCTGCTCTGGGCCCCCTTGTCCAGTTCCACGCCGCACAACTCCTGAACCATGTCCTTGAGGCCGTGGCGAGGGGAATAGGTGCGGGCCAGACGGCTAGCGATCTTGGTGCAGAAAATCGGCTGCACCGCAATGCCAAGTGCTTCGCGGAGAGCAGCCACATCGAAGCGAGCGTAGTGGAACACCTTCACGGTACGGTCGGACTGCAGCACGTGCTGCAGTCGGGGGGCACGGGTCTGGCCACGGGCAATGCGCACACAGCAGACCCGGTCCTTGCGATCGGCAATCTGCACCAGGCAGAGACGGTCACGACCATGGCAGAGTCCCATGGCTTCCGTATCAACGGCGAGGGCGTCACTGTTGCTGTAGAGGGAGGCCCACTCCTGACTGATGTCACCATCAAAAACAGCGAAATGGGCAGCTTGATTTGGCATGGGATCGACAGACATGACGTAGAAACCACTGCAAGCTTGCCAATTCCTTCACAAATCCACCTTGAAAATCAAAAAGATCGGGACTAGGCCATAGTCAGTTGCATAGGAGCACATGGCTTCTCGACGTCAACTGGCCACCATGGGCCTGCTTGATATTCAGCGCTTTTTTGCCGAGCCACCGGTTCAATACCTGGGGCTTGAGTTGTCGGTCTGCTGGATTCTGGAGTGCCTTCTCCGGAAAGACGACTACCCCACAGCGATGACCAACCAGTTGGCGGTGTCTCATCCCCATCTGCGCATCTCCGAGACCATGCTGCAGCAGGCCATTGAATTCCTGGACCGCCAAGGGGCCGTCACCAGCTATTCCAGGCGTTGCCCCAGCCGCGGGCGCCCACGGCGCATGATGCACCTGGTAGAGGCCGTGCATCCGGAGGCCCGGTCTCTCGTGGCCTCGTGGAAAAGCTGGCTCAAGGACAACAGGCTGAATTCGTTGTCAGGGGCTGGTCCTGTGGCTGGTTCCAGCTTGACAACAGAGGATCGTCGCCTCGCTGACGAACTGAAAGTGGAACGTCGCCGTCTCCGCCCTGCTGCGACCTCTGCCTGAAGGGAAAATCCGCCAGGCTATGGCTTGCGAACGCCACGGCTTGGCTCCATGCCTCCTTCCGTTGTCCTGCCCTCCACCCTGCTGCTGACCTTGTTGCTGTCCACGGGCTTGGTGTTTTTTCTGCGGGCCTCCAGCAAGGACCGCACCACAGCCATGGTCATCAGCAGCTACCGTCCCTCGTTACCGTTGTTGCGCGACCTGGACAACTGGCTGGCGAAGCGGGGCTGGCAGGTGGTCCGCACCCGTCCGGAACAGCGCCACCTAGTTTATGAAGGTCATGTGGCAGCCAGTGTCCCCCTGGCCGTGTTGCTGGCGGTCCTGGGCTGCTGTGGCGGCCTGGCGCTGGGGCTGGTGATTGGCCAGGTGCTGCCCGGAAGTCACCCATGGCCCCTTGGCCTGGGACTGGTGGGCTTGCCGGCCGCACCTGTGTATCTGCACCGTGCCCAACGACAGGAGCAGTTGGAGATCCGGTTGCTCACGCCCGATCAAGTGGTGCCCAGTCGCCTGGTGATGCGTGTCCATCGCGATGAGCTGCTGGCCGTGGAGGCCGCGTTGGGGAAGACCCTGCAGTTGCAGTTCACCCCTTGCACAACCGGACTCTCGCTTGAATAATTCGGTGCAGGCCCGTTGGTTGTTGGCGCCTGTGCCCTCCCGTTCCCCTCTGGCTCTTGTCCTGCTGCTGAGCAGTTGGATGCCCCTGGTGCAGCCGTTGTTGGCGCCAGCAGTATTGGCGCAGGCGGCCCTGCCCCAGGCGCCCTATGGGCAGTTCCGCAAGGTGAAAGTCAACACGGGGGAGCGCTCGCGACTCACCGTGAAGAAGAACTGGCTGGGCAAACGGCGACCCAGCCACACCGTGCCCATCCTTGTGCTGGCGGGCCATGCGGACTCCCAACAAATGAGCGGCTCTGGCACCAACGGCTATGCGGTGGCCGTCAGAGGTGCACGCCCCATGCAGCCTGGCATGACCGACGAGACCTTCTGGAACCTGGCCACAGCCAGGCGCATTGCCAAGCTGGGCCAACGACGGGGCCTCAATATCCGTTTCTACGACCCCGGTGTACGCACCATCTACAACGCCGACGACCCACGCACCAACTGGAGCACGGGCAAGCGTCATGTGCAGGAAGGGGGGTATGCGCTGGAGATTCATTACGACGCCTATGGCCGTGACGGCTACGGTTCCGGCGTCATTCCCCGGGTGTATGGGGGGCAAACCGTTATTGACGAGCATCTGGCGCGGGAATTCGGCTCCTTCCCTTGGGATTTCCGTGGTGTGCTCGGTGCTCCGAAGCGGGGCATCACCATGTTGGAGGTGGGCAAGTTGGAAGGGGACCTGGAGAACAAGCTGCGGAATCCCGCCACCCGTGACGCTGCCCTCAACACCATTGCCGATCGGGTGGTGACCACCGTTGCCAAGGCCCTTGACGTTCCCCAGTCGTTTTTTCAGGTGCCGCCTCCGCCTGTCCTGAACCGCCGCCCGGATCCGACAGTGGCCAATCAACAACCACCGGCCCCGCCGAAGATTTAATCACCGCCAGCGATCAACATCCCGGCATCGGCCATCTGTCGGCAGGGTTCAACCCAGGGCGCCACGGGCGCGACAACAAGCCTCCAGCGCCCCATCCCCATGCCAATCCCGGGGCCGCAGAAACTCGTCATACAGGAGCGCCTCCCAGGTGTTTGCTTCAGGTTGATAGCCATACTCCCAGCGCACCAGGGGTGGGAGAGACATGAGGATGGATTCGGTGCGCCCCTGGGTTTGCAGTCCGAAGATGGTGCCTCGATCAAACACCAGATTGAACTCCACATAGCGGCCCCGGCGGTACAACTGGAATTGACGCTCCCGCTCCCCATGCTTCATGGTCTGCCGTGTCTCCACGATGGGCAGATAACTGGGCAAAAAGGCGTGGCCACATGCCTGGGCCAGTTGGAATAATTGCTCCCAATCATGCTGGACGGGGCCGATGTCACCACTGCACCGAGCTGCGTCCCCCTGGCTGTTTTCACCCCGGTAGAGCACGCCACCGGGGTCCTGATAGTCAAAGAAAACGCCTCCCACGCCTCGCGTTTCCTGGCGGTGCCTGAGGTAGAAGTACTCGTCGCACCAGCGCTTGAAGACGGGGAAATAGCGAGGATCCACACCGTCACATGCCGTTTGCAGTGTGCGGTGAAAGTGGCGGGCGTCCTGGAGAAAGGGGTAGTAGGGCGTTAGATCCGCGCCCCCGCCAAACCACCACACCGGCCCTGCTTGGAAATACCGGTAATTGAGATGGACGGTGGGGACGTAGGGGTTACGGGGATGAAGCACCATGGAGGTGCCCAGGGCAAACCACTGCTGCCCTGCCGCCTCGGGGCGCTGCTTCACAATGGACGGTGGCAAGTGCCTGCCCTCCACCTCGGAAAAGTTGACACCCCCCTGCTCCAGCAGGGCGCCGTCCCTCAGCACCCGTGAGCAGCCCCCGCCGCCTTCCGGACGCAGCCAGCGTTCTTCCACAAAGCGACCAGCGCCGTCGATTTTCTCCAGGGCTGCACAGATCCGATCCTGCAAGCCACAGGCAAAAGCCCGGAAACGCTCCCGTGCATCAGGCGGGGGCTCTTGCCGAGGATGCTGCACCATGGGACGAGTGTGGTTCAGGCAAGATCTTGACACTTCCCCGACGTTCTCCCACGCCATGACCACCGTTAGTGACGCTCTGGCCTGTCTTCGCCCCCTGACGGATGCGGGCAGTGGGAAAAGCGTGTTGGACCTGGAGTGGATTCGCAATCCGCGGCTCCAGGGGTCACGCGCCGTTATCGAACTGGCCCTGCCGTCCCATGCCAATCCCCAGCGGGACCGCATCGTCCAGGAGGCACGCGCTGCTCTGTTGGCTCTTGACGGTGTTGAGGATGTCCAGATCGAGCTGGCGGCTTCCCCGGAACCCACCACCCCCCGGACCCGTCCCATTGTCGGCGTCAAGACCGTGGTGGCCGTTAGCAGCGGCAAGGGGGGCGTAGGCAAGAGCACTGTGGCCGTGAATCTGGCCTGTGCCCTGGCAACGACAGGCCTGCGGGTTGGTCTGCTGGATGCGGATCTTTACGGACCCAACACCCCCATCATGCTGGGGTTGAGCGAGAAGACCCCGGAGACGGTGGAAGACCAGGGCCAGCAACTGCTCCTGCCCCTGGAGAGTTACGGCATTTCCATGGTCTCCATGGGGTTGCTGATCAACCCCGGGCAGCCGGTGATCTGGCGGGGTCCCATGCTGAACGGGGTCATCCGCCAATTCCTCTATCAAGTGAAATGGGGAGAGCGTGACGTGCTGGTGGTGGACTTACCGCCGGGGACAGGGGATGCCCAATTGTCCCTGGCACAAGCGGTGCCCATGGAGGGGGTGGTGATCGTCACAACGCCCCAGCAGGTGGCCCTGGCCGATTCCCGTCGTGGCCTGGCCATGTTTCAGCAGTTGGGTGTGACCGTCCTGGGGGTGGTGGAGAACATGAGTTGGTTTGCACCACCGGATCAACCGGAGAAGCGCTATGCCCTGTTTGGCAAAGGCGGCGGCGCCCAACTGGCTGCCGAGGCCCGTGTGCCCTTGCTGGCCCAACTGCCCCTGCAACTGCCGCCGGAGGAAGACCAACCGTTGGTGCTGTCCCAACCGGATTCTCCCGCAGGTGTCGCCCTGCAGGGATTGGCGCAGCAACTCCGCAGGCGCCTGCTAACCCCTCGCTGACGCCATGGATCTGTTTCCACCCCGCAGATCCAGCCGGTTTTCAAGCCGTTATCAGGGGCAAGCCTCGGAGTCCCGGTTCGACCTGGTGCTCTGGGGTGTACCCATGGCCTTGATCGGTGTCTCCGGCCTGCTCATTGCCAGCACCCAGCGTCAGGTGGCCGGTGACGTACCAGGGCTGAGCCAGGGCGCTGCAGGCACGGCACTGCTGGCGTCACTGCTTCTGGTGATCTCCCGCACGACGTTGCTCCGCACCGTGCTGTCCACCGTCTGCAACCGCTGGCTTGGCCTACAACTGCAGATCCCGCGGCTGACCGGAAGAGTAGCCGGCTTTCTGCAATTCCCCCCGCTGTTCCTCGGTGGTGTGGGTGCTGCGCTCGTCGTCTGCAAACTGATGGGTATGGATGGGCTCTGGCTGGATCACTGGATTACAGGGGCTGTGGGTCTTGTGATGGCGGTGTCCGTATCCCGGATCCCTCCCCCAGGTTCCCGCCCCCGGGGAGGCTGGCCCATTGCGGATGGTTTGACCTCTCCCATCCTGCTGGCGCTGTTGTGGGTGATCACCATTGCCACGCTTGTGGCCGTCAACCTGGTGGGCACCGAGGCCCTCGGCGCTCAGCGTTGGTTAACGTTCGGTCCGTTCCAGGTGCAGCCGTCGGAGTTCGCCAAGCTTTCCACCGTTATTCTTCTGGCTGCCGTTCTGTCCTGGTTTCCCATACGGCGACCTGTTGACCTGCTCCGTCCTTTTGGTGTGATTCTGGTGCCGTGGGCGCTGGTGCTGATCCAACCGGATTTGGGCACGTCTCTGGTGTTCGGGGCTGTGCTGTTGGGAATGCTGTATTGGTCTTCCATGCCTTGGCAGTGGCTTCTGTTGCTGTTGTCCCCGCTGCCCACTGCGTTCCTGAGCGGTCTCCAGTACACGGGACGACCGGGTGTCCTCGTGGTTCAGGTCGTCTGGATCACTGCCATGGGGATCATGGCCTGGTGTCACCTGCCTCGGCGGTGGATCGGGTCCGTACTGACAACCGTGGTTCTGACCGCAACGTCCTTCTCCACACCCTGGCTCTGGGAGCATGGTCTCAAGGACTATCAGCGGGACCGACTGACGTTGTTTCTCGATCCATCCATCGATCCGCTGGGAGGTGGCTATCACATCATTCAGAGCATCATCGGTATTGGCTCCGGTGGCTTTTCCGGTACGGGCCTGCTCCAGGGGCAATTGACCCGACTCCAGTTCATTCCGGAGCAACACACGGATTTCATCTTCAGCGCCCTGGGGGAGGAGTTGGGATTTGTGGGGTGTTTTCTGGTGGTGTCGGGTTTTGTCGTTTGGGGTTGGCGGCTGCTCAGGATCGCCAAGGCAGCCCCAACGGATTTTGAATCGTTCCTGGTCATTGGCATCCTGGCCATGGTGATGTTTCAAGTGGTGGTGAACGTGTTTATGACAACTGGCCTGGGTCCCGTGACCGGTATTCCGTTGCCGTTCATGAGCTATGGACGTTCTGCGCTGCTGATGAATTGTCTCGGCATTGGTCTGGTGACCGCAGTGGAGCGGCGCTGTCGGCAGACGCGACCGTTCTCCTGATGGCGCAGCCCAGCTTGGGAGCACTTCACCAGTTGCTCTGGCGGAACTGGAGCGGTGAAACCACGACGGAAGAGGGTGCGCGTCGTCAATGGTGGGCAGCCTTGCAGGTGATCCAGGAGGACGTATCCGCACAACCGATGGAGGGGGGCGCCTGGCTGGCGGCACCGTTGCCAGCGCTCTATGAGCCCAATCTGCTGCAAACGCTCCAGGGATGGGTATGGATGCCGGAGCGCTTCTCCCCACGGGCCTTGAATCCGCCCCTCCTGCCCGGCCAGTCCACAGACGCCGTCAGCCTCTGGTCTTCGCTGACGCTGCAACCGGATGATGGTCACGACCCCTTTCTTGTGCTGGTCACCCGCCGTCTGAAACTGGCCATCTCTCTCCGGAAGGTGGCCGACCAATGCCAGTTTCTGGTCCGCTTTGACGGGACTGCCCTGTCCCGGGTGCTGGACCTGCTGGTTCAGCGACTTCTCCAGGAGGATCCCCGTCATGGCCTACGGCTGCGTGGAGTTCTGGAGCAGCTAGGCCCGGTGGCAATGACGGACAACCTCGCCAGCGAGCGGCGCTTCTGGTCCGTGTTGGCCTGCCGCCTCGCGGCCATGCCTCCCAGCATCACCGTGATGGCGTCTCCCGTGGTCCCGGAAGGGTCTCCGGACCAGGATGCGCTGGAGCCAGGAGCAACGAGCACGGAGTTGGGTTTTCTGGAAGCCCTGTCCCATGGCATCCGCACGCCCCTGGCCACCATCCGTGTGCTGAGCCGCGTTCTGCGCCGCCGCGCCGACCTGGGGGAGGATGTACAACGTCAACTGGCGCAAATTGACGCGGAATGCACTGCACAAATCGACCGCTTCGGCCTCATTTTTCATACTGCGGAGCTGCAGCGGCAACCCAAGGCTCAACGATTACTGTCCCGTACGAACCTGGCCAGTCTTGTGGAGCAGCAACACAGGCAATGGCAGCAACAACTTGAACACTACAGCCTTCGACTCCAACTGGATTTGAAGGAGAATCTGCCGGACATCATGAGTGATCCTCTGCTGTTGGCGCCCATGCTGGCGGGTGTAGTGGAGCGCTTTGGTCAGGGGTTGCGCCCGGGAACCACCCTCCATGTGATTCTGACCCGTGCCGGAGGGAAATTGCGCTTGCGGTTGCAGGGGGATAGCCAACACGGTCAGGACGAGCCCGGGGAGGCCCATCTGGGTGCTGTTCTCACCTGGCAACCCGAGACAGGGCGCCTCCATCTCAGTCGTTCCGCCGTTCGGCAGCTCTTCAGCAGTTTGGGGGGACGTGTGGCCGAGCGCGGGGCTCAACAGTTGACCATGTTTTTTCCGCTGGCCTAGTTCGCAACCTGCACCTGGCTACATCAGGCTGTAAAGAGGCATTCACAGTGGGCGAAAGATCAGGATGCCCTGTTGCTAAGCTTGTGTCACGTCTCTCCCCGATTCCCATGTCAGAGGTGCTCAATGGCCAGCTTCCGGCCTACCTGGGCAGCACAGGTGGCCTGCTCGATTCCGCTGAAACCGAAGAGAAGTACGCCATCACCTGGACCAGCACAAAGGGCCAGGCTTTCGAGTTGCCCACGGGGGGAGCTGCCCTCATGCACAGTGGTGAGAACGTCATGTACTTTGCCCGCAAAGAGCAGTGTCTCGCCCTGGGCGCCAGCCTCCGCACCTCCTTCAAGCCCAGGATCAGCGACTACAAGATCTACCGCATCTTCCCGGGTGGAGACATCGAATATCTGCATCCCAAGGATGGGGTGTTCCCCGAGAAGGTGAACGAAGGTCGTCCTATGGTGAACCACAACGCTCGCTCCATTGGCGGCAATGTCAACCCTGCCACCGTCAAGTTCACCGGAAAGAAAGTCTACGACTGACCTGCTGCCCGGCTCTCCCGAAGAGCCCAGGGCGCGTGATTAGTCTCGAAGAGATCAGACAGCGGGCCAGCCAAGGGGAAACGTTCCTCCCCATCTGGATAACATGGTCCGCCGATCTGGATACTCCTGTCTCCACATGGCTGCGCATCAGCCCTGGTAGCCCCTATGGCGTGCTGTTGGAGTCCGTGGATGGCGGAATCCATGTTGGACGCTGGAGCGTGGTGGCCACCTATCCCCTTTGGGTGCTTGAAAGCCGCGGCGGCCGGAGCGTGCGGCGTTGGCGGGATGGCCGCTGTGACGTCTACTCCGACAATCCTTTGGAGCGGCTGCGGCGTGAGATGCAGCCCTACCGTGCCAGCCCGATTCCCGGCTATCCTGCCCTGGGTCAACTCTTCGGTATGTGGGGCTATGAGTTCATCCGCTGGATTGAACCCACTGTCCCTGTTCATGCAGCGGCTGAGGGAGATTGTCCCGACGGTCTGTGGATGCTCTGTGACCACTTGCTCCTTTTTGACCAGGCCCGCCGGCTGCTGACGGCAGTCTCCTACGTCAACTTGCAGGATCAGCCGGATCCCGAACAGGCCCGGGCGGACGCCCAGCTCCGGCTCCAGCGGTTGCAGCACTGCATGTCCACCTCCTGCCAGGCTCGACCCCTGGCCTGGCAGCACACAGCGCCCCGGCAGACACCCACGACGGCCAACCGCAGCCGTGCCGATTTTGAAGCCGCCGTCCGTAAGGCGCGCGAGCACATCATGGCTGGAGACGTGTTCCAACTGGTGCTCAGCCAGCGACTGGAGGCCAGGCTTCCCCACGAGCCCTTTGCCGTCTACCGCAGCCTCCGGTTGGTGAACCCCAGCCCCTACATGGCCTATTTCAATTTCGGCAACTGGCAACTCATCGGCTCCAGCCCCGAGGTGATGGTCAAGGTGGAGCAGCGGGAGGATGGGAAGAGGCTGGCCACGTTGCGGCCCATTGCCGGTACCCGGCGCCGCAGCGCGGATCCCGCAACGGATGCGGCGTTGGCGGAGGAGTTGCTGGCGGACCCCAAGGAACGCTCCGAGCACGTCATGTTGGTGGACCTGGCCCGTAACGATCTGGGGCGGGTTTGCCAGCCGGGCACCGTGCAGCTCAAGGACCTGATGGTGGTTGAACGTTATTCCCACGTGATGCATCTCGTCTCGGAAGTGCAGGGTCGGTTGCGGGAGACTTGTGATCCTCTGGACGTTCTGGTGGCTTGCTTCCCGGCGGGAACCGTCAGTGGCGCTCCCAAAATTCGCGCCATGCAGTTAATTCATGCGTTGGAACCGGACCGCCGTGGACCCTATTCCGGCGTCTATGGCTCCATGGATCTGCAAGGCACCATCAACATGGCCATCACCATCCGCACCGTCCTGGCCAAGCCCCAGGCGCCAGGCCAGTGGCACATCTCCGTTCAGGCTGGTGCGGGGGTGGTCTGCGAGTCTCAACCCGCTCTGGAATACGAGGAGACCATGAACAAGGCCCGGGGAATGCTACGGGCCATCAACTGCCTGGAGGTGGACCATCCATGACCGCCCCCCTGCTGCTGAAGGGCTTTGAGGTGGAGATGTTCACGGGGCGACCCGACGGCACCGTTGTGGGGTGTGCCGATGATGTGGCCCGGGCGTTGCCTGGCTTCATGCTGGAGCCTGATCGCCGCAACCTGGAATATGCCACGCCCCCCGCGGCAGAGTACCGCCAGCAATTGGGGCAGTTGCTGGAACCACGACACACCTTGCGTGCCTGGCTGCGCCAGCGTGATCTCACCCTGTTGCCTGGCAGTTGCCTCAGCCTGGGGGACAGCCGCAGCTTTGAGCGGTCCGACCCCACCAATTCCTACCACAGCCTGATTGAGCGCACCTACGGTACCCGTGTGGTCACGGCCAGTGTTCATCTGAACTTCGGCATTGCCGATCCGGAACGACTCATGGCGGCTTGTCGGCTCATGCGCTGCGAAGGCGCCCTGCTGCTTGCTCTCAGCGCCTGCTCTCCGTTTCTCGACGGTCGGGTGACGGGCGCCCACTCCCAACGCTGGCGCCAGTTCCCCATCACGCCTCCCCGGATTCCCCTCTTTCTCCACCATGGCCACTACATCCAGTGGGTGGAGGAACAACTGCGGCTGGGCGCCATGCACAACGTGCGCCACCTGTGGTGTTCGGTGCGTCCCAACGGCAGGTGTCGTCCCTATGAGATTGATCGCGTTGAGGTGCGCATCTGCGACTTGCTGGATGATCCTCTGGAGTTGCTTGCTGTTGCCGGCTTCTGTGAGTTGCGCCTGCTGCAATTGCTGGCGGACCCCGAGCGCCATGATCCACTGTGGGCCAGCACCATGGATGCCGACGCCCTTGCGGCGTTGGCGGACCGCAACGACCAAGCTGCATCCCGGCAGTCCCTCGCGGCCCGACTCCACCACTGGCGGGATGGCCATGTGCTGACGGCTGCCCAGTGGCTACGCCAGTCTCTCAACGATGTGCAAGGGATGGCGGAGTCTTTGGATCTGGAGGGTTGGCTCCAGCCACTGCACAGTATTTTAAGGAACGGGAATCGCTCCATGCGCTGGCTTCGCTCCCATGGAGAAGGAGAGTCCATCCGCGCCATTGTCAGGCGAGAGGCTACGGCCCTGGAGTGCCGTGAGCGTGAACTCCACCAACACCTGTGTCAAGGGACACCCGTAACAGCCTGTTTTGCGCCGACCACCTCCCTTGCTACACCATGATCCTGGCGTCTCGTCCATCTTACGCCGACCGTCCCGATGCAGGCTCAGCCACTGCTGCAACGAGGCTTGACGCACCGCGGTTGCTTCAAGAACGGCTAGGCCTCGTTGAAGAACTTTGGCACACTGTGCTCAACGATGAGTGCGACCAGGCCGTGGCCTCCCGCCTGACGCACCTCAAGCAGTTGTGCTTCGAAGCCGGTAGTGCGGAGGCCATCGTCGAGTTGGTGCGCACGATGGACCTGAGTGAGGCCATCGTTGCCGCCCGGGCGTTCTCCTTGTATTTCCAACTGGTCAACATTGTTGAGCAGCAGATTGAAGAAGATCGCTATCGCTCCTCCATCCAGGCTGCCTACACAAAGGGGCCGATTGTAGAGAACCCCTTTGCCCCACCAGTGTCCCTCGGTTCGGCCCCTATCCCCCTGCGCACGTTGTTTCGTCGTCTGCGTTGCCTCAACGTGCCACCGGGTCAGTTGGAGACCCTGCTCAACAGAATGGATATCCGCTTGGTGTTTACAGCCCATCCCACGGAGATCGTGCGTCACACCGTGCGCCATAAGCAGCGGCGGGTCGCGGATCTGCTGACACGGTACGAGCAACTGGACGGCGCTGGCCATGGGGAGGATCAGGAGCTCATTCGCCGCCAGTTGGAGCAGGACATCCGTCTGTGGTGGTGTACCGATGAACTGCACCAGTTCAAGCCGTCCGTGCTGGATGAGGTGGACTATGCCCTCCTCTATTTCCAGGAGGTTCTCTTTGACGTACTGCCCCAGCTCAATGGGCGCTTGCGGCGGGTCCTGCAACGCAGCTACCCGGATGTGCAACTGCACAACGAGGCCGTCATCACCTTTGGTTCCTGGGTGGGGGCTGATCGGGATGGTAATCCCTCCGTCACGCCGGACGTGACCTGGAGAACTGCCTGCTACCAGCGCCAACTCATGCTGGAGCGCTATCTCGGCGCAGTGGAGACCCTGCGTACGGAACTGTCCCTCTCCATGCAGTGGAGCCAGGTGAGCAGTGACTTGCTGGAATCCCTGGAGTTGGACCGGCTGTGCTTCCCGTCCATCTATGAACAGTTGGCAGCCCGATACCGCCTGGAGCCCTATCGGCTCAAACTCAGTTACATCCTGGAGCGCTTACACCGCACCCACGCCCGCAACAAGGCCCTGAATAAAGCGGGCTGGAATTCCCCCTTGCCCCAGCCACGGTCCAAAGACATTTCCAACATTGCGCCACTCGGCCAGGACCTGGCCGGTCCACTGCACTATGGGTCTTATCTGGACTTCCGCCAGGACCTGGAACTCCTGCAAAACAGCCTTCTCCAGACCGGCTTGAACAACGCAGGCCTGGAGTCCTTGCTGATGCAGGTCAGCAGTTTCGGCTTCTCCCTTGCGGCCCTCGATCTACGGCAGGAGAGTAGTCGCCACAGCGATGCTCTCGACGAGATCACCCGCTTCCTGCAAATGCCGGCCTACGGCGCCATGGACGAAGAGGGCCGGGTGCAATGGTTGCTGGCGGAGTTGCAGACCCGGCGTCCCCTGGTGCCTGCTGCGGTGGCATGGAAGGACAGCACCCGGGAGACGCTTGACGTGTTCCGCATGCTCAAACGCCTTCAGTTGGAATTTGGCGAGCGCACGTGCCGCACCTACATCATCTCCATGTGTGCCAGCGTCTCCGATGTGTTGGAGGTGATGGTGCTGGCCAAGGAGGCTGGGCTGGTGAGTGCCCCGGACGGTCAGGCGTCGCTCCTGGTGATCCCCCTCTTCGAGACCGTCGAAGACCTGCAACGGGCTCCACGGGTGATGGAGCGTCTCTTCGATATGACCACCTATCGAGGTTTGCTGGAGCGCTGTGGCCAAGGGACAGAGAAGGATAAGCCGTTGCAGGAAATCATGCTGGGCTACTCCGATAGCAACAAGGACTCCGGATTCCTCTCCAGCAACTGGGAAATTTATCGCGCCCAGCAAGCTCTGGCGGCACTGGCGCGCAGCCATGGCATTCGCCTGCGACTCTTCCACGGTCGTGGTGGTTCCGTGGGCCGCGGTGGCGGTCCCGCCTACCAGGCCATTCTGGCCCAGCCTGGCGGCACGCTGGAGGGACGCATCAAAATTACCGAGCAGGGGGAGGTCCTGGCATCCAAGTACGCCTTGCCGGAGTTGGCCCTCTATAACCTGGAAACCATCACCTCTGCCGTCATCCAGAACAGCCTGCTGGGGTCCCGGCTGGGGGAGCATGGGGAGTGGAGTGAACTGATGAGTCGCCTGGCCAGGCGCTCTCGTAGCCACTACCGCGCTCTAGTCCATGAAGATCCCAACCTGGTACTTTTTTTCCAGCAGGTGACACCCATCGAAGAGATTTCCATGTTGCAGATTTCTTCTCGTCCTGCCCGGCGCCGTGGCGGCGCCAAGGATCTCTCCGGCCTCCGGGCAATTCCCTGGGTGTTTGGTTGGACCCAGAGCCGCTTCCTGCTGCCCAGTTGGTATGGGGTGGGTTTTGCGTTGAACCAGGAGTTGCAGGACAACCCCGAACAACTGGACGTGCTCCGTGAGCTCTACGGACGCTGGCCCTTCCTGCGCACCCTCGTTTCCAATGTGGAGATGACGCTGGCCAAGGTGGACCTGCAGTTGGCGGAGCACTATATGAATTCCCTCAGCAGCGAGAAGCATCGGGGTGCTTTTGGGGCGATTTTTGCCCGCATTCGCCAGGAGTACGAACTCACCCGCTCCCTGGTGCTGAAAATTACCGGTCATGGGGAACTCCTGGCCGAAGATCCAGGCCTTAAGCTGTCGGTGGAACTGAGAAATTGCACCATCGTGCCGTTGGGCTTTATCCAGGTGGCGCTGCTGCGTCGGCTACGGGAACAGGTGCGTCAGCCTCCGCTGCGCGAGGAGGAGAAGGAGCGCACCTACAGCCGCAGCGAGCTGCTGCGGGGCGCCCTGCTGACCATCAACGGCATCGCTGCGGGGATGCGCAACACAGGCTGAGGAGAGATGACCATACCCAGTCCAGCAGTGACGCTTCCCAAAGGCTGGCTGATCTTGCAGGACCCGGACCGCCCTGATGCTGCTGCCGTGAATCAACTGCTCCAGGCCTGTGGTCAGCCGGAGCGCAGTATCGAGCGGGTGGCCCTGGCGTTGCAGCGCAGTGATCTGTTGGTCAGCCTTTGGCGTCCCGCCCTTGGTGGTGCTGGTCACAAGCTGGTGGGTATGGTGCGGGCCACCAGCGACCGATCCTTGAATGTGAACCTTTGGGATCTGTGCGTTCTGGATGATGTTCAGCCCAGGTCCCGCTACGTTCACCACCTCATGCGATCCATGCTGTTGCGGCTGCGGCGTGATCTGGCGGGATGCAGTATTTCCATGATGACCATGCCGGAGGATGTGCCGGAACTGGAGCGCTTCGGCTTCCTGGAATCCCCCAACAAGATTCGCGCCATGGCCCTTCGACTCGGATCGTGAGAATGCAGTGGAACCAGAGAAAACGGGCATGGAAGGATTCGAACCCTCGGCTTTCAGAACCGGAATCTGACGCTCTATCCAACTGAGCTACATGCCCATGGGCATCATCCTAATCCACCATGCCCTCCCTATCCAGGCTGGAACTCCAGCATTTTCGCAGCTATCGAAAGGCGTCACTGCAGGTGGAGGCCAATCGGGTCATTTTTGTTGGCGCCAACGGAGCGGGTAAGTCCAACCTCCTTGAGGCTGTAGAACTGCTGGGCAGTCTCCGCTCTCATCGCACCTCCAACGACGCGGACCTGATCCGGTTGGGCGCGACCTGCGGCTGGATCCATGGATGGATCGGAACGGACGGGTTGGAGCACATTGGTCTGTATCTGCGCCAGCGTGGGGGTCGTCAGGGTTGGCGGAACCAGCAACCCCTGTCCCGCCAGATGGATCTTCTGGGGTCATTTCGCTGTGTGTGCTTCAGTTCCCTGGATCTGGCCCTGGTTCGTGGTGAGCCCGTGCTCAGGCGTCAATGGCTGGACCGGGTGGTGTTGCAGTTGGAACCCACCTACGGGGAGCTGCTCTCCCGTTACAGCAGATTGCTGCGGCAGCGTTCCAGCCTGCTGCGACGCCATGGGGAAGCTTCCCCACGTCATCACCTGACTGCGCTTCTGGATGCCTACGACCAGCAGATGGCCAACCTGGGGGCACGACTCCACCGGCGCCGTCAACGGGCGCTGCTGCGGCTCGATCCCTTGGCCAGGAGTTGGCAGAAGCGGCTGAGTGGTGAGCAGGAAATCCTGAGCCTTCTCTACCACCCTGGCACAGAGCTTCCCCCAGGTCTTGATGTTGACCAGGGGAACCGGGATCTGGTGGCGTGGCAAGAGGCACTGCGGCAGCAGTTGGCTCACCAGCGGCAGGTGGAACTCCGTCTGGGAACCTGTCGCATCGGACCCCAGCGGGATGAAGTCATGCTGCAACTCGATGGACAAGCGGCCCGTCGTTATGGATCCTCTG
Organism: Candidatus Synechococcus spongiarum LMB bulk15M; assembly: GCA_002018045.1. GTDB lineage: Bacteria > Cyanobacteriota > Cyanobacteriia > PCC-6307 > Cyanobiaceae > Synechococcus_B > Synechococcus_B spongiarum_E. The sequence goes on from MWLD01000053.1 coordinate 26,903, forward strand.
GCCAACAGCGCTGCATGGTGCTGGCATTGAAAATGGCCGAAGTGGATCTGGTGGCCCAAGTGAGTGGCGAGGCACCGGTATTGCTTCTGGATGATGTGCTGGCGGAGTTGGACCCGGATCGCCAACTCATGCTTTTGGAGGCCATTGGTCACCGGCAGCAATGCCTGCTCAGCACAACACACCTGGATCGCTTCGTTGGCGCCTGGCGCCGTGATGCCCAGTGCATCGGCATCCGCCAGGACGGGGAAGGTTCAATGCTGAGCTGCTTTCAGTAGGGCTGATTCAGGGTCGAGGGTTGCACTGTGGCCTCGTCGGAGGGGGTTGGTTGCCGGTTGCTGCCCAGAAAGAGCCATGCTCCTCCCACAGCAACCAGAATGACCAGCACAATCAGCACCAGTTCCCCCACGGTCAAGCCCTGTTCCCGCAGGGAAGGAGTCATGAAGGCATGGGAAGAACGGAGAGTGGAAGAGGAGGCTGGAGGAGTACGCGCCATGCCCGGTGTGGGATGCAAAGGCAAGCCGTGAGGCTAAACCAGGCCGTCACCCCAAGACAAGGTTCCCTGCTTCACAAAACACCATGTCTCTTGCCCGGATTCAGTAACAACTGCTACTGTTTAATTCTCGTTGACCTGATGCTCAGGCGGAAGTAGGGCCTTCGGCCCGAAGCAACGCACCCTTTCCCACACAACCTGGAGGTGCATCCCATGTCCATCATCACCGTTCACTATCTGCAGCGGCACCGCGAATCGGCCGCCCGCCGTGCCAAGGAACTGGCCTACCGTCGCCACGTCGACCTGCACGAACCGTCGGTTTCCCTTGGTTGATCCGTTGCCCACTGTTGGTCAAAGCTCCCCCACCGGGGAGCTTTTTTGGGGGCTTACTACAGCAAAGTGAAGAAGTCGGAAAATGGGCTTACCTGGAGCCGGTCAATTGGGTCTTCCAATTCGGACCAGGCGCAGCGTATCTCCCTCCTGTCGGCAACCAGGCAGGTTGAATACTGGTAGCTTCGCTTTGCCATACAATCTCCAGGTAATTTCTCTTCCTGGCCCGGCCCAGCCGTTCTCGTCTTCCCCGGAGCGCCTCGGAGGCGATGCAGTAAAATTGACCTCTTAATAAGAGGAGGTGGCACCATGGACCAGACAACGGGAAGGCACCCGGGACCACCCCGAATCGAGCGTCTTAAAGTACAGAATTTCCGTGCCCTGCGGGATATTGAGTTCAAGAACCTGACACCACTCACGGTTCTGCTCGGCCCAAACGGCAGCGGCAAGTCCACGGTGTTTGATGTCTTTGCTTTTCTAGCGGAATGTTTCGAGAGCGGTCTGCGTCGGGCCTGGGACAACCGCGGCAGGGCACGGGAGTTGAAATCTCGTGAAGCGGATGGTCCTATCCTGATCGAGATTGCCTACCGGGAACACCCGAAAAGCCCCCTCATGACTTACCATCTTGAGGTGAACGAAAAAAGCAACAGGCCTTTCGTGGCGCAGGAATCGCTTCGTTGGAGACGACAGAAGCGCTATGGATCACCTTTCAAGTTTCTTGATTACGCCGAAGGAATTGGCGAGGTCATTTCAGGGGAACTGCCAACTGGACAGAACAAGCGGATCAAGGTGCCCTTGAGCGCACCGGATGCCCTTGCGGTCAATACCCTGGGCCAGTTGGCGGAGAATCCCCGTATTGTGGCGCTGCGTAATTTTATTATGGGATGGCATGTATCCTACCTCTCAGCGGAAGATGCAAGAGGGCAGCCGGAAGCGGGACCACAGGAGCAACTGAGCAAGACGGGAGATAATCTTGCCAACGTGATCCAACATCTCTCGGAAGAACATTCCGACCACTTGGAATCCATTTTCGAGACGCTCCGAGCGCGAGTCCCCAGGATTGAAAACGTCACAGCGGATCCCATGCCGGACGGGAGGCTGTTGCTGCAAATCAAGGACGCCCCCTTCTCGAAGCCGGTCATGGCCCGCTTTGCTTCGGACGGCACCCTCAAGATGCTGGCCTATCTGGTGTTGTTGAAAGATCCCTCTCCCCCTCCGTTTATTGGCATTGAGGAGCCGGAGAACTTCCTCCATCCCCGCCTGCTCTATGGGCTAGCCGAGGAATGCCGGAAAGCAACTGAAGCGACACAGATCCTCGTTACTACCCATTCGCCCTTCTTCCTGAATGCACTGCGTCCTGACGAAGTGCGGGTGCTGTGGCGAGATGAAGCCGGCTACACCCAGTGTCGCGCCCTGGGTCAGGACGAGAAGGTTCAGGCGTTCATGAACGCTGGCGCTCAACTGGGTGATCTCTGGATGGAAGGGCAGTTTGGCGTGGGAGATCCATTGACCAGGGAAGGAATGCCCATCCAGGACGGAGGCAAAACCTGATATGGGCACGTCCCACATTGAATTTCTCGTTGAGGAACGCTCCATGGAGGCGTTTCTTACCCCTTTACTCAGACGATGCCTGCCGGGAGACTGTACGTTTCGGATTCATGAGCATCAAGGGAAACCGGCATTGCTCCGCAAGCTCAAGAATCGGCTGAGGGGATATGCTTCATGGCTGCCATCGGATCATCGCATTGTGGTGATCGTGGACATGGATCAAGATCAATGCGATCAACTCAAGTCCCAACTGGAGCAAGCCTGTTCCGACGCAGGGCTTCACTCAAAGCAGGCTGCTGGTGGCCCTCAATGGCAAGTCGTGACGCGAATCGCCATTGAAGAACTGGAAGCGTGGTATTTCGGGGATTGGCAAGCAGTATGTAGAGCTTTCCCGAAGGTATCGCCGACAGTCTCCCAGCGCACCCATTATAGAAAGCCGGATGCCATCCAAGGCGGCACTTGGGAGGCATTGGAACGGGTCTTGAAAGAGGCTGGCCATTGCAAGCAAGGATTGCCCAAGGTACAGACAGCCGCTGCCATGGGCCACCACATGGAGCCACAAGACAACTGCTCCCCCAGCTTCCGGAT